>CAYPYY010000173.1:0-4056 GCA_964414995.1 uncultured Gemmatimonas sp.
AGTGCGAGCAGTCGAGCATCAGCACCGTGGCGCAGCTCGAGCGGTACTCGCTCTGACGCACCATCAGGTCGGAATAGTCGAGGTCGAGTGGAACGTCGAGCGACCCCGTTCGCGCCATCGCGTTCTTGAGTGTCTCGTTGACATCGAGGTTGAGCACGTCGCCGAACTCGTAGGGCTTGCTCCACGCGTCCGCCTCGATGCCCGTCGCGAGATGCGGCGTGTCGTGCGAGCCGAAGTTGCTCTTGCCGATGCCGCCGAGGATCCCGCGCAGCGCCTTGTGCCCGAGGAAGTCGATGCCCTTGGACGTGAGGTCGAACTGCACGTCCTTGGCGGCGGCCTGCGCGAGCCCACCGGGGCCGAACACCGACTGATGCCCGGCAGGCGCCTGCGGCGGTGCGTCGGCCTTGAGGAATCCCTCGGCCATCAGCCGTTGCACGATCTCGTCGAGCAGCTTGGAGAGCTTGGCCTCGGAGATCTCGTCGCCCTCGCCGCGCAGGGCATCGAGCATCTCGGGCGTGAACTGCCCGCTCTGGATCAGCGCGTCCAGAATGGCCTGCTTGAGCGCGTCGAGCGAGCGGTCGGCACCAGGCTCCTCGTCCTCGAAGCTCCAGGGGTTCGGGTTGCCCCCGCCGGCAAACCCCGACTGCAGCAGGAAGTCGGCGAGCTTGTCGAGCAACGCCTGGAGGTCCACGGCATCCGCGGATTCCGGACTGAACTTCTTGTAGGTGTGGAACCGCATCGCGTCCTCCTGCCGGAAGCTACTGTTTGAACGCGAGGAGGGCGATATACGTGCCGTAGATGGCGAGCAGGACCGCGCCGTCAAACCTCGACACGGTCGCACGCACGCGCATCATCGGGAACAGCAGCAGCGAGATGCCCAGCATCCACGCCATATCCCAGTGCACCATCGTCGCTGAGACATTGAGTGGCAGCACGAGCGCCGTCACGCCCAGAATGCCGAGCACGTTGAAGATGTTGGAGCCGATCACGTTGCCGAGCGCGATTTCGCTCTGGCCGCGTCGCGCGGCGACGAGACTCGTAGCGGCCTCCGGAGCGCCCGTGCCGGCCGCGACCACGGTGAGCCCGATAATGCGGTCGGTCATTCCGAGCGCGCGGGCGAGCGTGACCGCGCCCCGGACGAGGAGCTCGCCGCCGCTCACGAGCAGCACCACACCCGCGGCGACCAGCACGAACGCCATTGCGATCGAATGCGTCTTCTCGGCGCGTCGCGCCACTTCGGAGTCGAGATCCGATGCCTCCTCGCCGCCGACCTGCCGCCCGATCTGCACGACGTACCAGGTGAACAGCGCCAGGCCCACGACGAAAAACGCGCCTTCCAGTCGGTCCAACTGTCCGTCGCGAGCGAGCAACAGCAGCTGAAAGCTGACGAGGAACATAAACGGCCACTCGAGCCGCACCGCGCTCGCGTGCACGCGCATCGGCATCACCATCGCCGTCGCGCCGAGCACCACACCCACGTTGAAGATGTTGGAGCCGACGACGTTGCCGAGGCTGAGGTCCGAGGCGCCACGGAGCGCGGCCGCCACGCTCACCGTGAGCTCTGGCAGCGACGTGCCCATCGACACGATGGTCAGTCCGATGACCGCCGCCGAAATGTTCAGCCGCCGCGCAATCGACACGGCGCCCCGCACCAACACATCGGCGCCGTAGCCCAAGAGGGCGATCCCGCCGACGACAAACGCGACTGCAATCAGGATGTCCATTGAGGGGCGGGGTGGCGGTGAAGGGACCGAGGAAACCTACCACCCGTGTAGATTTCGCATAGATGGCTGCCTCCCGCTCCCTGAATCCGTTCCGGACGCTGGTTCTGTACCGGAACTTCCGCATTTTCTGGATCGGACAGACCATCTCGCTGATTGGCTCGTGGATGCAGCAGGTGGCGGTCGGGTGGCTGGCGCTGGAGCTCTCCAACGACCCCTTCCTCGTAGGACTCGTGGCCGCGGCCGGCACCCTCCCGATCCTGCTGTTTTCGCTGCCCGGCGGAATGCTTGCGGACGTCGCCGACAAACTGCGCGTGATCCGCATCGCCCAGGGCCTGATGCTGCTGGAAGCGACGGCACTCTGGCTGCTCTCGCTGACCGGGCATCTCAGCATCGGTTGGCTGATCGCGCTGACGAGCATCGGGGGGACGCTCGCCGCGTTCGAGATTCCCGCGCGCCAGGCGCTGTTCGTCGAGCTGGTCGGGCGCGACGACCTGCCGGCGGCCATCGGGCTCAACTCCACGGGCTTCAACCTCGCGCGCGTGATCGGCCCGTCACTGGGCGCCGTCGTGATTGCGCAGCTCGGGATGCCGTGGACCTTCGGTCTGAACGCCCTGAGCTTCCTGGCCGTGCTCGCGGGGTTGGCGATGATCACGCTGCCGGTGCGCGACAGCGCCGAGCGTCCGCGCCAGAGCGCGCTCGAGGGCATCGCGGAAGCGGTGCGCTACGTGCGCGAGACGCGTCCGCTTCCCACGCTGATGCTCTTCGCGATGGTCTTCTCGGTGCTGGGCGTGCCGGTCATCACGTTGTTGCCGGTAGTGGCGCGCGACGTGCTCGGGCTCGGCCCCGACGGCTACGGCGCGCTGATGGCCACGCTCGGCATTGGCGCGATGGTCGGGGCGCTCGCCATTGCGGCGACGGGTGGCGGGGGGAACAAGGGACGCACGCTCTACCTTGCGTCGCACGTCTTTCCGGTGGCGCTGATTGCATTCGCCGCCGTGCGCGTGCCGAGCCTCAACGGTCTGCTGCTCTTCGTGGTTGGGATCGCGATGATCGTGAACAACGCGCTCGTGAACGCGCGGCTGCAGGACATCGTCCCCGACGCGATGCGTGGGCGCGTCATCTCGCTCTACGTGATGGTCTATATCGGCGGCTCGCCGATCGGGTCCTTCGTCGCCGGCGCGATTGCGAAGTGGTTCGGTGCCACCTGGGCGATCGGTGGCACCGCCGTGCTGATGCTACTCTTCGCTCTCTGGGTATTCCGGCGCGAGCCCGCCCTTTCGGCGCACTGAGCGCCCGTACTGCCCGCCCTCTGAGCGCGAGAGCTTGCGTCGCGCCACCAGCGCCTCGAGGATCAGCTCGCACGACGACACCAGCTCCTCGTCACTGCCGTGCGGCAACGACGACCCCCGCACGATCTCCACGAGGCCTGGCACGGTCGTGAAGCCCGTGTGCGCGGCGGCGGTGCTCGCATCATCGCTCACCTGCAGTGCCGAGCCGGTGTCGAACCACATCACGATCTCGTCGAGCGGCAACACGGCCTCGCGCTCGCGCAGCGTCGCACCGGCCGCGCGGCGGATCAGCTCGCGAGCAATGACCGCGCCGCCGACCAACTCGCCCTCGTACTCAAGCTCGATCTTGCCCGTGATGGCCGGCAGCGCGGCATAGAGGTCGGCGAGGCGCGGCACCACGGCCGTCTCACCCAGCCGCACGGCGCGCCGCTCGGCGTTCGACACCACGTTCTCCAGCAGCGTGATGCCGAGCCGCTGCGACACGCCCGAACGCTGGTCCACCTTCTTTTCCTTGCGCGCCTCAAACGCCACGCGCTCGGCGACCTCGGCCACGATCTCCGGAATGCGCACTGGCAACCCATCGCGCGCCGTCCACGCCTCCTGCGCCGTGATCTCCATCGCGAGGTCCACCGTGGCCGGATAGTGCGTCTGGATCTCCGAGCCGATGCGGTCCTTGAGCGGCGTGATGATCTTGCCGCGCGCCGTGTAGTCCTCGGGGTTCGCGGTGAAGGCGAGCAGGACATCCAGCGCGAGGCGCACCGGATAGCCCTTGATCTGCACGTCGCCTTCCTGCATCACGTTGAACAGGCCCACCTGCACCTTGCCGGCGAGGTCGGGCAGCTCGTTCAGCGCGAAGATGCCGCGATGCGCGCGCGGCAGCATTCCGTAGTGAATGGAGAGCTCGTCGGAGAGCAGGTGCCCGCCACGCGCGGCCTTGATGGGGTCGAGGTCGCCAATGAGATCCGCGACCGTGACATCGGGCGTGGCAAGCTTCTCGACGTAGCGCTGGTCTGGCGCGAGCCACGCGATCGGCGTGTCGTCGC
>CAYPYY010000174.1:0-4014 GCA_964414995.1 uncultured Gemmatimonas sp.
GGAAGTGGTGCGAGATGGCGACGTGTGGGAATCGGGCGAAGGCGGCGCGGGTGCGGCGGGGGCGGAAGCAATCGTAAAAAATATTCGCGGCTGAGCGGGCGCGTGTTTGTCGCATCAGATGATTCGCCACTCTCTCTCGTCTCCGTCCCACGACTCGCCGCCGTAGACACTGAACTCGAGCAGCGTGAGCCTTCCGGATTGCACGAGTGCAACCGCAATAATTCCGTTGGACACGCCTTCCATCTCGATATAGCTCCCGCCCAGATCGAGGTACCCGTCGCTCACGCGAAGCTCTGCAGCGGACTCGAGGTCGACATACCGACCCGCTCCGGTGTTCTCGCGTCGCCGCACGCTTACGAACTCGGCTGCCGGAAACCCGGAATCGCGGTAGATCCGGTGCATACGATTTAGTACGGCCGTCTCAAGCTCAGTTTGGTCGTTTGTGCGCATAGCTACATCCCGAGGAACGAACCGAGCTCAACAAGTCCGTTTACCACACGCCCTCCGATTAGTTGGACCCTCACTCCGTTGACATCGAGTACTGCCCCGAGCCCATTCCCCGGCAAGATGCCGTTGGGTCCTGGTACGATTCGGCCTTCTGCAAGCGCACGATTGGCAGCAGCTTGGACGGCGCGTAGCGCACCGAGTTCCGATCCGCTCGCACGAACGAGCGCCGCGAGCAGCAGCGCAGCGATCACCAGTTGCGGCGTCATCGGGTGAGCGCAAGAACTACCGCGCTGTTCGGGAGTGGGTGCGAGCAGTGATCCCGCCATTTGGGAGGTTCGGTGAAGTCACTCGCGTAAGAAGCGCGCCGTATCAAGGGTTCGCTGCGCATCGAGGGTCCGGCCCTTTGTGTCACCTGAGGTCCAGGTTGCCGCGTACCTTTCCCGCTTTCGCCTTGTGAACAGCGTCCAGCCAATCCTGCCAGAGGGCCGCATCCGCCGGCGCGCCGTCGGGCAACAACGACATTCCGCCCAGCAGGCTGGCCAAGTCGTCGGAGGCGGTGAGGCTGAAGCGGTGTTCGAGGAACGCGAACATCGCAGCGAACGCTTCCTTCTCAGTGAGCTTACTCATCGATTCACAAGGTATATGAAGGCTTGACGGATTGCGTTAACGCCGGCACCGTCAGGCAGAGTAGGTACGACAAGCGACCCAGTCGACATCGCAAGGATTCTCGGAGTCGTCCGTGACCGACACCAATCGACCTGCGCTCTTGCTTGTCGCCCTCATCCTTATCGGCTGCGGCCGCAGCGACGATGCGCCACGCAACCCTAGAGCGTGCGAGGAGTCCGTTGCGGAAATCAGCTTCTTGCCGGAGTCCGACTTCTCCGCCTCCTTGAGGTGTGACGTATCTCGCCGGATTATGCGGCTGGCCGCGCAGCAGGGCAATCAGCGCCTTGACTCGGCATTCGCGGAGGTATCTACGCTCACGCTCGCAGCTGACACCAGCGCGTCGCGCCATCTGGTTCTGATGCTCCGTTACGGTGATCTCGGGGGACCGCAGGAATCCGACTCCTCGATTGTGTACGTTCTTCGGGACAGCGTTGCGTTTCGCGTGGCCATCTATCCAGTCGACGAGGAGATCGTGCGCGCTGGCGACTCTGGTCGAATTGGAATGGACAGCCTCTTCCTGCCGCTGTGCGCCCTTGGCCAGATGGACGGCTCAAGCGAGCGCATTGATGTGCTCATTTCGATTCGCGATGGGGGCGTAGACGTACGGCGGCGCGGTGAAGCCTGCAGGCCGCAGAGGTATGTGAAGTAATCAGCTTCGACTCAGGTATGCACTACATCGACGTCAACGGTGCCGCGGCCGCCCCGTACCCGCTGGCAACATCGGCGCCCACCACTACGACGCGGCCGGCAGCCCGACGGCCTGGCACTTCAACGTCCTCGCCGGCGACCGCGTCGTCGGGCGCCAGCCGCACGCGGGGGCGCGGCGGCACTACCACGCGGACCTGCTCGGGAGCGTGCGCGCGGTGACGGCGGGGCTGGACCACGTGGAGGCGCGGACCTACCTGTCGGCGCTCGGGCGCTGGTGGAGCGTGGACCCGCTGGCGGCGGCGTACACGGAGTGGAGCCCGTACGCCGACGTCCTGAACGACCCCGCCCGGCTGAATGATCCCGACGGGAGATCACCGCACATTATCGTCGGCGCCGCGGTTGGCTTCGCGGTGGAGCTCGCAATTCAAACTCACCGCGGCAAGGTTGATCCGGTCGACCTAGCGATTGCCACTGGTACTGGCGCACCGACGGGAGGCGTCTCGGCGTTGGGTAGAGGTCTGACCGTGACGGTACTTTCCAACACCACAATCAGCGTGGGGCAAGGGTTTGCGCAGGCGAAGTTGGGCCAGACAGAAACCTATGGACTTGCGCAGTTCGGACAGGACGCAGCACTCGGCTATATTTTTGGTGGCGCGGCAGGGGCGGGCGCTTTCGACGCGCCTGCTCGAAATGTTCCGACGAGCCGGGACGTCATTGCGGATCTCTCGCGTCGAGCTCGGATCGCTGAGAATATCGCGGCTCGTGGTGGGCCGAGGCCGCGTCAGATGCGCGAAGCAGCAGACGCACGAGCTCGCTTGACTGAGGCACTTGGCGGTCCGCGAGCCAACGGAACGAACCCGCCCGCTGACGCTATCTCAACGTTCTTAGAATCCGCTAGCGGCGAGGCGATGTCGCGACAAAACCTGCGTACGGAGGGGTCACCGAGGCAAGTTGCGCCGATCGTTACCGACAACCTTCGGCTACCGCGCCGCTAGTTTATCCAACACCGCTGTGGGAGGTCTGGTGAATAGCGTCATTGCGACTCTGAGGGAGTGGCTCAGGCGGCACCCGCGAGTACGGCGGCCATCAGAGGCCGTGACGCTCGTTCTGGTTGGACTGGCCTTGGTCTCGCAGTTTCCACGCCTCTTCACGCCGGGAACGAGTGACTATAGCATCGCGCAGGACACGGTGTTCCTCTCGTGTGTTGCTGCAGTCCTGCTTGCCTTGCTACTGAAGCCTTCGTCGATGTGGGTTCGTCTGAAGGCGGGGATCCGGGGATGGGCCACCCAAAGAGTTCCGACGGCTGACGAGGGACTGGCGAGCTTGGTTGCCCTGCTCATCTGCGCGGTCGCACTTGTCTCGGCAACCGCTATCGAATGGCGTGCCATCAGACTCTCACGCGGGCTCGGTGCGGTTGTCGCCGTGAACCTAGTGTTCATCATCCGCCAGCTCTTCGCGAAGTACTCGCGAGGGAGCGGTTCGCACCAGAAGGGTGAGCGTTGATGGCTGCGAGTCTATTGCGATCAATGCTTTCCCTCAGTCTTGCGCTCGCGTTTTGCTCGGCCACTGCCGCGGCCCAACCGGGCGTTCTGCCCAAGGATCTGCAGAAGGTGGCAACTCGGCTCAACTGCCAGCCCGTTCCAGATTTCTATTCGGAGCCGGGAATGATTGATCCGCCGTACACGTACGGTGTGCTGGAAGGCGCGGAGGAGAGCAGCGCGGCCTTCTGGTGTGTCCGACCGTCGGCGCTGAGCCCCCGCCTCGTGATCGTGCGCGGCGATAGCGTCGTCAGGGATTTCGAGTGGATGAATCCGGCGCACGGGCTACGAGTCGTGTACCTCGAGTCAGTCAACCTGGCGATGTATCGGCGGGTCGACGCGCCTGCGATCGTCGCCGTGGCGCGCACGGTGACGCGAGTGCGGGCGATCCGAGCGGCAGAAGGAGGGATCGAGACCTACTTCGTCGAAGTCGACGGCGTGTGGTACTACACCATCTACCACTAGGCTCTGCCCACCGCGCTCTAGGGCTTCCTGCGCCCGCAGCGCAGGTGCGGCGGGGGCGGAAGCGGTCGTAGTCAGCCGTGTTCGGGAATGGGGCGTCGCAACCGCAAGAAGTTCGCGGCTGAGATGGGTGTTAGTCTAGCTACCTGTCATCAGAGCGTCGCAGAGGTTTTCGGCGAATCGCGCCGTCGCCGCCGTGCACGCTGTATCGGTGCCAGAGCCCGCGCAGCATCACCGCGAGGTTGACAGCCAC
>CAYPYY010000175.1:0-1904 GCA_964414995.1 uncultured Gemmatimonas sp.
CGGCGATCGAGATGAGTGAGCGGATGGGCGTCCCGGGCTGGCTGCCGGCGGCCGTCGGGTTTGGCGCTGGCGCGCTCTTCATTTACGGGCTCGACAAGGTCCTGCCGCACCTGCACATCAACTTCGACCCCTCGCGCTCCGAGGGGGTGCAGACGCCCTGGCATCGCACCACGCTGCTCGTACTCGCCATCACGCTGCACAACATCCCCGAGGGACTAGCGGTCGGCGTGCTGTTCGGGGGCGTGGCGGCCGGCATTCCCGAGGCGACGATCGGCGGGGCGGTTGCGCTGGCGATCGGCATCGGCCTGCAGAACTTCCCTGAGGGCATCGCGGTGTCGATGCCGCTGCGCCGCGCGGGGCTGTCGCGCACGCGCAGCTTTATGTTCGGCCAGGCGAGCGCGATGGTGGAGCCGGTCGCCGGCGTCGTGGGCGCGGCGGCGGTGCTCTTTATGCAGCCGATCCTGCCGTACGCGCTGGCCTTCGCGGCGGGCGCGATGATCTATGTGGTCGTCGAGGAAGTGATTCCGGAGACGCAGCAGGCGGACAATACGGATCTCGCGACGCTGGGCTTCATTGGCGGCTTCATTGTGATGATGGTGCTGGACGTCGCACTGGGGTGACGTGCGCGAAAGCACGAAGGCCCCGCCAGGGTCTCTGGCAGGGCCTCGGTGCTTTCCGGACGGAGTGGGCCTGGGAGGAGTTGAACCTCCGACCTCACGCTTATCAGGCGTGCGCTCTAACCACCTGAGCTACAGGCCCGGCGAGCCTTGAAATAAAGCGGAACCAGACCACTCGGTCAACCGGGACGCGCGGGGTTTCCCCGACCGCACACACCGCGATTCCCGACTTGCGGCGCACCGGCCCGCGCAGCACTCTCGCGGGTGAACCCCTGCCCCGCCCCCGATGCTCGAGTCTGCCGAACAGGGCCTCACCCTCTCGGACCGTGCGTACGAGACCACGCTGCGCCACCTCCGGCCGCGGCTCCTGAAGGCCCACTTCGCCCTCCGCGACAGTGGGGAGCAGGTCATTGTCATCGTCTCCGGCTCGGACGGCGCCGGCAAGGGCGAGCTGGTCCACCGGCTCAACGAATGGCTGGATCCGCGCGCCGTGAACACACAGGCGTTCTGGGACGCCTCCGACGAGGAGACCGAACGGCCGCACTTCTACCGGTTCTGGCGTGCGATGCCCGCAGCCGGGCGCGTGGGGATCTTCTTCGGCTCGTGGTACACGCGACCCATCATCGACCGCGTGACCAAGCGCCGGAAGAAGAAGCACTTCCTGCCCGAGCTCGACCGCATCGTCGCGTTCGAACGGATGCTCACCGATGGCAACACACACTTCGTGAAGTTGTGGCTGCATCTCTCCAAGCCGGCGCAGCGCGCGCGACTCAAGCAGCTCGACAAGGACGGGCGACTCGGCCCCGACGACTGGGATCACTTTCGGCAGTACGAGCGCTTTCGCGAGGTCTCGGACGCGGCACTCGTGCACACGCACCAGCCGAACGCGCCGTGGCACATCGTGGACGCGACCGACCGCCGGCATCGCGAGGTGGCAGCGGCCAAGCTGCTCACGGCGACGCTCGAGGAGGCGGTGGAGCGATCCGCGACACGGGCCGCGGCGAAGACGGCAGCGCGGCGCGCCAAGCCGGCACCGCGCGACTGGGTGCCCGGTGCGTCGGTACTCGACGCGGTGGATCTCAAGCAGCGGCTCTCCGTCGCAGCGTACGAGCGTGAGATGCACGTGCTCCAGGAGCGCCTGGCGCGCCTCACGTGGGCGGCGCGCGCGGCGCAGCGTGCGACCGTGTTGGTCTTCGAGGGGTGGGACGCCGCCGGCAAGGGCAGCACGATCCGGCGCGTCACACAGGCGATGGACCCGCGGCTCTACCGCGTGGTCGGCATCGCGGC
>CAYPYY010000175.1:2004-3925 GCA_964414995.1 uncultured Gemmatimonas sp.
GAGGAGCGCAAGCGCATCGCCTGGAAGCGCCACAAGATCACGGACGAAGACTGGCGCAACCGGAAGAAGCTTCCGGCGTATCGCGAGGCGATCGAGGAGATGCTGCAGCGCTGCTCGCCAGAATCGGCGCCCTGGACCGTGGTACCGGCGAATGACAAGCGGTTCGCCCGCGTGACAGTGCTCCGCACGATCATCGCCCGGCTCGAGGCGGCGCTGGGCTAACGACAGCGGGGGATGCCGAAGCCGGCATCCCCCGCGGGGCACTGCGCTGGGCGCGACCGCCGGTCGCGCGTCACTCGTCGAAGCGGCCCGGGTGCGGGCGATCCTCCTCGTCGGTGTCGTCGTACTCGTCGTCGAGGTCGATCAGGTCGTCGTCGAGGTCGTCGTCGTACTCATCGTCGTCCTCGTCGTCATCGAGATCGTCGTCGTCGAGCTCCTCGTCATCGAGGTCCTCGTCGTCGAACTCGTCGTCCTCGTCGAGGTCGGCATCGAGCCCGTCGAGTTCCTCTTCGTCGTCAGTCGGACCCAGGGTCCACGGCGACACCACGCTGCCCCGCATTGTTGACCGTTCTCCAGTAGGGGTTGGTTCGTCGGCTTACGCGAGTTCCGCCCGTTCGCGCTTCGCATCGCGGTTGATGCGCTTGCGATCGCTCATCTTGAGCATCCGCTTGCGCAACCGGATGTGATTGGGCGTCACCTCGATCAGCTCGTCGTCCTCGATATACTCCAATGCACCTTCCAGCGTCAATACACGGGGGGGTTCGAGCTGGATGGCGTCGTCGGCGCTCTTGGACCGCATATTCGTGAGCTTCTTTTCCTTGGTCGGGTTCACGTCCATATCGCCGGGCCGCGAGTTCTCGCCGCAGATCATTCCTTCGTACACCTCATCGCCCGGCGAGACGAACAACGTGGCGCGCTCCTGGAGGTTGCCGAGCGCGAAGGCGATGATCTTGCCGGCCTCCATCGAGACGAGCACGCCGCGGTCGCGACCGGCGAGGGCGCCGGCCCAGGGCCCGTACTCGAGGAATCGGTGGTGCATAATGCCGGTGCCGCGCGTGTCCGTGAGGAACTCCGAGCGGTACCCGAAGAGTCCGCGCGCCGGAATCTTGTAGACGAGCCGCACTAGACCCTGTCCGGGGTTCTTCATCTCGATCATCGACGCCTTCCGAGGCCCGAGCTTTTCGATGACGGTGCCCATAAACTCCTCGGGCACGTCGATCGCGAGTTCCTCATAGGGCTCGAGCTTCTCGCCGTTCGGCCCGACGTGCGTGATGACGCGTGGGCGCGAGACCTGGAACTCGTAGCCCTCGCGGCGCATCGTCTCCATCAGGATGGAGAGGTGCAGCTCGCCGCGGCCGGACACGGTCCAGGTGTCGGTCGAGTCCGTCTCCTCGACCCGCAACGCGACGTTGCGTTCGAGCTCGCGCTCCAGCCGCTCCTTGATCTGGCGCGAGGTGACGAACTTGCCGTCCTGGCCCGCGAAGGGCGAGTTGTTGACGAGGAAGTCCACCGAGATGGTCGGCTCCTCGACGGCGATGCCCTCGAGCCGGTCCTGATGCTCGGCGTCGGTGAGCGTGAGGCCGATCTCGACGTGCTCGAAGCCGGCGAGCGCGATGATCTCGCCCGCCGTGGCCTGCTGCACCTCGATCTTCTCCAGTCCCTCGTAGCCGAAGATCTTGGTGACGCGCCCCGGCGTGCCCTTGAGCGCGTGGTCTACCGGAAGGAGCGTGACGGTGTCGCCGAGCTTCACGGTGCCACGCTCGATGCGTCCGATGGCGAGACGGCCGAGGTAGTTGGAGTGGTCGATCGTGGAGACGAGCATCTGGAACGGCGCAGCCGCATCCGACGGTGGCGGCGGCACGTGCTTCACGATGGTCTCGAACAGCGGCTTCAGGTCCGTCGGCGGGACGTCCATCGAGAG
>CAYPYY010000176.1:0-3889 GCA_964414995.1 uncultured Gemmatimonas sp.
GAGAAGACGTAGACGAGGCGGCCGTGGATCTTGCCGTAGCCGGTGACGACGCCGTCGCCGTAGGGCCGCGACTTGTCGAGGCCGAAGTCGTTGGAGCGGTGGGTGACGAAGCGGTCGAGTTCGACGAAGCTGCCTTCGTCGAGGAGGACGTCGAGGCGTTCGCGGGCGGAGAGCTTGCCCTTGTCGTGCTGGGCCTTGAGGCGCTCAGCGCCGCCGCCGAGTTCGGACTCGGCGCGGCGCTGGGCCAGGAGATCGAGTTGCTCGCGCATTGTCATCCGCGAAATCTACCTCGCGGCGGGCGGCGCGTCCTAGCGTCAGCGCGTCCAGATGACGATCACGCCACAGCCGTCGAAATCGTTGAACTGTGGGGGCGCGAGGGACGCCTTGTAGACCTCGATGCGCTTGGCCTGTCTGAGGTAGAGCTCCTCCTCGTCTGCCGCAGGCCACCCGAAATCAACGCCATCGATGAACCAACGCGGGAAGCAGAGGCTCATCGCGCCTTCTGGACCACGGGAGTCGACCTCAAACGCAATCTTGGAACGTCCGTATGTCACTTGCGGATCGCGTGCGCGATGCCCGGAGATATTGACTGCGAAGCCCGTGAGGTTGTGCCGCGCCTTCGGGATATGCCGAATGACGAACTGCGGCGTCACTACAACCTGCCGGCTCAGTAGCGAATCGCCGAGGAACGTTCCAAAGGCGAATGATCGCCGACGGTCCTCGAAGGCTTGGCGGTAGCCGAGATCTCCGACCGCGCCGCGGACGGTGACGGCGGCGAGCACCTGCGGCGCAGGTTCGAGCCGCACGTCGCCGATAATGAAGCGCCCGCCGATCGGTTCGAGACTTCCGATAATGGGCGTGTACCGGAGGGCGCGAATCGCGAGTTGCGTGCTCCGCACGGGCACCGAATCCAGGATCCAGCGGCCCAGTGAGTCCGACCGCGCCACGCGTGCGTCCGTCCCTCCAATGACAATGGTCGCGCCCGGCACCGGTCGGCCGAGCAGGTCAAGCACGCGACCCGATGCGCGCGTGACCTCGCGAGCGCGACCAACCGTGAGGTCTCGCCGCTTCAACCCGGCGCCCCCGAGTTCGACGACGACCTCGCCACTCGCGGCATCGGCGCCGGTCGCGACGAGCGTCACGGCCCCACTGCTGAGGATCGACACGTCGCCCTCGACGGACGTTTCGCCGCGTGCGGGAACACCGCACAGCGTGAACTGCCCACGGGCGTCGGTCGTGTCCACGACGACGAACTCCTCACGCTCGTTGCGGTCGCGCGCAATTCGTGCCCGCGACCAGAACGCGTGCACCTCGACAGACGGGGCCGCGAGGCCGCGCGTGGATCGCACCTGACCCACGAGGACAGACTCACCAACTGCCGGCGCGCGTCCGCAGCGCGTGGCGAAGATGCTCGTCGCCGAGGGTGTGCTGAGCTGCACCCTCGCGGCGGGCTGCGCCGCGGTAACGGTCACCGAGTGCACGACGGGACCCAGGCCAAGCGCGAACAACTCGTCGTCCGTGGCAATGAGCGTGTGCGTGCCTACAGGAAGCGAATCAATCGAAAAGCGGCCGGACGGGTGCACGATTGCCCGTCGCTCGCTGCCGAGAATGCGCAACTCGGCGGAGGCCCAGGGTCCACCACGCAGCGAATCAACGAGCTCTCCGTCTACGCGGCCCACTCGCTCCGTTCGTGCATCGACCTCGACCCCGAGTGTCGGCGTCAAATCAAGTAAAACCTGCGCTTCGGCAGGTGGAATCCACGTACGCAGTGTCGAATGCCCGCTGAGCCCGATCTCGATCGGCGTGTCGCGCGGCACCCGGCAGAAGTACCACAGACCAGTGCTCGAGAGTGTTGCCGTCACGCGCCGCCGCTCCACTGCGACGCGGCCGGACGGCTCCCACCGCGACTCCGACGGCCACTCTGCCACGACCGCGGCATCGCCTGAGACCGCCACCCCGAGCTGCCCCCAGAGCGTGCCCTCGCCGGCCGACGGCGCCCCCTCACAGAGCGCGGCAGCACCGATGGTCTGTGGGCGCGCTTCCGCTGGCCGTGGTGCGCCCGCGAGGACGGACGCACCGCCCGACAGCACGTCCAACAACTCGCCGCCTGCGATCTCCATCGTCTCGAGCCGCAGGACTCGATGCTCACCGACGCGGCGGCCAAGCCGGTACTGTGGCTCCACGCGCTCGGTGGGTCGTGGCATCCGTATGGACCATCGACTGACGACAATAGCACCGCTGTTCAATCGCACGAACTCGACGTCGCCGCCGGCGGGTGCGTCGCGGAGCGTCGAGGGCAGATTCACGTACGCAAACTCGAGTCGCCGCAACTCACTTGTCTTGCGATCAAGCCACGCCGTGCCCTCGATGCCGACGATCCCGCGTCGATGCTCCACGGGAGCGAACCCAACACCGATCCAGTCGCGCGCGTCACGATTCCACGGCACCAGCCGGAAGCAGTGGCCCGCAGCGAAGCGCTCCGAGAGCAACGCCTCAGCGTCAGGGGCCGCGTAGCGGTACTCGTTGCCCGAGACGACGAGATAGCCGCGCGCGTCGAGCGAGTCCACGGAGAGGCCGACGAACGGCCGATCCGTGCGCGATTCCTGGCGCCGTCGCGTCGGCTCGCCGACGGGGTCGCCGCGGAGTGTGGCGAGCTGCGTCGTGAGCTCCCAGCGTGCAAGCACACGCCCGTTGTTCGATGAGAGTTGGCTGGACTGAACGGACTTGCGTACTTCGGTCAGGGCAGCGGTCAGTGCGGGCAGGTCGGGCTCATCTGCGCGGCATCGCGCCGCGCTGACGACACGCACCGGCGAGAGCGTCACGGCCTCGGCCGACAGATCAACGTCGATCTCGCGAACCTCGCCGGGCCCCAACGCGAAACGACCGGCGATTGTCGGCCGATAGCCGATGCGGAGCGCAACGACCACGATGGTATCGTGGGCTGGCACCCGGAGGCTGAATCCACCGCGCTGGTCGGTGAGCGCAGCGGCGATACGCGCCGCGCCGCTCCCCGTGCGCACCTCGACGATTACGCCAACGGCAGGCTGAGAGTCCGCGCGCACCTGCCCGCGGAGTTCCTGCGCGTAAAGCTCGGCGCTCAGCAGCGTGGCCGGCGCGAGCAACACGCGAGCGATGGCGAGGACGCGAGGTCTCACGTGCGGAGGCACCTCCTTCACCGGGAAGGCCAGTCACTGAATTCACACCGATTGCGATCGCGGCAATCCGGCGTCAAAGCGCGGCCTCTGGCAATCTCCGGGGACGGACCAGCACGCGTCAATGGGAGGCGTTAACGCACGGACCACGCACCACCGCGCGTACGCAGCGGCCGTCGGCCGCTGGGAGAAACAAGTTGACTTAGCGCGCCGCGGACAGGACGACCGTGAACTCGTTCGATGCGCGCGAGTAAGACTCCGTCGCGCCGATGGTGGCGAAGCTGCCCGTCGCGCGGTACCGCCCCGGCGACACGCCCAGCGGGAGGTAGTAGTCGAACGTGCGCGCCTCGCCCGGCTCCAGCGGCTCGATGACCACCTGCGCGAGGCAGGCCATCAATGGCGGCGGCGCCTCGACCCACCGCGCCCCGTCCCAGCGTTCGAACGAGCCGCCGCAGGGGAAGAGCGGTAGCAACGCCTCGTCACTGCCGTTCTGGAACCTGACGTCGACGATCGAGCCCGCGACGGCCGAGGCGGCCGGCACCGCGAGCGAGAGCTCACCGCGGAAGGGGTCGGTGAGCCCTTGCTCGCAGGCGAGGGTGGCCGCGAGGGCCACGACGGGAAGCAGGGTTCGAATTCTCATCTCGATGAGTACTACCCGCCGTGTGGGTGGAGCGTCACGGCGACATCACGCGGAACCCGACATCATCCAGCGCCACCGTCCCCGCCGGCGTGCGATC
>CAYPYY010000177.1:0-2240 GCA_964414995.1 uncultured Gemmatimonas sp.
CCGCGACCCCAACCTTGGCAAGGTTGTGCTCTACCAACTGAGCTATTCCCGCGTGGCGGGCCTGGACTGCCCCGCGTTCCTTCGTTCCACGCCGCCATCGCGACCGGCGGCCAGTGGAGGCGAGGGGAATCGAACCCCTGACCTCTTGAATGCCATTCAAGCGCTCTCCCAACTGAGCTACGCCCCCGTGACCACGCGCCGCGACCGCTCCGACACGTGTCCAACAGGAACCGAGGAAGCTATCCGCGAGTATATCGAGGGTCAAGAGTTGGTGCTGGCGTCCCGGTCGGAAAGCTGTATCTTTTGGCTCGCTTTTCTCCCCCGTTTTTTCGCCGGGCTGCGTCTCGCGCCCACGATCCCATAAGCAATGGCCACCGAAGTCAAGAAGCGTAAGCGCCGCACGGCGCCCGCCGGCATCGCCCCCAGCGAGCCCGAGCGCGACATCCTCGATCAGTACCTCTACGAGGTCTCCACGTACCCCCTCCTGAAGGGGAACGAGGAAATCGAGGTCGCCCGGAAGATCCGCGCCGGCGACCAGGACGCCCTCCAGGAGCTCGTGAAGCGCAACCTGCGCTTCGTCATCTCCGTGGCCAAGAAGTACCAGAACCGCGGCCTCCCGCTGATCGACCTCATTGGCGAGGGCAACGTCGGCCTCCTCACCGCCGCGCGGAAGTTCGATCCCGACCAGGGCGTCAAGTTCATCTCCTACGCCGTCTGGTGGATCCGGCAGGCCATCCTGAGCTCGCTGGCGCGCCAGGGCCGTACGGTCCGCGTGCCGCTCAACCGCACCGCCGACCTCTCGCGCATCATCAAGGCCTCGGAAATCCTTCGCCAGAAGCTTCGGCGCGAGCCCACCCCGGAAGAGCTCTCCCAGGTCACCGGCCTCTCCGTGGACGTCGTGCAGTCGCTCGCCGCGCTGAACACCGGCGATGTGCGCCTCGACGCGCCGATGGATCCCGACGGCGACCGCTCGCTGATCGAGCGCTTCGTCGCCGACGAGATGCCCGATACGGAGGAGGAGGCGATGAACCGCTTCCTCAACGACGAAATCGAACACGCGCTGAACACGCTGCCGCCGCGCGACGCCAAGGTGCTGCGACTCTACTTCGGACTCGAGGGCGGTCGCGAGCACACGCTCGAGGAGATCGGGTCGATGCTCGGCGTCACGCGCGAGCGGGTCCGCCAGCTGCGCGACCGTGCGCTCAAGCGGCTCCGTGAGGGCGACGTCGGCCGGGCGCTCGGGAGCTTTGCGGCCTAAGTGCAACTGCAGATGTGAGATGTAAGGTGTGAGATGTAAGAGGGTGGGCCGAGCGACTCGGCCCACCCTTCTGCTTTTTCGTGCGCGGCGGGATGCGGACCCATCGGCGCGTAGCCATATTCACGACGCAGTACGCTCACATCTCACACCTTACATCTCACATCTGCCGTTGTCGTGATCGTATTTGAGGACGTCCACAAGTCGTTCGGCGAAAACTCCGTGCTCCGCGGCTTCTCCCTCGAGGTCAAGGAGGGCGAGACGATGGTCATCATCGGCTACTCGGGAACAGGCAAGTCGGTGGCCATCAAGCACATCGTCGGCCTGCTCGAGCCGGACCAGGGTCGCGTCTTCGTGGACGGGCTCGAGGTCCAGAAGCTTGCCCGCAAGGAGCTGTACGCGCTGCGTGGGCGCGTCGGGTACGTGTTCCAGTTCGCGGCGCTCTTCGACTCGCTGACCATCGCCGACAACGTCGCAATGGGGCTCCGCAAGCAAGGCCTGCTCTCGGAGTCCGAGATCCAGGAGCGGGTGAAGGAGTCGCTCGAGCTCGTGGACCTCGACGCCGACGTCGGCGTGCGGCTGCCCTCCGAGCTCTCCGGCGGAATGCGCAAGCGCGTCGGCATCGCGCGCTCGATCGCCATCCGGCCCAAGTACCTGCTGTACGATGAGCCCACCACGGGACTCGACCCGGTCACCAGCGCCATCATCGACGACCTGATGGTGCGTATGCAGCGCCAGCTCGGCGTCACCGGCATCGTCATCACGCACGATATGCGCAGCGCGTATACCGTGGGCACGCGCATCGCGATGCTCTACGAGGGCACGGTGCGCCAGGTGGGGACCGTCGAGGAGATCAAGGCCACGCGCGACCCCATCGTGCGGCAGTTCATCGAGGGAAGAGCGGAGGTGGATCCCGCGCTCGCTGCCGGACTCGGCACGCGGTGACCCGCAAGCGCAAACCCCGCGAGGAAGTCTCGGCCGGCGG
>CAYPYY010000177.1:2340-3870 GCA_964414995.1 uncultured Gemmatimonas sp.
ACGAGCCCGCAGCGCGCCGAGGGCATCACGGCGTGTCGCTGGGCGTCGTTCGACCAAGCCGTGAAGATGATCGCGTACGACAACGCGCGCGCGGTGCTCGAGCAGGCGCACGCGCTGCTGAGCGCGAGCGCCGCCGCCGTCCCCGAGGCCTGAGATGCCCGAGCGGACGCTGGGCGCACTCGCGCTTCCCTCGGTTGTCGCGTACGGCAGTCGCGAGCGGGCGCGTGACCTCGTGCGGCGCGCGCTCTCCAAGCGTCGGGGGCGCGTGCACTTCGTGCGCACTCGCGACGACCTCGTCAACGCGCTCCACACCTCGCTCGTGGACGCTGTCGTGGTGGATTTTGCGCAGCCGGGCGACGAGGTCTGGGCCGCAGCCGGAGTCGCCCGCGACTTTCCGAGCATCCCGTTCTACGCGTTGGCGGCGCTCCGGCCCGCGGATATGCCCACGGTCTCGCGTGCAATGGCACTCGAGTTCGCCGACTGCCTTGCCGAGGGCTGTGACGACGATGTCGTTCGCGAGGTGGTCCTGCCCGGCACGTTCACGGTGCGGTTTGCCACGGCGCTGCGCGATGCGCCAGCGCGGCTTGGACTCTCGACGCCGCTACAGTGCGATGCCTGGCGGTATATCGTCGCGCAGGGCGGCCGGGTGGTCCGCACCGAGGCGATTGCCAGCGCCCTGGGCCTGACGCGGGAGCATCTCAGCCGACGCTTTTCCGCGGACGGCGCGCCCAACCTGAAGCGCGTGATCGATCTCGTTCGCCTGCTTGCCGCGGCAGAGTTCGCCAAGAACCCGGGCTACGACGTTCCGGACATCGCGCGCGTGCTCGATTTTGCCTCGGCGTCGCACCTGAGCGCGACCTGCCAGCGGCTGCTGGGCGTGAAGTCGGGTTCGCTCGCGCGGCTCCGGCCGGAAGACCTGATGGACCGCTTCGTTCGGCAGGGTCGGGGACGCTCCCGCAGCTAGGTCGCCGGATGTTGCGGGAAGCCGGCGATTGTGATTATTTTCACAAGCTATACCAAAACCGCGTGGCGACCCCTCGGCTCCCCGGCCCGCCACGCCCCCGATTCCGCTTCTCCCACGCTCTACCACTCGACCGATATGGCTTCCCAGACGGCGCTGCGCCCGGGCGAAATCAAGGACATTCTCCTCCGCGAGATTGAGGCCGCTGACCTCAATGCCCTCGACGTCGAGGAGGTCGGTTCCGTTCTCGAAGTGAAGGACGGCATCGCCCGCATCTACGGCCTCCAGAAGGCGATGGCCGGCGAGATGCTCGAGATCAAGTCCTCCGAGACCGGCGAGAGCATCACCGCGCTCGCCCTCAACCTCGAAGAAGACAACATCGGCGCCGTCATTCTCGGCGACTACCTCCAGCTCAAGGAGGGCGACGAGGTCCGTCGCACCGCCCGCGTGCTCGAGGTCCCCGTCGGCCCCGCGATGGTCGGCCGCGTCGTGGACGCGCTGGGGCGTCCGATCGACGGCCAGGGCCCGATCGCCACGACGATGTCGCGCAAGGTGGAGTCGGAGGCGCC
>CAYPYY010000178.1:0-3869 GCA_964414995.1 uncultured Gemmatimonas sp.
CGTGCCATCACACCCCTCCCGCGTAGACTCGCAACAAGCGCTGCCGCAGCCCCGTGAGCAACTCGTACGGCGAGATTCCCGCCGGCCCGGCGACCGCCTCGGCCGTGAGCACCGCGTCAGCATCGCGGCCCAGCAACGTGACGACATCGCCCGGCGCGCAGGCGTGCCCGGTCACATCAAGCATCAGCATATCCATCGTGACGATGCCCGCCACCGGCACCAGCTGCCCTCGGAGCAAGCCGTGGCCGAGGTTGGAGAGCGCGCGGCGGTAGCCATCGCCGTAGCCCACGGCGACCGTCGCGATGGTCCGGTCCCCACGAGCGCGATACGTGGCGTCATACGACACGGATTCGCCCGAGGCGACCGTGCGCACCTCGAGCACGCGGGCCTTGAGATGCGCCACCGGCTCCGGCTGCAGCGCCGCCGTGGGCCCACTGCCCACTCCATATAAGAAGACGCCCGGCCGCGCCGCGCCCCAGGGGCTTGGGCTACGCCGCACCAGCGCCGCGCTGTTCTCGGCGTGGAGCAGCGGTGGCACCGCCGGCAACTGCGCCAACGCCGCGCGAAAGCGTTCCTCCTGCACCGCCACCGAGCCATCGTCCCGCTCGGCGGAGTGAAAGTGCGTGAACGCCCCCGTGGGCGGGCAGCGCCGCAGCTCATCGGCCAGCGCACCCACATCTATATAGTTGACGCCGGCCCGGTGCATCCCGGTTTCGACCGCCAGGTGCCACGGTCCCCCGCCCAGCCGCGACCACTCGCGGATTCCGTCCGCCGCGGCGAGCGTGGGCGTGAGCCCAGCACTCCGCAGCCGCGCCAAGTCATACGGGAGCGTCGGCGTGAACACGAGGATCTCGCGCTCGATCCCGCCGCGGCGTAGCTCCTCGCCCTCCACGATGCTCGACACCCCGAACGCCACCGGGTCGAGGGCCTCCAAGGCCAGCGCCGCCTGCACCGCGCCCAAGCCGTAGGCATCGGCCTTCACCATCGGGATAAGCGGCACGCGCGCGTGCGCGCCGATGGCCCGCGCGTTGCGCACGAGCGCGGCCAGGTCAACGTGCACCCAGGCGCGGGCGGTGGCGAGCGTGGCGGCGAGGGGATCCATAGGGGGAATCGCGCAGTCTACTCCCGCCGGATGGGCCATTCAAGGCAGGGGCGGCGCGCTAGATTGCGCGAGCGCCATCCCACCCTCAGTCAGCCACGCCTATGCAGCACAAATCCACCCTCGACGAGGCCCTCGCGATTATGCGCGACCTGCGCGCCCGCGACGCCTGGGACCGCGCGCAGACGCACGACTCGCTGCGGCCCTACCTGAACGAGGAAATGCACGAGCTCGATGATGCGCTCCGCGAGGCCGACGACGCGGCGATGTGCAACGAGCTCGGCGACGTGCTGCTGCAGGTGCTGTTTCACGCGGTGATCGCCGAGGAACGCGGCGCGTTCGGGCCGGAGCACGTGGCCGGCTCCCTCGTGCGCAAGATGACGGTGCGCCACCCCTGGCTCTACGGCACGGAAACGGAGCGCACGCCGTGGGAGCAGATGAAGGCCAAGACGCGCCGTTCGCTCGCCGAGGGGCTGCCCACAGGACTCCCCGCCCTGCACCGCGCGCATCGCCTGCAGGAGCGCGCGGCCGGCGTGGGATTCGACTGGCCGGACGTGAAGGGACCGATCGAGAAGGTGAGCGAGGAGCTCGCCGAGGTGCAGGCGCAGATCAACAAGGATGGCGCCGAGTTTGATACGCACGGCGTGCCGAGCAATGATCCGCGGCATCTCGCGCTCGCGGACGAACTGGGCGACCTGTTGTTCGCGGTGGTGAATCTCTGCCGCAAGGCCGGAGTGCATCCGGCACTCGCGCTGGATCGAGCGAATGCGAAGTTCCAGCGGCGGTTCGAGCAGGTCGAGCAGCTCGCCGCGGTGCGCGACATTGATGTGCGCACGGCGGGCCTCACCAAGCTCGACGAGCTGTGGGACGAAGTGAAGCGAGGCGAGAAGAGCGCGTGAGCGAGTTCGGATTCAAGACGTCGCACGAGCAGGGCTCGGCGCGCGTGGGCGAGTTCACCACGCCGCACGGCACCGTGCAGACGCCCGCGTTTATGCCCGTGGGCACGAACGCGACGATCAAGGGCCTGAGTGTGCAGGAGGTCGAGGCCACGGGCGCGCAGATGGTGCTCTCGAACGCGTATCACCTGTATCTCCGCCCCGGCGACACCGCGGTGCGCGCGCTGGGTGGCCTGCACCAGTTCGCGCGCTGGAAGGGCCCGATGCTCACCGACTCGGGCGGCTTCCAGGTGTTCTCGCTCTCCAAGATGCGCACCGTGCGCGAGGAGGGCATCCAGTTCCGCTCGCACCTCGACGGCTCGCTGCACGACTACACGCCCGAGGCGGTGATGCGCATTGAGCGCAACCTCGGCGCCGACGTGATGATGCAGCTCGACGAGCTGATCGAGGGCAAGTCGGAGTACGAACCGTCGAAGGCGGCGATGGAGCGTTCGCTGCGCTGGCTGGCGCGCTGCCGCACGGAGTTTGAGCGACTCGAGCGCGAGGGCCGCGCGCCGCTCGACCCCATTGAGCTCCCACTCGGCGCTCCCGCGCTCCACGACGACCCCGAGCGCGAGCGAACCGCGCCACCGCAGGCGCTGTTCCCGATCGTGCAGGGCGGCATCCACGCCGAGCTGCGGCGCAACAGCGTGCGCGGCATCCTGCAGACGGGCGACTGGCACGGCATCGCGATTGGCGGCTTGAGCGTGGGCGAGGCGAAGCCGGATATGTACGCGACGATCGAGGTCTGCGACCCCGAGCTGCCGCGCGACAAGCCACGCTACCTGATGGGCGTGGGATTCCCCGACGATCTCGTGGAGAGTGTGTCGCGCGGCGTGGACCTGTTTGACTGCGTGGTGCCCACGCGAATGGGGCGGCACGGCACCGCGTTCACGCCGGACGGCACGGTGCAGATCAAGCGCGCGGACCATCGGTACGACAAGCGGCCGCTGGTGGAGGAGTGCGACTGCCACGTGTGCACGACGTATGATCGCGCGTACCTGCGGCATCTGTTCCACGCGGAGGAGATGCTCGGGCTCCGGCTGCTGTCGCTGCACAACGTGCACTATCTGGTGGGGCTGATGCGGACGGCGCGCGCGGAGCTTGAGCGCGGGACGTACGCGGCGTGGGCGGCGGCGTACCTCGAGCGTTATAGAGCGAACGGGCGGATGGCGAAGGGGCGTCCCCACAAGTAGTCTGCTCTCGGACGTGAACCGGGAGCCGAGGGAATGACGCGACGCGTTGCGCTGCTGGTGCTCGCCACGCTGCAGTTGAGTGGTTGCTTCACGGTCAGGCGCTACGCGCCGACGCCGGTGCTTGCGTGGTTGGTGTCGCCCACTGGGTTTCGCGTGGTGCAGCCGCCGGATGCGGCGCGGGCCGAGAGTTCGTGCACCGTTCTGCGCGCCAAAATGGAGGTGGCGGCGGTGCGCAATGATACGCTGTACTTCGATCGGGTGACGGTGCTCAGGCAGCCGGTGGGTGCGGCGCCGTGTGCGCATCCGGGTGCGGGGTATGTGGCGTTGGCGGCGCATCCGGACTTGCGGTCGGAGCGGTTGGCGGTGAATGGGGTGCTGACGTGGGTTGCGATTGCGGCGGCGGTGCCGACGGTGATGTTGTGGTTGCTGGTGGCGGTGGGGCCGGGGACTTGAGGCGAGTTCTGGGCGCGGGATTATGCGGCGGGGACTGCAACTAAACGCGGCACAGGGGGCGGCGGGGTGTTAACGAGTTTGCGGTAAGTGGGACGGTTGGAGGAGTTGCGTGTGTGTCGGCTCGGGGGCAGACTGGGACGTGTCGCTTCCACACGGGTTATTCTGGTGGAGGCAGAATTCACGTTA
>CAYPYY010000179.1:0-3866 GCA_964414995.1 uncultured Gemmatimonas sp.
GTCATTCACGTCGATGGCTCGGTGAATCCCGCCCGCGACCGCGAGACCATCGAGTTCGAGCTCGCGCTCGCCGACCTCGGCGTCGTCGAGAAGCGGCTCGACAAGGCCAAGCGCGCCGCCAAGACCGGCGACAAGGCTGCGGCCGCCGAGGCGTCGGTGCTTGAGAAGGCCAATGCCTCGCTTGCCGAGGGCAAGGCGCTCTGGCACGTCGCGCTGACGGCCGACGAACGCGAGGCGCTCAAGCCGCTGCAGCTGCTCACCCTCAAGCCCATTCTGTACGCGGCGAACGTCACCGACGGCGAGCTCACCGGCGCCGAGGGCGCCCACGTCACCGCGTTGCGCCAGGCGATCGCCAACGATCACGAGCCCGCAGAGGTCGTCACCTTCTCGGCCAAGATCGAATCGGAACTGGCGGAGCTGCCCGCGGAGGATCGCGCCGAGTTCCTGTCATCGCTCGGGTTGGAGAGTGCGGGACTCGACCGCCTCATCCGCGGTGGCTATCACCTCCTCGGCCTGCAGACGTATTTCACCGCGGGCGAAAAGGAAGTGCGCGCGTGGACGATCAAGCAGGGCGACACTGCGCCGAAGGCCGCGGGCGTGATCCACACGGATTTTGAGCGAGGCTTCATTCGCGCGGAGACCGTCAGCTACGACGACTTTGTCGCGCACGGCGGCTGGAAGGGCGCGCGGGAGAAGGGCGTGGCTCGCGCGGAGGGGAAGGAGTACGTGATGCAGGACGGCGACGTCGTGCTGTTCCGGTTCAACGTCTAGCGGCGAGGGCTCGATGCCGATGCGTGTCGCAGAGAAAGGCAGAACGGTGACTGCGGCTCTGGTCATCTCGATGACCGGCGGATTGCTCGGCGCACAGACCCCGGCTGACACCACCCGCCCGCTTCCCGTTCCGCCGCCGACGCTCGAGGCCGCGCGCGCCGCCTGGGAGAAGGCACCGACCAACGTGGACTCAATCGTGTGGTACGGTCGGCGGATGGGCTACACCGGCGACTTCGGCGCCACGATCGACATCTATACGGAAGGCCTACGGTTACATCCGGACGATCCGCAGCTGCTGCGCCACCGCGGGCATCGCTACCTCTCGGTGCGGAACTACACGGCGGCGCTGCAGGACCTCCAGCGCGCGCGGGATGCCGTCGTGGGCCGACCGGATGTCGTTGAGCTCGACGGCCAGCCAAACGCGCGCGGAATCCCGACGAGCACGCTACACTCGAATATCCGGTACCACCTGGCCCTCGCGCACTTCCTGCTCGGTGACTTCCCGTCCGCCGCGGCAATTTGGGAGGAGGACGCGAAACTGGCCGCCAACCTCGACCAACGTGCAGCGGCCACGTTCTGGTGGGTCGTCGCCCTGGCCCGTCAGCGCGACGGCGACCGCGTCCGCGAGGCCCTCGCGCCCGTGCGCGCCGACTGGGAGATCATCGAGAACGGCAGCTACCACCTGCTGCTGCTGTGGATGAAGGGCGAGCGGACCGACGAGCAGCTGCGCGCCCGGATGCAGACGCCACTCGAGCGGCAGACCCTCGGGAACGGGATGGCGCAGTGGTACCTGGCGCGCGGCCGGCGAGCGACGGCCGAGGGCATCGCGCGGGAGGTCCTGGCGACGGGGCCGTCGGCGAGTTTTGGGTTCCTCGCGGTGGAGCAGATGGCGAGGGAGCTCGGAATTCGGTGATGCGGACGGCACGACCGAGAAACTGCCAACTGCAGTCGTGAGTTATGAGTTGTGAGTTGACAGAGTGAGGCCGTACGTGACCCCTCACGACTCAGTACTCAGTACTCACAACTCACAACTGCCCTTGCAGTCACCGCCCCCCTTGACCGTAAGCCAGCCCCCCGCCTAGCTTTAGGGGCTGTAAATACCACATCGCGAACCACAGCGGTTCGCCCCTCCTTCCCTGTCGGCAACCCAGGGAGGGCGGAAACGACCAAAGGGAGGATTGCCACATTGTCTCGTGAATACGAGGCGGTGTACATCTTCGATTCTGCACTCGAAGACACCGCCATTGCTGAGAAGCTCGCGAAGCACCACGGGCTCCTGAGCCTCGCTGAGCCCGCGACCCTGGATCACTGGGGACGTCGCCAGCTCGCCTACAAGATCAAGAACAAGGAAAACGGCTATTACGTCGTCGCCCGCTTCAAGGCGGAGGGCAAGGTCCTGCCCGAGTTCGAGCGTGCGCTCAAGCTCGACGAAGGCGTGATTCGCTACCTCATCTCGGTGCACGAGCACGAGCTCGGTGCCCCGCCGATGACCGAAGAGCAGCTCGCTGCGCGCCGCGCGCGTGATGGCGACGACGACGACGACGAGGAGTAGCCCAATGCGCCGCAACAAGAAGGTCTGCCCGGTCACCGAGGCCGGCATCCGCTTCGTGGATTACAAGGACGAGCGTTTCCTCTCCCGCTTCGTGACCGACACGGGGAAGATCCTCCCCAGCCGGTTGAGCGGCGTGGATGCCCGTCACCAGCGTCAGCTGGCGAAGGCCATCAAGAAGGCGCGCTACCTCGCGCTCCTGCCGTACACGCGCAGCCAGTCGGCGCAGTAAGCCGCTGGTTCGTCCGTGACGTCGGAGGAGGGCGCGGCACCGCCGCGTGAGCAGGGATGGCGCGCACCGCTGGTTGCCACCCTTGCACTCCTGGTCCTCCCAGCGCTGCCGCCGCTGGCACTGCTGGTTCCCATTGACCAGACTCTCCTCCTGCTGGCGCCCGCGATGGCAATGTGCGCGGTCGTCGGCTGGCGGGCCGGGGGGCGACTCCCGCTCGCCATCGTGTGGACAGCGTTCGCGGTGTGGGCGCTGTATCTCCCCTCGGGGGGAAGCACCTTCGCGTTGCTCGCGCGCGGGTGGACGGTGCTTCTGGCGGCCAGCTTCGGCGCCGTGGTGCTCCGGAGCAAGGAAGGGCGGTTTCTCCCGCAGGCGCTGCTGGCCATTGCGATCGCGCTCGCGATCGGCGTGGTGACGGCGGCCGTCGCGGGCGGAGGGCTCTCCGAGGCGGCAAGCGTGTTCGGCGACGCCATCGCCCGACGCGCGGAGATCGGAAGGACGGCCTGGCAGCAGTTCACCGCGCGGGCCGAGTGGGCGGAGTTCAGCGCCGAGAATCCCTCGGCCGAGCTTCTCTCACAACAGGTGGAGCTGCAGTTCGCGGAGTTGCCGAAGGCGGCGCGTTTGATGCTTCCGGCCCTCCTGGCGCTGGAATCACTGGCGGCGCTGGCGCTGGCCTGGGCGGTCTATCATCGCTTCGGTCGCGCTCGACTCGGTCCCCCGCTCTCGCCGCTCCGGGAGTTCACGTTTCACGATGCCTTCGTCTGGGGCATCATCGCGGGACTGCTGGTGATCGTCGTACCGATGCCGGACGCAGCGCAGCTGATCGGTGCGAACCTGATGGTGTTTGTGGGTGCCCTCTACGTGCTGCGCGGATTGGGCGTGATGCTCTGGTTTCTCGATCCGGGGCGATGGATGCAGGTCGTCTGGGCCATCGTCTTGGTGATGTTCTTACAGGTCGTCGCTGCCGTCGCGTTCGCGATCGGTGTCGGGGACACGTGGCTCGACTGGCGCCGCCGTACGCGGCCGAAATCCCAACGTTCGGAGTAACTATGGAAGTCATTCTTCGTCAGGCCGTCGACAACCTCGGCCACCCGGGCGATATCGTCGAGGTCTCGGCCGGCTACGCGCGCAACTTCCTGCTGCCGCGCGGCATCGCCTTCGAGGCGACGCCGGGCAACAAGAAGCGCATCGCGCAGGAGAAGGAGCGGCTCGAGGCCGCCGAGAACGCCCGCCGCGACGCGGCTGCGGCCGTCGCGAAGCGCCTCGAGGAAGTCTCCCTCACCTTCTCCGCCAAGGTCGGCGAGGAAGGCAAGCTCT
>CAYPYY010000180.1:0-3845 GCA_964414995.1 uncultured Gemmatimonas sp.
CACGTTATGGCGACTGGAGACCTTTTGCTCGACGACCCGCTCGCCAATCCTCGCTTTCGCCCGCACGACATCCTATCGATTGGCGAGGACGGCGCCCGCTTTGTGAGACTGGCCATCGCCTCGCGCCGCTTGGTATCGCTGGTCCGCGCCCTCAATGGGCTTCGAGACATGCCCGGGCCCGATGGCAACGAGGTGAGGTATCACCTGTTCATTCAGATGTTTGGTGCTGCAAAGGAGGCCGCAGACGCATTTCGCGACTGCGATGCAGCCGGCCACTTCAAGTGGATGGAGAAGCCTGATCCCTCGCTCGCCGAGCTGCAAGCTGAGTTGGCGAGCGTGCGAGTGCTTTCTAATCGGTCAGCTCCGACTTCATTCTACTCTCGGTTTCTCAAGCCTGTTCGCGATGCGGCCTCGTACCATTTGTCACGAAGAGCCGTAGCTCAAGCGCTCGCTGAACTCGAAGACGTGGAGTACTCTGCCTTTGAGCTCGACGAGAACGGTGTGGTCCTCTCCTCTCCGTTGCTGAATCACGTACTCCTTCGGATCTGCTGGGCTAACGGCAGAGACTCGATGCCCCCAGTCGGGCAAGAGCTTATCCAGTTCAGCAACGTGCTCGCGTCGGTCTCCCACGACCACTTCCGTGCGTTCTTGTTCGTCCTCAGCGATGATGAGCACCCCGGTCGCGACGATGCGCCATAACGACGCTTGCTGCCGACAAGCGCGGGGGCGGTAGCGGTTGTGGGGCCACTGCTCCACTTTATGGAAGGACTGCAGTGGCCCCACAACCGCATTTTATGGGAGCGCTTGCAGCAGAAGCACACGTTATGCGGACTTTCACGGGACAGTCTTCGATGCGCGTTCTGCCTGCACTGGCGGCCGTTGCGCTTCTCTCCGCATGTGAGACGCGCGCGGAGTCCGATGGCACGCGTCCGCTGCGCGAGCGGTCGCCAGAACTCGTTGCCCGTGCCGATTCACTCCGAAAGCTTGATGCGATCCAGGAGGCGCGCGCGGCCATCGGGCGCGGCGACTTGCGTTACGTGGCCGTGTGCGGATATACGTGCGTGCCCGTCGGCATCGACCTCAACGGACCAGGCGCCACCGGTCTCGACTCCCTGCGCTTCGTCGAGGGCACTTCGGACGCGCCTGAGAATGAGGATGCTGTCCAGCTCAATGTCACTGCCGCAGCGTATGCCACCGCGTACAACCGTGTGATTGAATCGGAGCGCATTCGGCGCGCCAGGCCGGCTCCGTAGCCGCATAACGACGCTTGCTGCCGATGAACGCGTTGCGGAAGCAGTTGTGGGGCGGCCGCCTTGTAGGGCATGGGACGGCCTAGCGGCCGCCCCACAACTGCCTCTTATTGAAGCGTTCACAGCAGAAGCCCACGTTATCTGGACCCCTATGGCCTTGCGCGTTCTGACGCTTTTCGCACCGGCGATCGCGTGCGCGGCCGCACCGCGGCCGCTCGAGATCGCGGATCTTGCCATCCAGGGACTGGCCTTCGAGGCTGACTCGGCTGACGCGACTGTACGCTTCGGAACGCCCGACTCCGTTCGCATGCTTCCGCGCAGCGTGCCATTTGGAGCCGACGGCAGGACAACAGTTCCCGTGCTCTACTACCGGGGCCTCATCCTCCTGTTTGGCGAAGACGGATTGCTCAGCGCCTTCGACATCTCGGCCGCGCCACACAGAACCATCCGCGGCCTCGAGATTGGAGCCGACTCTGGCGCAGTCGTTCGGATGTACGGCGCGCCGCGCACGCGCGATGCAAGAGTCTGGCTCTACTCGAGCGCTGATGGCTCTCTCGACATGGCACTGCGGCTCGAGCACGGCCGGGTAACCAGCATCACGGTCGGGGCGGCAGCGTTCGCGCGCGCCAGATAACGACGCTTGCTGCCGATGAACGCGCTGCGGACGCAGTTGTGGGGCGGCCGCCTTATGAACCATGGGCCGGCCTAGCGGCCGCCCCACAACTGCCTCTTATTGAAGCGTTCACAGCAGAAGCCCACGTTATACCGACTGGGCTCGCATTCGTGTCGTCTGGAGAATCACTTGCCTAGCTTCATCCTGCGCAATGGCGTGTCCATACCCGCCGATGAAGTCTTCGAAGCGTGGACGTCGGGGAGCCTACCCCGGATGCTGGCTGCACGGTCGCTGAAGACACACCCAGTTGACCGACACTTCCTTCTGCAGACGATTGTAAAGCTCACTTACTCGGAGCGGGCGAGGCCGGACATGCGTGCGCTCTGCCTTGAAACCGCTACGCAGCACGTCGCAGAGTTCGAAACGATTTCCCCTGTGCTCGCATCCGACTTCGGCGGCTGGCTTCCTCGTGTGGCGACCTTCGCCACACTAGCGACGCTGCTGGTCGAAGACGCGCGCTACGCAGAGGCAATCGAAGTCTGTGAGAAGGCCATTGGGTTCGGCCTCCACGATGGAACCAAGGGCGACTTTCCGGGGCGCATTGAACGTATTCGCAAGAAGGCAAGCAAGTCGGGTGCGCGCGCGGTATAACGACGCTTGCTGCCGACAAGCGCAGCTGCGGTAGCGGTTGTGGGGCCTCAGCTTCATCTTGATGAAGGTCTGCTGAGGCCCCACAACCGCATTTTATGGGAGCGCTTGCAGCAGAAGCACACGTTACGCCGACTCAGATGCCTCGTCTCGCATTTCTACTTCTGGCATCCGTCCTGATCGCGAGCTGCGGCTCTCGTGACAAGTGCCCTTCGTGCGAGATCGCGGTAGAGCGCATCGCGACTTTCGGTGACGAAGAGGGAAACGGCGCTCTCGAGAGTCTCCCGCTCGTCAGCGCTCAGTTCGACGGACGGCGCATCGTGCTCCAGCCGGACGGCTCGCGACTGCTCCCGCGCCTGTTCACTTCCAAGGGACGCTTCCTCTCGGTCCTCGGCGCGCTTGGCGAAGGGCCAGGCGAGTTTGCAAGTCCATGGCGCGCGTTCACGCGTCGCGATACGGCGTGGGTCGTCGACGGCATCCTCCGGCGAGCTACTGCAGTCACCGCCGATGGGATAACGACAACAACTACACCGTGGCATCGCACTGCAAACGACGCGATCGCGCGGACGGACGGATCTTGGGTCCTCGCCGGCGGCGAGGGATATATCCGCTCAATGGCAGTCGCGTCTCCAGAGGGTGCGGTCCTCCAGGAGTTTGGGGACACGATGGGAACCTGGGGTACGCGACGTCATCTCGCGAGTGCAGGGCAACACTTCTGGTCAGCCGCGTCGTTGCATCGACTTCGCTTTGAAGAGTGGGCGCATCCTGACTCGCTGGTGCGAGTGATCGAACCTGTGACGCCGCACTTTCCACCCTACGAACGAGTGCTCCCCGCTACGCAGGAACGCCCACCGATTCGTGCGCTCCGTGGGTTCTGGACCGATTCACTGGCACGCATCTGGGCGCTGCTCGAAGTGCCCGGCACGGACTGGCGGTCTGGGTACGGCGAACCTCGTCTCGGCGAGGACGGGCAGTTCAACCTGCAGATGCTCGACCCCAATCGGGCCTACCGATCTGTAATCCTTGTCATCGACCCGACCACTGCGACGGTTGTGGCGGAACGGACCCTCGAAGGATGGTACTACTCGGTCGTGGAGCCGTTCGTCATTGTCCGCGCAGTTCAGGACGCTGACGGCTGGTACCGCGCCGAGCTCTGGCGCGTGCGCGGCGCTCTCCCTTAGGTAGCGCGCGCGGCGTAACGATGCTTGCTGCTGACAGGTGATTTCGGTAGCGCGGGCTTCGCCCGCGCATTTTATTGAAGCACCTGCAGCAGAAGCTGACGTTAGCCTGACACCGACGAGGTCACGTGAAGCGCGTAGAGCAAGTGAAGTCCG
>CAYPYY010000181.1:0-3843 GCA_964414995.1 uncultured Gemmatimonas sp.
CGTAGCGCTCCTGCATCTCGAGCACGGCCCACTTGAGCACGGCCGCCGCGTCGCGGTTGTCCGTAACGACCTTGTGCCGGAGATGCGGGAGCACGTTGTAAACGGAGAGCTCGACCATCTTCGGGTCCACCATCAGGAACCGCAGCGTCTTCGGCGTGTGCCGATAGATGAGCGAGGTGATGATGGTATTCACGCAGACCGACTTGCCCGAGCCCGTGGCACCGGCAATCAGCAGGTGCGGCATCTTGGCGAGGTCGGCGACGACGGCGCGGCCTTCGAGATCCTTGCCCAGTCCGATCGGCAGGGCCATCGGCTTGCCCTGATAGTCGCGCGACTCGATCATCTCGCGGAACGCGACCATCTCAGGAGCCGGGTTCGGCACCTCCACGCCCACGGCGCCCTTCCCTGGAATCGGCGCGACAATGCGAATGCTCGGCGCGCGCATCGCGAGCGCGAGGTCGTTGGAGAGCGTCGCGAACTGGCGCACCTTCACGCCGGGCGCGGGCTCGATTTCGTACTGGGTGACGGTGGGACCGCTGGTGCGGCCCGTGAGCGTGCCTTCGACCTTGAAGGTCTTGAGCGAGTCAATGAGTTTGGCACCCATCGCATCGAGCTGCGCGCGGCCGGCCTCTTCGTTCTTGGCCGGCGCGGGCGTGAGGAGCTCGGGGCTCGGGAGCTGATCGTCCTGGAACGACGAGGACTGCGCGGCGGTGGTCGCGTGCTCCGCATCGTCGTCCTTGGCCTTCCGCTGCTTCCGCTGTGCCGCGGCCTTACCCTTGAGTGCGAGTTGCGGATCGCCCGGCTCTTCCTCAACGAGCGTGAGGAACGGCGCGTCGTCGCGCTCGGGCTCTGGCGCCGGCTTCTTGGCGTCGAGTCCCATCAGCGACAGATCAACCTCGGGCATCTCCTTGGCATCGGGCTCGAGCGCCTCGGCCTTGGTGACGTCCGTGCTGGCGCTCGCGACGGTGACGGCGGCGGGCGTGCGGCGACCGATGTTGAGCAGGGCGCGCACCGGATTCCAACCCAGCGTCACGGCGGCCAGCGCCGAGAACGCGATGGCGACGGCGATCCACGCGCCGGCGAGGCCGAGCACGCTCGAGATGTAGTACGCGGCGAGCGAACCCCAGAGACCGGTGAGGATGTCGGCGGTGCCGGGCGGGACTGCGTCGAGGCGCGCGAGTCCCGCGGCCACGGGGATGATGAGCGCGAGGCCAATCGTGAAGACGAGGAAACGCTGATCCTCGTTCTCCTCGATGCGGCCGAGCAGGCGCAGGCCGTGCACGGCGGGAATGAGCGGAACGATTACCGCCGCGAGGGCGCCGACGAGACTGAGCACGGACCAGCGGATGCACCCACCGACGGGTCCGAAGGGGCCGCCGGCGATACTGCACGACTCGGCATACGTCGGCGTGCGACCGAAGATGAGGGCGCCGGCGATGAACAGCGCGCCCAAGAGCAGCGCGATGCCGGACGTCTCGCGGAGGATGAAGCGGGTGCGCGCGGAGCGCGCGACGACGGCCGCTGGCGCGCCGGCGGACTCGAGCGCGCCCGTGCTACGTGCGGGGCCGACACCAGCAACCGCGGACTCGTCCGACGACTCTTTGCGCACTCGTGTCCGTCGCGGCTTTGGCGCGAGGGGAGAGTCTGCGGGTTCGAGTTCGTCGAGGGCCGGCTTTCGGGGCATATCTCGGGGTGTCAGGGGACACTACCGAGACGATTCGGGAGGGGTTCGGGAAACGCCTCAGCGCCGCCCGAACAGCACCCCTCCCCCCAGACTGAGCGACGACAGTTCCTGCCGGTAGTGGTAGCCCTCGAAGCGTTCAATGCGATAGCCCAGGTTGAGCGTCAGGGCTGACCCGGGTCGCGTCCAGCTCAGGGTGGACTCCCCTACCCATCCCCCTGCGCCCGGCGAGCCAATATCCTGGTCGGCCTCGAGAAACAGACCGAGCGAGGTGGCCGCGCGGAACTGCACCGAGAACGCGGAGCGGCCGAGGTTGGCCCGCGAGCGGACGCCGACGCGCGCCAGCGGATACACGAGGCCGAATGGCTCCTCCGGATCGTCCGGGTCCACGAAGCTCCGCGTGCCGCCTCCCACCTCGACCGCGAACGCGCGTGAGCCGAGCAGGACGCCGCCCTCGAGCACCAAAGGCGCGCCGCTGCCCGCGATGACCCGCGCGCCGAAACCGAGCCCGCTCCCCTCGCGGGGCTGCACCGTGAAGTCCGCCGCGAGCATCTGGCGGTTCGGGCCGATGAAGCCGATCCCAGCGGTGTCATTCGTCACGCGCGCATCGTGGACGTCCACGGACAGCGACGCGTGCACCGGCGACGGGCGCGACGCCGCTTGCCGTTCGGGGAACGCGCATCCGCCGACGGCGGCGACGGCGGCGCACAGCACCAGAGCGCGCAGTGTCACGGCGCCTCCGGCTGCCAGCGCACCGTCACGCGATACGCGTTGAGCAGGCGTGCATTCGACGCGCTCACGCGAGCGGTCGCGCGCTGATGCTCGGCGACGAGATCCGCGTTGGCTCGGACGGCACGTTCGTCGGTGCCCGTCGTTTCGCGGGAGACTGCCCACGTGGTCGCCGCCACGATGCCGCCCCCCACGAGCATCGCACGGGCATCGGCGCCACGGACGCGAGAAATCTCGCCACCGCCACGCAGGGCGGCGGAGACGCCCACCGTGGCAAGCGCGAACGCGGCGCCGCTGAGCGCGACCCGACCGCGCGCCGCAGGCACGCGTTCCGGCACGAGCCGTGTCGAATCCAGTACGGGCGTGGGCTCCAGTGCGGGCGGCGCCCCTTCGACGAGAATGCGCCGCACCAATCGCGCCGTGTCACCGCGCAGCGGATCGGTGGCCGCGATGGTGAGCTCGTGCTCGCCGGCCGCGAGCAACGGGATTCCGTCGCGCAAGGCGTACAACGTGAGCACCGCGCGCCGCGACGACGTGGCGGCCTCGTCGTGCAGCACCTCGATGCGGCCATCGCGGCGGCGCGTGGAGAGGCGCAGGTGCACGTCGCGCGACGTCACCAGCGTGAGTGTCACGCCCTCGCGACCGACCGCGAGCGAGTCGGCCGCGCCGCGCACCGCGAGCGTCAGCACGCGTTGCCGGGCTACGCGCAACAGCGAGTCGAGTCCGGGCCACGCGAGAACGACCGGCAGCTCCGCGTCCGGCGCGAGCTGCAACACGCGCTCGAATTGCGCGACCGCCGAATCGGGTAGCGGCGTGCCGCCGTCCTCGGGAAAATGCGCGGCAGCGAGCGCGAGGCGGAGCCGCACCTCCTGCGCCGCGCGGAGACTGCCGGCGCCAAGCAACTCGCGACCGGCGCGCAGGGCATCGGCATACCGCAGATCGTTCACGTCGTTGACCACACGACGAAGCAGGTCCTCCACGGGATCTGCCTGTTGCGCCGTCACCGGCACCGCGGCGACGAGCAGGGCGACCAAGGCGAGCGCGAGTCGAGTCACGAGGCGATTAGCAGGAGCCGGGTCGGTAGCCGATGGTGTGCACGGTGCCCGCGACAACCGTGAACGTGCTGTCCCAGCGTGGGCAGCGGGTGGAGCGGATGGACAGACGCACGGTCCCGGCGGGAACGGCAATGCGCTTGAGTCCGCGTGCGGGGACTGGGGCGTCGTCGTTCACGTAAAGCGCCGAGAGCGCGATGCGCGACCCCAGCACGACGGTCCCGGTGGTCGGTGCGGGCGGCGGCTCGGGGGGCGTCGCGGGCGCCGTGGCTGGGGTTGTCGCGGCCGGCGTCGCGGTTTGATTCGACGCCGGGCCGGGCGTGGCGTCCGGATCGCTCGGCGCTGCGCGCTCCCGTCCGCCGAGGGCGCGTCGCGGGCGCG
>CAYPYY010000182.1:0-3758 GCA_964414995.1 uncultured Gemmatimonas sp.
ACGATGTCCTCGCCGATGGGCCCGAGCGTGTCCTTGGCGCGGAGCCAGAACCAGACGAGGCCGAGGGCCATCCCTACGCCGGCGGCGCCGAAGCCCCAGTGCCAGCCCACCTTCTCCCCGAGCACGCCGGTCACGAGCTGACCGAAGAACGCTCCGGTGTTGATGCCCATATAGAAGATCGAGAACCCTGCATCGCGGCGCGCGCCGCCCTCGGGGTAGAGGTCGCCGACGATGGCGGAGATGTTCGGCTTGAGCAGGCCCGTGCCGAGGACGATGAGGATCAGCCCGAGGAAGAAGAAGAGCTTGCCGCGCTCGCCGGCAAATCCGCTGAGTCCGATCGAGAGGTGCCCGCTCGTGATGAACACCGCGCCGAGGAGGATGGCGCGTCGGAGGCCGAGGAGCCGATCGGCGATCCAGCCACCGGGCAGCGAGGCCAGATACACGCTCGCGGCGTAGATGCCGACGATGGCGGAGGCCTGTGGCCGGTCGAAGCCGAAGCCGCCATCGAGCAAGGCCGCCGTCATAAAGAGCACGAGCAGCGGGCGGAGGCCGTAGAACGAGAAGCGCTCCCACATCTCCGTCATAAAGAGCGTGGAGAGTCCACGCGGGTGGCCGAAGAAGCGGGTGTCGTTCACGTACGGCGCGAGGGCCGGGGAGACCGGTGCCGGCGTGGGGGAAGCAGCGGAGGGAGGCATTGGGCTCGGGGGGATGAGGACGTGGGATGCTCGCTGTTCGGGCCGCATCTATCAAGGGGGCGATGCCTGAGCCGCGCCGAGTCCTGCTATATTCGCGATGTTCGTGCCACCAGCCGCCCTCGCCACACGGAGCGTCCGATGAGTCTCGTGGCAACCCTGCGGGCCGTCCCCTTGTTCTCGCAGTTGCGCGACAGCGATCTCGAGGTGCTCGCGCCGCTCTTCACGGAGCGGACGTACGAGCGCAACCGCGTCATTCGCTTCGCGCACGACCCCTGCGACGCCTTTTACATCGTGCGGGCCGGGCAGGTGAAGGTGATGCTGATCGCTGAGGACGGCCGCGAAGTGGTCCTGTCGCTGGTGCGGGACGGCGACTTTTTCGGCGAGAACACGTTGCTGGACGATGAGCCGTATGCGGCCAGCGTGATCGCGATGGAAGACACGCGGTTGTTGGTGCTCCGCCGCGAGGAATTCCGCCGGTCCATTCACGCGTTGCCGGAGATGTCGTTCGGCCTGCTCCGCGCGCTCTGCGGTCGCCTGCTCGAGGCGGACCACAAGATTGGCGGGCTGATGCTGCTCGACGTGAGCGGACGCGTGGCGCACCTGCTGCTTGAGCAGGATGCGCGGAGCGCGGGTGCCGTCATCACGGACCTACCGACGCACCAGGTGATTGCGCAGATGGTCGGTTCCTCACGCGAGTCGGTGTCCCGCACCTTCGGGACGATGGCCAGCAAGGGCCTGATCGAGGTCGGCCCCGCCGGGGTCACGATCCTGAATCGCGAGGGGCTCGAGAGCGCGGCGGGGCATATGCTCCGCCGGCGTCTGAAGAAGCAGGGCGGCCCGCGGGGGGCTACGCCGCGCGAGCTACCGTCGCAGGAGCGGCCGCCATCGAGCGCGTGAACGCGGCAATCACCTCGGGCGCCCAGTGCGTCGCCATCTTCGCGATCTCGCCCATCGCCACCTCGTGGCTGAGCGCGGCGCGATACGCACGGCTCGTCGTCAGCGCGTCATAGACGTCCACGATCCCGACGATCTGCGCACCGAGCGGGATCTCGTCGCCGCGCAGGCGGTCGGGGTACCCGCTGCCGTCGTACTTCTCGTGGTGCCAGCGGATGATCGGCTTGAGATCCCAGGGGAACTCGAGGCCCTCGAGGAGCTCGATGCCCCAGACGGGATGCATCTGGATGACCTCGAACTCGTCGCGCGTGAGCGGGCCGGGCTTGTTGAGGATCTCGTGCGGGACCTTCACCTTGCCGAGGTCGTGGAGGTAGGCGCCGAGGCGCACGGTCGTGACCGCGAGCGCGTCGAGCCCGAGCTCCTCGGCCACCGCGACGGCCATCTCCGCCACGCGGGAGCAGTGACCAAAGGTGTAGCTGTCGCTGGACTCGATCGACTGGCCCCACTCGCGCACGACGGCGAGATAGGTGCTCTCGAGCTCGGCGACCTTGCCGCCGACGTTGATGAGGTCGCGGCGCGCGTCGAGCTGACCAAAGAGCGTGTGCGAGCGGTTGAGCAGGAGCAGCGCGTCCTGGTTGCGCCCCATTCCCTGATACACGAGCGCGAGGTCGCGCGTGGCTTCGGCGGCGTGCAGCACCGTCCCCGAGCGTTCGGCGAGGTCGATGGCCGCGCGCAGGCGTGACTCGGCGAGCGCGAGGCGGCCCGTCTCACGGTAGACGACGCCGATGACGCGATACGCGGCGGACTTGTGGCCGGGGGCGCCGAGCTGGTCGAAGATCGCCAGCGAGGACTCGGCGTCGCGCCGTGCGTCCTCGTAGCGCTGGCGCGCGATCTTCACGTCCGCGCGGTTGAGGAGGCAGAGGCCCTGCAGGCGCACGTCGCCCGCCCGTTCGGCAATCGCGAGGCTCTCATCGAAATGCCGCTCGGCATCGTCGAAGGCCTCGCGGTCGGCCGAGACCATCCCGAGGTTGTGAAAGGCGAGCGCGCAGCCGTGTTCGTCGTTGGAAGCGCGATAGCTCTCCAGCGAGGCCTCGTAGCGCAGCAGCGCGTCGTCGAGGTCGCCGTGAATGTTGGCGAGGATGCCGAGGTTCTGCTCGGCGCGCGCGCGGATCTGGAGATTGTCGCCGCCGCGGGCGAGTGCCTGCCGAAAGCGATCCGCGGCTTCGTGCAACGCCCCTTCGCGCAGCAGCATCACGCCCAGGGTGTTCAGGGCCTCGGCGGCGAGGAGGTCATTGGCGGCCTCGCAGGCCACCTCGAAACTCCGCGCGCAGAGCTCGTGCGCCGCTGCGCGCTCGTCCCGGGTGTGCCGCACCACGGCGAGGCGCCGCAGCGCCTCGGCGAGGACCGTCGGACTGCCCGCCCGCTCCGCCTCGGCGATGGCGCCGAGATAGCTCTCGATGGCCTCCACCACGCAGCCGGCGCGCTCGTGCGCGCGGGCCGCTGCGAGCCAATCGGTGGCGGGGCGCGCGGTGACCGCGCGCACCCGCGGCGTCGAGGACGGAGTGGGCAGCATCGATGCTACCAGGCGACCGCGTACTCAGAGAAGTGGTCGAGGCGCGTCGAGACCTGCTGCAGCCAGAGCTGGTCGAGCGAGAGCAGGAGCTCGAGCACGTTCAGGTTGGCATCGAGGTAGGCGATGCGCTTCGGGAGAATCTTCGCCAGCGCGCCGCAGTGGGCGTAGCCCATCGTGAGCGTGGCCGGCTTGTTGAACTGCAAGCCGTGCGGCTGGAACTCCACGCGATTGAGGGTGTCGCTGGGGAACGAGGCCGTGATGGTGACCGACGAGGTCAGCGCGCCCGCGGGGACCGCGAGGCGATGCGGGCCGACTTGGATGACGCCGCCGCTGGCGCCGATCGTGGCCGACGCGGTCGCCGCCGGAAGCGGCGAGCACTTGAGGAGCGTCCCGCGGAGGCTCCAGAGCAGATCGCTCTCAGGGGCGCTCGCAACGGGCGCGGCGACGGACGGGGCCGTGGGGCCCGCGTCCCGACAACTGGCGGCCACGAGCACCAGCGCCGCGGCGAAGAGAGGGAGACGGAAGCGAGAGAGTTTCATCTGAGCACCTGTGCGGATGGAGGCCGACGTAGGGGTTTACGAGCCCCATCCTAGGTG
>CAYPYY010000183.1:0-3701 GCA_964414995.1 uncultured Gemmatimonas sp.
TCAACCTCTCGCGGCTGCGCGCGTACCGCGTGGGCGGCACGCTGCACGTCATCGTGAACAACCAGATCGGCTTCACCACCGACCCGATCGATTCGCGTTCGACGCGCTACGCCAGCGACATCGCGAAGGGCTTCGAGATGCCCATCATCCACGTGAATGCGGATGATGCCGAGGCCTGCGTGATCGCGATGCGTATCGCGGTGGCGTACCGCGCGCGGTTCGGGAAGGACTTCCTCGTGGATCTCATCGGTTACCGCCGTTGGGGCCACAACGAGGGCGATGAGCCGACCTACACGCAGCCGCAGCTCTACGAGCGCGTGAAGGCGCATCCGACGGCGCGGCAGGTCTGGGGCAAGCGGCTGGAGACGGAAGGTCTCGTGAGCGCCGCCGACGTCGAGGCGGTGGACAAGGAGATCGCGGCCGCGTTCCAGGCGGCGTACGAGGTCTCGAAGGCGCTGCCCGATGAGCCGGACGAGGATCCGACGGAGAGCGCATCGGCCGCACTGCCGCGCGTGCAGACGGGCGTGAATGCCGACTCACTGACGTCGTGGAATACGCAACTGCTGACGTATCCCAGCGACTTCGCGCCGCATCCGCGCTTGGCCAAGCAGCTCGAGCGTCGGCGCGACGCGCTGAACGGCGAGGCCGCCATTGATTGGGGCCACGCCGAGCAGTTGGCCTTTGCCAGCATTCTGCAGGACGGGACGCACATCCGCATCAGCGGACAGGACGTGGAGCGCGGGACGTTCTCGCACCGCCACGGCGTGCTCAACGACGTGAATACCGGCCGCAAATTCGCGCCGCTGCAGCACCTGCCCGGCGCGCGCGGCAAGATCGAGATATACAACTCCGCGCTCAGCGAGATGGCCGTGCTCGGTTTCGAGTACGGATTCTCGGTGGCCGCGCCGGACACGCTGACGTTGTGGGAAGCGCAGTTCGGCGATTTCGCGAACGTCGCGCAGCCCATCATCGATCAGTTCATCGTCTCCGACCGCGCCAAGTGGGCGCAGGACTCGGGGCTCGTGCTGCTCTTGCCGCACGGCTACGAAGGGCAGGGACCGGAGCACTCGAGCGCGCGGCTCGAGCGATTCCTGCAGTTGTGCGCCGAGGGCAACCTGCGCGTAGTGTACCCGAGCTCGCCCGCGCAGTACTTCCACGTGCTGCGGCGCCAGACCAAGCTCGCCGAGCGGCGGCCGCTGGTTCTGATGCAGCCCAAGTCGCTGCTGCGGCTGGCGAGCGCGGCGAGCAGCATCAGCGATCTCACGAGCGGCGGATTCCGTCCGGTGATTGACGACCTGGCCGGCGAGCGGAAGCGCGAGCTCGTGAAGCGCCTCGTGTTCTGCACGGGCAAGGTCTATTACGACCTGCTCGCGGCCGGCGTGCCCGACAGCGTGGCCGTCGTGCGCGTAGAGGAGCTGTATCCGTGGCCGCACGACGCGATCGCGCAGATCGTGGACCAGTATCCGAACATCGACGAGGTCGCGTGGGCGCAGGAAGAGCCGAAGAATATGGGCGCGTGGAGCTTCGTGGCGCCGCGACTGCGCGTGTCCACGGGCAACGCGTTGGTGATTCGCTACTACGGCCGTCCGGAGCGCGCGAGCCCCGCCGAGGGCTACGCCGACGTGCACGCGGTGGAGCAGCAGCGGATTGTCACCGAGGTGCTGTCGGCGCCGGTGCGCCACACCGGCGCACGGCGCGTCACGCAGATGACGGCGCGGTCCTGATGCGGCTGCGTCGCGCGCTCCTGGGCGCGCTCGTCGGTGCTGCGGTGCTCGCGCCGCGCCCTGCCTTCGGGCAGGAGCGCGGCGCGGCGGCGTTGGACCAACTCCTCCGCGGGGTGACGACGAGCGCACGGGTGCTGATGATCGCCGCGCACCCGGACGACGAGGATACGAACTTGCTGGCGTGGCTGGTGCGCGGTCAGCAGGTGCACGCGGCATACCTCTCGCTCTCGCGCGGTGACGGCGGGCAGAACGAGATTGGCAACGAACTCGGCGACGCGCTCGGAGTGATTCGCACCGAGGAACTGCTTGCCGCGCGCCGCGTGGACGGCGCACAGCAGTTCTTCTCTCGCGCGTATGACTTCGGGTTCTCCAAGTCAGCGGACGAGACGTTTAAGCAGTGGCCGCGCGAGGAGCTCACGGGCGATGTTGTGCGCGTCATCCGCGCGTTCCGGCCGCACGTGGTCGTCTCGGTGTGGAGCGGGACGCCGGCCGACGGGCACGGGCATCACCAAGCCGCCGGGTTGCTCGCGCGTGCGGGATTCGATGCGGCAATGGATACCGTGCGGTTCCCCGTGCAGAGCCACGGGCGGCCGTGGGCGCCAGCCAAGTTCTACCGCCGCGCGCGCGGCGATGGCGCCACGCTGACGCTCGAGGTGGGGCAGTACGATCCCGTTCTCGGGCGCAGTGCCGCGGAGATCGCGGGCGAGAGCCGCTCGCAGCATCGCTCGCAGGGGTTCGGCGTGGTGCAGCGCCGCGGAAGCGTGCAGGTGCGGCTCACGCGTGAAGTGTCACGCGTCAACGACGCCACGCCCGCCGCGGACGAAGGCACGATCTTCGCCGGGCTCGACACCAGCTTTGCGCGTCTCGAACGTGAAGCAGCGGGGCGGGGCGCATCGCTCGCCGGTGTGGCCGCGGTGATGGACTCCGTGCGCCGCGTCGTGGATCTGCGGACGCCGCACACCGTGGTGTCGGCACTCGCCCGCGTGGTGGACCGCGTGGAGACGGCGCGGCGCGCCATCAAGCGCTGCGGCATCGTGCCCATCACGGACTATCAGACGCTGAACGCGCCGCCGGCCATCTGCGATCTCGTGGACCTCGAGCTCGAGAGCTCCGTGGAGCGCGTGCTCGAGCGCGCCCGCGCGGCGCTGGTGCAGGCCAGCGGCGTGCTCGTCGAAGCGACGGCAATGCAGGAGCTGCTCGCGTTCGGCGACTATATGCCGGTGCGGCTGCGCATCTACAATCGCGGCGTGGCGCCGGTCGCACTGCACGGCGTGCGAATGTCCGGCATCCGACCGCAGGACTACGAGACGCCGATTGTCATCGCGCCAGGGGCGGACACGGTGCTGCTCTACTCAGCCGTCGCGTTGATGGACCACCGTCCGTATTGGGTGGGCACGCGCAACGGGGCGATGTTCGAGGACGCCGACTCGCCGGCAGACGGCGTGGCGCGCGTGTCGCTTGGGGTCACCACCGAAACGGTACCGCGCGTGTCGGTGGCCGAGGACCGCCGCCGCCTCACGGATGTGAAAGGGGATCTCGAGATCTTCGGGACGCGCACCACGGTGGACGGCGGCAGCATCGTGTATCGCTTTGCTGACCCGGTGCTCGGCGAGCAGAACCGTCCGGTGGGCGGTGTGCCGCCAATCACGGTCGCGCTCGATCGCACGCTGGAGTATTTCCGCGCGGGCGTACCGGTCGAGCGCCGCGTGCGTGTGACGCTCAAGTCGTACTCGGCGCGGCCGCGCACGCTCCGTTTTCGCACGCTGATTCCCCAGGGGCTGCGCGGTAGCGGGCTGCCAGACTCGCTCACGCTCGAGCCGGGCGAGACGCGCGAGGTGTTCTTGGTCGTGCGCGGTCAGCTCGCGGAGGGGCGTCACGAATTCGGCGTCGGGGTCGAGTCGGAGGGCGTGGTGTTCGTCGAAGGCTTCACGCCGATCGAGTACCCGCACATCCGCCCGATCAAGATCTACCGACAGT
>CAYPYY010000184.1:0-3658 GCA_964414995.1 uncultured Gemmatimonas sp.
GTTGCTGATTGCCTCCGCTGGGAACGCATGGGCAGGATTCAATGCCTGCGGCGCTCACCCGCCGGGCGCGACCGGGGTGATGTATCCTGCGCGATGGAGCGAGGTGATGGCGGTGTCAGGGATTCGCGAAGACGATTCGTTTGCGGATCCGCCAGCGCCGCCGCCGGGTGGTTACGTGAGTCCATATAGCCCAGGAGGGGATTGTGGGGGAGGCAATGTCTGCGGCGCCCCGCCTTCGGTGTGTATGGGCTCGAGGTCAGGCGCTGAAGTCGAGATTGCAGCGCCGCACTGGGCTGTCAGTATGAAGTCGAATGGAAGGTATGATTCGCTATGTGGCACATCGATGGCGAGCGCCGTGGTCAGCGGGGTCGCGGCCCTTCTGTGGTCTAGGAACCCTTCGTGGACGGCCGCGCAGGTCCGCAATCGTCTTCGGGCTACGGCGGTTCCTCTCGGGGATGCCCGAAAGTTCGGCAGTGGCCGAGTGGACCCAGTAAACGCAATCTATTCTTGTGCACCACCCACGCCCCTGTCGGCAACTGTTCTCGGTAGCTCGGTAATCACTGAGCCAGGATGGCACGTCTGGACCGCGTCCGTGGCGGGCGGAGCTTGTCCGGGCGGCTTTCCGTACGTGCACTCGTGGAGCTACTCCGAGAGCGAGTTTGGTCAGTACTCGATCATCGGTACCAGCTCTACCATCGGCCGTACCGTTGACGAGAGCTCTGCGCCGGAGTTCTGGCTCCGCTACACCGTCTCCAACTTCAACGAGCACTACACGACACAAGTGCACGTCATCAACAGCGTGACGAACCCCTGCGGCCCGTGGGCGTGTGTGATCGCACCGCCCGCGCCGATTCCGCGCCGGCGGAGGTGAGCGAGAGTTGGGTGAAGCGCGTCGCACACATCACTCATCGCCTAAGCGGAGGCTTCGCTGCGGGTTGACCTTGCTCGTCCCGGTCCTCGTGCCTGGGTGCCTCTATCCGACTCCGCCAGACGACACGACGCGTCCCGTCGTTTCGGAAGTTCTTCTCGATAGCCTGAGTTCCCGCCTCGGACACAACGGCGTGCTCACTTTCACCGTCTCTCCGACGGACACCTCATACCGGCTTGCGGCGGGCGCGCGGGTCACTGCGCAGGTCGAAACAAGCACGGGTGACCAAGAGGAAGTAGAACTGCTTCGGCGCTGGTGTCCGGCGCGCCCGCGTTCTCAAGGATACGCGTGCAATCGCTTTCTGGTCACCGTGCGCGCCGGATACCACATCGACGACGTGGAAGGTCGTATCCAAAATGAGTTCGGACGCTACTTGATTCGGAGCGCGACGGGGCGCTGGGCCTCTGTCGTCGTGTTTCAGCGTGCCGACCTTGTGCGCAGGCTGAGCCAGGTAGTTGCTTGGAAGGAGGTCGCTGACGTCGAGTTGGAATATCCTGCTTTCTCCTTCTCGCCTCCCTCCCATTCCCAACTTACTGCGGCCATACCCGTCGACACCGGCGCCGCCATCCGAGCAGACGGTGTACTTCAGATTCGCCCAGGCGAGACACTCACGGTTCGATATGTCCAACCCGGTGGCGTTGCGATTGCTGCGTCGCAGGTGGCGCCGTGACGTGAGCCTTCGGTTCCGTCCATTCTTCCTCGTCTTGGCTCTCGTTGTGGATCGGGCGGAGGTTCACGCACAGCAGTGTCGCGGCTCCTCCGAACTGCGGCCTGCGGTGATGCGCGCAGAGGTCAATGGCACTCGATTCGTCTACGGCAGGGGACTCGAGGCGAGCCTTACCTCGCGCACACCTATACCGCAGACATATTTCATAGGTTCCGTCGGCGCGGCGACCGACGCAGAACTCGGTGCGGCCACCGGGCAGTTAGGCTTCCGATTTGGCGCCGAACTACCGGTGACGACACTCGTGTCTCTTAGACTGTGCCCGACGTTTGGAGTGGCGTGGCAGCACGGCCCGGACAATCTGCTGTTCGATGGTTCAACACAGCGCACGCTAGAGTTTTCGGGAGGCCTTGGCGTCTCCGCTGTTGGGCGCGTCCGAGGCGCCCGGGTACTCGTCGCCGCCGCGGGCGAGCGCGCGGGATTGGCGCGACTGACGCGCTATCCTCCGTCACGAGCTGAGTCGCCGCGAACGCTCTGGGGCTCGCATTTTAGGTTGGAGGCAATCGTCGGCTTGATCTTGGACGACATGCTGTCGGTTCAGGCACGCCTGACGCGAGTGTCTGGAATTCGAGCGGAACAGCAGGTGGTACCGTTTGCGCGCGAGAACGAGGATATCGCCGTTTCTCTTGGCCTCTCGTACGCGTTTGAACGGAAGCGGTCGGCACGACAGCCATAGATCGGACGCCACATTAGCTTTCGGGCATTTCCAATTGCCCGCCAATGTCTGCCGACCGCACCCCAGTCATCGTCTCCGCCACCCGCACGCCCATCGGGCGTTTTCTTGGCGGCCTCAGCCCACTCTCGGCGCCCGAACTCGGCGCCATCGCGATTCGCGAAGCCGTCAAGCGCGCCAGGATCGACTCCGCCACGATCGGCGAAGTCATTATGGGTAACGTGCTCCAGGGCGGCGTCGGCCAAGCGCCGGCGCGCCAGGCCGCCATCAAGGCGGGCATCCCCGGCGACGTGCCCGCCTACACCATCAACAAGGTTTGCGGCTCCGGCCTCCAGGCGGTGATGCTCGCGGCGCAGGCGATCCGCGCTGGCGACGAACAGCTGCTCGTCGCGGGCGGCCAAGAGTCGATGAGCAACGCCCCGCACTTCATCCGCGGGATGCGCAACGGCGTGAAGTTCGGTCCGCAGACGATGGCCGACCTGCTTATCACGGACGGCCTGTGGTGCTCGTTCTACGACCGGCATATGGGCGGGCACGCGGAGTACACCGCGAAGAAGGCCGGCATCACGCGCCAGCGGCAGGATGAGTTCGCACTGGCCTCGCACCAGAAGGCCGTGGCGGCGATCGGGGCAGGGACGTTCAAGGCCGAGATCGTGCCGGTTGAGATCGCGGGCAAGAAGCCGGTGGTCGTGGACACCGATGAGTCGCCGCGCGCGGACACCTCGCTCGAGGCGCTGGCCAAGCTGAAGCCCGCGTTTCCGAAGGACGCGCCCAAGGATATGAAGCCCGAGGAGCTGACGGTGACCGCGGGCAACGCGCCGGGCCTGAATGACGGCGCCGCGGCGCTCGTCGTGGCCAGCGAGGCGTTCGCCAAGGCGCACGGGCTGCCGATCCTTGCGCGCATCACGGGCTACGCGTCGGGCGGCGGCGATCCACAGGATCTCTTCTTTGCGCCCATCGTTGCGGTGCAGAACCTGATGCGGAAGACCGGTGCGACCATCAAGGACTACGACCTGATCGAGGCGAACGAGGCCTTCGCATCCCAGTCCCTCGCCGATGGCGATGCGCTGGGGTGGTCCTGGGACCGCGTGAACGTGAATGGCGGCGCGATCGCGCTGGGGCATCCGATCGGCGCGTCCGGCGCGCGGGTGCTCGTGACGCTGCTGCACGCGCTGGCCGCGCGGAACCTGCGCACGGGGATGGCCACGTTGTGCCTGGGCGGCGGCAACGCCGTCGCGCTCTCGGTCGAGCGCGTCTAGCGCCCGCTCGGAGCCCGCGTGCCTCCGCGCCGATACGGGTGGGACGAAGCGGGGCGCCTGTTCTGGCGCCTCGT
>CAYPYY010000185.1:0-3604 GCA_964414995.1 uncultured Gemmatimonas sp.
CGGTCGAGCTCCCAGGCGCGCGCCTTGTTGAGGAAGTCCTTGGAGACGAGCGCACCGACCGGGCAGAGGTCAATGACGTTGGCGGCCCAGGGCTGCGTGAGGTCCGCGTCGCTGGCCTTGCCGATGGCGGCGCGATCTCCGCGCTCCGACACGTTGAGGACCGGCGCCTGATGCACGTCGTCCATAAACCGGACGCAGCGCGTGCAGAGGATGCAGCGGTTCTGCACGTAGAGCACGTCGCCGCCGAAGTCTTCGACGGGATTGAAGCGCTTGGGCTCGCGGTAGCGCGAGTCGGCGCGGCCTTCCTGGAACGTGTAGTCCTGCAGCTCGCACTCGCCGGCCTGGTCGCAGATCGGGCAGTCGAGCGGGTGATTGATGAGCAGGAGTTCGAGCACGCCCTTGCGGGCCTCGAGCGCCTTCTCCGAGTACACGTGCACGACCTGGCCCTCGGCCACCGACGTGGCGCAGGAGGGAGCCAGCTTCGGCATCTTCTCGACTTCCACGAGGCACATCCGGCACACGCCGGCCACCGGCAGCCCCGGGTGGTAGCAGTAGTGCGGCACCAGCACGCCCGCGGCCTTCGCGGCCTCGAGGATGCTCGTGCCCGCGGGCACCGTCACCTGGCGCCCCTCGATCGTCAGCGTCACGCCGCTCACGCGCCGACCCTCCGTGCGAACGTGTGCGTCATACCGACGCTCCCACCGCGACGGTGCTCGAGCGCTTGCCCTTGATGAGCGCCTCGAACTCGCCGCGGAAGCGCTGGATGCCGCTCGTCACGGGCGCGCCGCAGGAATCCGAGAGCACGCAGATCGTCTTGCCGGTCATCTGCTCGGAGAGCTCGAAGATCGTGTCGAGGTCCTCGTATGTGCCCTGCCCCGCGACGATCCGCTCGAGGATCTTGGTCATCCACGCCGTGCCCTCGCGGCACTGCGTGCACTGCGCGCAGCTCTCGTGCGCGTAGAAGCGTGCGAGGCGCGCGAGCTGGCGCGGCATTGACTGGGCGTCGTCGAAGATGATGACGCCGCCGGAGCCCAGCATCGTGCCGACCTCGAGGAAGCCCTCGTAGTCCATCTTCACCGACTCGGCTTCGTCGATCGTGATCACCGGCACGGACGAGCCGCCCGGGATCAGCGCCTTGAACTTGCGGCCCGGCAGCGGCCCGCCGCAGAGGTCGTACAGGAACTCCTTGAAGGAGAAGCCCATCACGACTTCGTAGTTGCCCGGCTTGGCCACGTTGCCGCAGACCGAGAACAGCTTGCTGCCCGTGCTCTTCGGCGAGCTCAGGCACATCGCCTTGTACCACTCGGCGCCGTTGTTCAGGATGTGCGGGACGGCTGCGAGCGTCTCGACATTGTTGATCGTGGTCGGCATCCCGAAGAGACCGCTCACCGCGGGGAACGGCGGCTTGATGCGCGGATTGCCGCGCTTGCCCTCGAGCGAGTTCATCAGGGCGGTTTCCTCGCCACAGATGTACGCGCCCGCGCCGCGGTGCACCCACACGTCAATGGTCTTGCCGCTGCCCATCGCGTTCTTGCCGATGATGCCGGCCGCGCGCGCTTCCTTGAGTGCGTCCTCGAGCCGCTTGATGGGCTCCGTGAACTCGCCGCGCACGTAGATGTACGCCGTCTCGGCGCCGATCGCGTACGCGCCGATCGCACAGCCCTCGATGAGGGCGTGCGGCGTCCAGCGCATAATCTCGCGGTCCTTGAACGTGCCGGGCTCGGACTCGTCGGCGTTGCAGCAGAGGTAGTGCGGCTTGCCGTCGCCGAGCTTCATAAACGACCACTTGAGGCCGGTCGGGAATCCGGCGCCACCGCGACCGCGGAGACCAGAGTCCTTTACGACCTGCTGGATGGCCACCGGATCCATCGTCAGCGCCTGTGCGAGCGCCTTGTACCCACCGCGCGCCTTCCAGCCGTCGAGCGTGCGCGCTTCGGCATCGCCGAAGTGCTTGCTCAGGACCGGTGTCTCGCGGGGGTGACTCTTGTGCGGATAACCCATTCTGGGAGGAAGGCTAGAGGCTGGAGGAGGAAGGACGACGGCCCTGGGCCGCCTCCGGCTGTTCTATTTGAGGGTGGCGAGGATCTCGGGGACCTTCTCGGGCGTCACGTTCTCGACGTAGTCGTCGTTGATCTGGACGGGCGTCGCAAAACCACAGGCCCCGAGGCATTCGACCTCGATCACCGTGTACTTGCCGTCCGGCGACGTCAGGCCGAGTTCCTTGCAGCCGGTCTTCTCGAGGAAGGCCTCGACCACCTTGTCGGCGCCCGCGCAGAGGCAGGGCGACGTGGTGCAGACCTGGATGAAGTTCCGGCCCACCGGGTGCTGGTGGTACATCGTATAGAAGGTGACGACGCCCTTCACGTAGGCGGCCGTGCAGCCGAGCTGCTCGCCGACCTCGATCATCGCGTCCTCGCTGATCCAGCCGCGCTCCTCCTGCACCATCCACAGCGCCGGCAGCAGGCAGGCCCGCTTGTCGGGATAGCGCGTCATCAGCTCGGCGAGCTCCTTGGCGCGTGCCGAGCCCGGCGTGAACACCGGCTCGTACGGCGCGTGCTCGTGGCCGTGACCGTGGGGGGCGGCGCTGGGCGCCGAAGGTCCGTGGCTCACCGGTCAATCTCTCCCATCACGATGTCAATCGAGGCGTTGATCGCGATGACGTCGGAGAGCAGGTGCCCCTCCACCATCTTCGGGATCGCCGAGAGGTTCACGTAGCTCGGCGGCCGGATGCGCCAGCGCACCGGCTTGGCCGTGCCGTCCGACACGAAGTAGTAGCCCTTCTCGCCCTTGGGGCTCTCGATCGGCACGTAGACCTCGCCGATCGGCGGACGCGGGCCTTCCATCACGAGCTTGAAGTGATGGATCATCGACTCCATCTCGCTCGTCGCCTTGCTCTTGGGCGGCAGGATGACGCGCGGGTCGTCTACGTTCACGGGCCCGTCGGGCAAGCGACGCAGCGCCTGCTCGAGGATGCGCACCGACTGCCGCAGCTCTTCCTGGCGCACGAGGAAGCGATCGTAGACGTCGCCGTTGGTGCCCACCGGCACGTCGAAGTCGTACGTCTCGTAGTCGAGGTACGGGAAGTCCTTGCGCACGTCGTACGCCACGCCACTCGCGCGCAGCATCGGGCCGGAAAGCCCGTAGTTCATCGCCTCCTCGGGCGTCATCACGCCGAGGCCGACGGTGCGGCCCACCCAGATCGCGTTCTTGTTGAGCATCCGCTCGACCTGATCGAGCGTCTTCGGGAACGTGTCGATGAAGTGCTTGAGCTGATCGGTCCAGCCCTCGGGCACGTCGGCGATCATTCCGCCCACGCGCGAGCCGCTGGTCGTCAGGCGCGCGCCGGTCCAGCGCTCCAGCAGGTTGTAGACGTTCTCTCGCTCCTGGAAGCTCCAGAGGAACGGCGTGAACGCACCGATGTCGATGCAGGTGGTGCCCAGCCACACGAGGTGCGAGATGATGCGCGAGAGCTCCATCCCGATCACGCGCAGCACCTTGCAGCGCTCGGTGATCTCGAGGCCGAACAACCGCTCCGCGCCGAGCGCGAACGCGATGTTGTTGCCCATCGAGTTCAGGTAATCCTCGCGGTCCGTCCACGGGATGA
>CAYPYY010000186.1:0-3589 GCA_964414995.1 uncultured Gemmatimonas sp.
TAACGTGGGCTTCTGCTGCAGACGCTCCATAAGATGCGGGCGCGCAGCGCCCGCTTCAATAACGCGGCTGTCAGAAGCAAGCAGCGTTAGGGCGCCGGCGCCGCGCAATCGATTGCGTGCGAGCCCGATCCCTCCGAACGCTCCAGCGTCGGATGCTGCGCGCCGGGCGCGCGGCGAACGCGGTAGAGGACCGCACGCCGCTCCGCCCCTTCCTGTCCGTGGCACCGCCGAACGCGCACGTAGAGAATGTTGGCCTCAGCGGCACGATCATCCTCGGTGCCAGGGCCCACACGGAGCGTTTCGATGAGGGTGTAAGTGGGGAGCGCTTCCCGCGCGTTGAGGGCGCTGCGGAGCCGCGCCGCCGCGTGATGGTGCAGAGGGTGCGCGCCGGTGGCGAGAATAAGCCACGGTTGTGGCCCGCTCTCGGGTTTGGGCGGCACGCGATCAAGGGAGAGCGCAGGTATGACGAGCGCAAGCCACTCCGTGGCGAGCGTTGTATCGGCGGGAGACGGCAGGGGCCGAGCAGGGGCCTGGCTGGACACAGGTCTCGGAACCGCGGTGAGCGCGGTGGCGACGACAAGCAGCGCGTGTACTGTGTGCAATCGCATAGCCGGTGGGGTCGCCCTAACGTGGGCTTCTGCTGTGGACGCCCCAATAAGAGGGTTGGGCGGGGTGGCCGCAACCATTCGCCTCCATCGCGGCCAGCCCGCCCAACCCATCCGCACCTGCGGCCATCGGCAGCAAGCGTCGTTATCCGGGCGAACGCTCGGCACTACCGGCCGGAGCCTTCGTGACTGGCACTGCAGCGACCATCACCGCGAAAACATTCCCCGACTGCGGCGATCTGAACGGACGGGTAATCTCAGCTCGTAGCATTGCTGCTACATCGTAGTCACCCTTGATGGTAACGCTCAACTTTGAGTAGTGCTCCTGCGCTATCTCGAGATCTGCTTCTGTCATTGGCGCGATCGCGGCAAGCACAACCCAAGGAATGCCGCTTCTCAGGCGATGCGAAGCAAGCACGGTTCCGTCGATTCCGCGAATCGGAGGGAACCTTGTACGCGAAGGCTCTGACCGGGTTAGCAAGGTCACCACGAGCTTATGTCGTGCGGGCAGTTCTACCTTGCGTGCGGCGTCATGTCCGCTTGGTGCGGGTGGCACCTCCGCCGGACAACTCATGAACTGCACCTGAGCCGCCAGCAGCCAGCCGTTGGGGAACACGAGCGGGCGGGCGAGTTGCTTCATCTTGTGGCCGACGGTGTAGTACCACCGGCCGCCACTGTGGAAGCTGACCTTTCCGTGCGTGATTGTGTTGAGCCCAGCTGCATAGAACTGGTCGCCTTGGGCCCAGAAGCGCCACGGAGAAGCGAGAAAACGGCCACCGACAGCAGGGCCGATTCGGACAGCAGCTTTCCGGTTCAGCGATCCCACTTCAGCTCCGGATAACGTGGGCTTCTGCTGTGGACGCCCCAATAAGAGGGTTGGGCGGGGCGGCCGCAACCAACCTAGGTCATCACGGCCGCCCCGCCCAACCCATCCGCACCCGCGGCCATCGGCAGCAAGTGGCGTTAGCTGGCGGCGCGGGGGACTCAGTCCCCTGGGAGACGCACCGTGATCTCCCGCAGTCGCGGTCGGCCGTCGCGCTGCCATGGCACCGTGTGGTAGCTCACCACGGCAGAGGACGCCGGCGCGGCAATCTCAGTGACGGAAACGCGCACGCGCTCGGATGGCGGCATGCCGCGGCCGTATGCCGTCGTCCACGCCGCACCGGTGAGGTCGGTCGTGTCGACCGCCGTGTAGACGATGAGCGTATCGCGCAGGAACTCCAGCCGCACCTCAGCATCGGGAACCGCGAGGGCCGCGCCCCGCGTCACGAGCACGCGAACGGAAGTGGAGTGCGCGAGATAGTAGCCGCAGTCCAGGGCCGACGGGGGGCAGGTCGCGTCGCTCGAGCACGCGACGGTGACGAGCGCAGCGGCGAGGCCGAGGGCGGAGGAGGCGCGAGCCATAGTGTTGCGGAGGGGGACGGCACCGCCGGCGTGACTGCCGCGGCGAAGGGTCGACGAGAAACACTACTCCGTCACTCCACACGTTGTCACGTCCAGCTAACGTTTGCTTCTGCTGCGAGCGCTCCCATAAAATGCGGTTGTGGGGCCTCGGCAAACCTTACAGAAGATGAAGCCGAGGCCCCACAACCGCTACCGCATCTGCGCTCGTCGGCAGCAAGCGTCGTTATGCCTCGGCGCGCCGACCAAACCGTATCTCGGGTGGCAGATCTCGCCAGCGCTTCGCGTCGCGGAGCTTACCGATGACTTGGTCCGGCCCGGGATCGATTGGATCTCCGAAGAATGTAGTCCCTTCGGTGAACTTGCTCTCGACAAGGTTTAGCGCAGAGCCAATTACCTCGAGGACCGCGTCAATCTCTGCGAAGACGAGGGCTGCCGAAGTCGCTAGGCTCTCATCGAACGCGTGCTGCAGATCTCTGTGGGCGTGATACTTGTTGCGCCAAACGAATAGCCTCTCAGCCTTCCTACGCGCGTCTGCGATGCGCATCCGCATGTCTTCGGCAAGCTCTGGATGACCAGCTTCGCGCACTAGAGAAACGAGGCGCGAGAGAACCAAGTTTGAGCGCTCTCCTTCACCGGGCGCGTCTAGAAGCCGACAAATGCCGAGACACACATCTGACAAGAAGACGCGATATACGTACTCGAAGAAGCTCGGAGCTCCCCACACTAGCAGGTCGCGAGCTTCTTGAGACGACTGGAACAATCGCTTCCAGGCTGCCCAGCGGAAGCGAATGCCAATCAGGTCATTGCGTAGCGTCTCGAACGACGGACGAATGCCGTCCGGAACTTCAGAGAAGTCCAATGTGTCCTTCGTAGGCATAACGTGTGCTTCTGCTGTGAACGCTTCAATAAGACGCAGTTGTGGGGCGGCCGCTAGGCCGTCCCATGCATCAACAGTGCGGCCGCCCCACAACTGCAATCGATACCGCGTTCATCAGCAGCAAGCGGCGTTATGGCGTCGCGCGACGGACTTCGGGTGGCAGCCCGATGGTGTAGACGAGCAGCGTGTCGGGGGGCCACCCGTGCTGCGGGTACTCGTGAATGACGCGGAGGGTCGGCGCGCCGATCGGCACGCGCGTCATTCGCACGCGATACTCGCGATAGCTGACGGCATCGGCGCAGCAATTGGGGAGCGGCTGCGCCCGCAGTCGGAGGACGACGCCATCGGGGACCACCTCGGCGCTCGCGCTCGCGCGGAAGTACAAGCCCGGGAATCGGATTTCACCGGTCACCACGGTGGAGTCGGCGTCGTGAAAGGAGACGCGAGCAGAGGCCGTGTCCCCGATCAGCTGGCTACCGACTTGCAGCGACACGCGGGGTGCGTCCGCGGCGGTCGGGGCATCGCAACCGATCAGGCAGAGCGTCGCAATGAGCGCCAGAAGTCTATCGTGACGCTGGCGACGGGCGGGCACGAAGGCTCGAGACATACCTGTAGTACCCGCTTTCCCCCGCGCGTGTGACGGCTCAATCGCCATAACGTGGGCTTCTGCTGCAGGTGCTCCAATAGAATGCGCGGGCGCAGC
>CAYPYY010000187.1:0-3521 GCA_964414995.1 uncultured Gemmatimonas sp.
CCTCGGCGGGGCGATTGAAGCGCGGGTCCTGCTTCACGTAGCGCTGCCACTCGAGGCCGGCGTAGCCGAACGCCTCCTCGACCAACTGCCGCACCGACCACGTCTCGCCCGTGCCGATCACGTAGTCCGCCGGCTGATCCGCCTGCAGCATCCGCCACATCGCGTCCACGTAATCACCGGCGAATCCCCAGTCGCGACGCGCGTCGAGCGTACCCAAGCGCAGTTCGTCCGCGAGTCCCAGCTTGATGCGCGCCACGGCGTCCGTGACCTTCCGCGTCACGAACTCGAGGCCGCGCCGCGGCGACTCGTGGTTGAAGAGAATCCCGCTGACGGCGTAGAGCCCGAACGACTCGCGGTAGTTCACCGTGATCCAGTGCCCGTACACCTTGGCCACGCCATAGGGCGAGCGCGGATAGAACGGCGTGGATTCGCGTTGCGGCGTCTCCTGCACCTTGCCGAACATCTCGGACGACGAGGCCTGATAGAACCGCGCCTTGGGCACGGTGCGCCGCATCGCCTCGAGCAGACGCGTGACACCAATGGCGGTGAACTCGCCGGTGAGCACCGGCTGCGTCCACGACGTCGCCACGAAGGACTGCGCCGCGAGATTGTAGATCTCGTCGGGCCGCACCTCGCTCATCGCATCCATCAGCGAGGTCTGGTCGAGCAGGTCGGCCGAGAGGAGCTCGACGCGGTCCACGAGGTGCGCGATGCGCTCGTACGGCGTCGTGGAGGAGCGCCGGACGATGCCGACGACCCGATAGCCCTTGGCGAGCAGCAGCTCGGCGAGGTAGCTCCCGTCCTGACCCGTGATACCGGTGATGAGTGCAGTGCGCATCTAGAAGAGGAGAACGAGGAGCGAAGCGCGAGAGGAAGCAGCGAGGAAGGAAGGGCGCGAGCCGAAGGGTGCAAAAGGAGAAGGGGGAGGGAGCAGCGTGGGGGAGGGTTCACCTCGTCCGTCGTCGCTTCTCCCTCCCCCTGTTGGCCCTGCGCGCTCGATCGTGAGCGGTCGCTCTTCCCCTTCGGTTTCGGCCATCGCGCTAGAGCGCGACGACCGCCTTGCGTGGGGCGCGCTGAATCTTGCCCGCGTTCAGACAGCGCGTGCAGACCTTCACCTTCGTGGTCTTGCCATCAATCACGATGCGGGCGACCTGGAGGTTCGGCTTCCAGGTGCGACGCGTCTTGTTGTTGGCGTGCGAGACGTTGTTGCCGTGGGCAACGCCCTTCCCGCAGGTATAGCAGACATTCCGTTGGATCGGCATCTTAGCGCTCCACGAGTTCGATGCGCGCCATCTCCGCCCCGTCGCCCTTGCGGAAGCCGGTCTTCAGGATGCGCGTGTAGCCGCCCTGGCGCTTGGCGAACTTGGGGCCAATCTCCTGGAACAGCTTGTCCGCCGCCTCGCGCTTCTGCACGTGGCGACCGGCGAGCCGACGGGAATGCAGCGTCCCGGTGCGCGCCTTGGTGATGAGCTTCTCGACGAACGGACGGAGTTCCTTGGCCTTGGCCTCGGTGGTCTCGATCGCGCCCTGCTCGATCAGCGAGGTAGCGAGGTTGCGCAGGAGCGCGAGCTTCTGCTCGGAGGTGCGGCGCAGGCTGCGGCCGGCCTTACGGTGACGCATTGGGACTACTCCTCTTCTTCGTCGTCGGGCGCGGCGGCGGCGGCGCGGCTCGGCGGCGTGCCCCAATCGGCCACGCGCACACCGTCCTGCGACTCCTCAAACCGCATCCCGAAATTGAGTCCTTCCTTCTCGAGGAGGTCGGCGATCTCCTGGAGGGACTTCTTGCCGAAATTCTTGACCTGCAGGATCTGCGCTTCCGTCTGGCGGACCAGGTCGCCCAGCGAACGGATGCTCGAGTTCTTGAGCGAGTTCACCGAGCGCACGGACAGCGAGAGATCGTCGATCGGCGTGCGGAGCAGCTCGGCGAGGCGCGCGGCGTCGCTCGAGCCCTCGGCGCCCGGCACGGCCACCGCAGCGGCCGTGTGGGTCCCGAAGGACGCGAAGTACTGGAAGTGCGTCTGCGCCAGCGCGGCGGCGTAGCTGACCGCCTGCTCCGGCGAGATGGTGCCGTTCGTCTCGACCGTCAGCGACAGCCGGTCGTAGTCCGTACGCTGACCGACGCGCGTCTCGGCGACGGCGAAGTTCGTGCGCTTCACCGGCGAGTAGATCGCGTCAATGCGGACCAGGTCCACCGGCAGCGAGCGGTCGAACGGATGCTGCTCCGCCTCAACGTAGCCGCGGCCCTTGTTCACGTACAGTTCGATCGAGAGGTCCCGGTCGTCCTGCAGCGTGAGGATGTGGTGCGAGCCGTTGACGACGCGCACGCCGGCCGGCAGCTCGAGCTGGCCCGCCGTGATGGCGCCCGCATCGGAGACCTTGAGGCGCAGGATGGCGTCCTCGACGTCCTCGTCGAGCGCCAGCGTGAGCGTCTTCAGGTTGGCGATGATCTGATGGACGTCCTCGACGACGCCCGGAATGGTCTGGTGCTCGTGGAGGACGCCGTCAATGCGGAATCCCCACACGGCGGCGCCGCGGAGGCTCGAGAGGAGCATCCGGCGCATCGCGTTGCCGAGCGTGTGGCCGAAGCCGCGCTCGAGCGGCTGGAGCTTGAACTCCGCCACGTTGGCGTTGTCGTCGCGCTTCGTCATTTCGACGAGCTGCGGACGGACAAGCCCGCGGAGGTCGATCGTCTGAGACATTGCTGTTTCCTAGGTGAGTAAAGTCACGATGGCTTCACGCGCCACCGACGCCGTGCCCCGCCCCTGACGCGCGGCACGCTCGTTCGGTTGTCAGGGAACCGATCTAACGGCAGATGTGAGGCGTAAGGTGTCAGACGTGAGCCGGTGTCGTGCGCTTACATCTCACATCTCACATCTTACATCTGCTCTTCTACTACTTCGAGTAGAGCTCGACGACCAGCTGTTCCTGCGCGGCGATCGGGATCGACTGCCGCTGCGGACGCTCGAGCATCCGGCCGGAGAAGGTGTCCTTGTCGACCGCGAGCCAGGTCGGCGTGGTGCCGCGGGCCGCGATCTCGAGGGCTTCCTTCACGATGGCCAGCTCGCGCGAGGCCTGGCGCATCCGGATCTCCTGCCCCGGGTGCACGAGGTACGACGGGACGTCCACCGACTTGCCGTCCACTTCGATGTGGCGGTGACGGATCAGCTGGCGCGCGGCCTTGCGGCTCGCGGCGAAGCCCATCCGGTAGACCATATTGTCCAGGCGGCTCTCAAGCGCCGCGAGGAGGTTGTGGCCCGTCACGCCGGGGAGCGTGCTCACCTTCTCGAACGTGTTGCGGAACTGACGCTCCGACACGCCGTAGATGCGCTTGATCTTCTGCTTCTCACGGAGCTGCTTGGCGTACTCGCTCACCTTGCGGCGGCGCGCCGTGTTCTGGCCGTGCTGGCCGGGCGCGTACGGGCGGCGCTCGACGGGGCACTTCTCGGTGAAGCACTTGGTGCCCTTCAGGAAGAGCTTCGTGCCTTCACGCCGGCACTGCCGGCAGCTGGGACCTGTGTAAC
>CAYPYY010000188.1:0-3508 GCA_964414995.1 uncultured Gemmatimonas sp.
CATCACGGCCTCGTCGGGATGATCGTCGGCGACATCGAGTACAACGCGCTGCGCGCGCAGGTGCTCGACACCGGCCTCCGCGTGGACGGCCGCAAGCCGAACGTCGTGCGCGACATCTCGATCGACACCAAGGTCCTCCCGCGCGCCCACGGCTCGGCGCTCTTCACGCGTGGCCAGACGCAGGCGCTCGTCGTCGCGACGCTGGGCACCGCCAATGACGTCCAGCGGATGGACAACATTGACGACGCGAAGGAGACCACGAAGTCGTTTATGCTGCACTACAACTTCCCGCCGTTCTCCACGGGCGAAGCCAAGCCGATGCGTGGCACGGGCCGTCGCGAGATCGGCCACGGTGCGCTCGCCGAGCGCGCCATTCAGGGCGTGCTGCCGGCCTTCGAGGAGTTCCCGTACACGATCCGCATCGTGTCCGAGATCCTCGAGTCGAACGGTTCGTCGTCGATGGCCTCCATCTGCGGTGGTTCGCTGGCCTGCTTTGACGCGGGCATCCCGCTCAAGGCGCCGGTGGCCGGCGTGGCGATGGGCCTCATCAAGGAAGGCAAGAAGTACGCGATCCTGACGGACATCCTCGGCACCGAGGATCACCTCGGCGATATGGACTTCAAGGTCGCGGGCACCACGACCGGCATCACGTCCATCCAGATGGACATCAAGATCCAGGGGCTCGACCTCAAGATTATGACCGAGGCGCTGGCGCAGGCGAAGGAAGGCCGCCTGCACATCCTTGGTGAGATGAACAAGGCGCTCCCGACGGTGCGTCCGGACCTCTCGCCGTGGGCCCCACGCATCGTGACGGTGAACATCAATCCCGAGAAGATCGGCGACCTCATCGGTCCGAAGGGCAAGACGATCCGCGGCATCCAGGACGAGACCGGCGCCGAAGTCACGGTGGACGACTCGGGCCTGGTCACGATCGCGGCCGTGGGCGCCGAGGCGATGGAGCGCGCGCGCCAGATGGTGGCGGCCATCACCGCGGAGCCGGTGGTGGGCGAGACCTACCAGGGCACGGTGAAGTCGGTGACGGCGTTCGGCGCCTTCATCGAGATCATGCCGGGCACCGAGGCGCTGCTGCACGTCTCCGAGATGCGGCACCACCGCGTCGAGAAGCCGGAAGACATCGTCAAGAAGGGTGAGACGGTGACGGTAAAGCTGATTGACCGCGACGAGCGCGGCCGGCTGCGCCTCTCGATGAAGGCGCTGCTGCCGAAGCCCGAGGGTACGCCGGACGAGGCGCCGGCGGGCGAGTCGGGCGGCAATGGTGATGGTGGCGAGCGTCGCGAGCGTCGTGGCGACCGTCCGCGCGGTGATCGCGGCGGGCGCGGGGGCCGCGGCCGCGAGTGAGCGACGCGTCCGTCGCAGTCGCCCCTGAGCGGGGCGTGCAGCGGACCGTCCTGCCCAATGGACTGACCGTACTCTCGGAGCATATGCCGGGAGTACGGTCTGTTTCGTTGGGGGCCTGGGTGCGTGCGGCCTCGCTGCACGAGACCCGTGCGCAGATGGGCATCTCGCATCTGCTCGAGCATATGGTGTTCAAGGGCTCGGAGCGCCGCTCGGCGCGCGAGCTCGCGCTGTCGCTGGAATCGCTGGGCGGCTCGCTCGACGCCTACACGGGCCGTGAGCACACGTCGTATCAGGCGCGGGTGCTCGACGAGCACCTGCCGCAGGCGGCGGACGTGCTGTTCGACCTGATGTTCCGGCCCGCGTTGCGCGAAAGCGATCTCGAGCTCGAGCGCGGCGTCATCCTCGAGGAGATCGCGATGGTCGAGGACACGCCGGACGACATCGTGTTCGAGGTGCACGGCGAACAGATGTGGGGCGACCATCCGTACGGCTACTCGATCCTCGGCACGCCGGAGACGGTGGAGTCGCTGACGGTGGCCGACCTGCGCGCGCTGCACCGGCGCGGCTACCGCCCGGAGCGCGTGGTCGTCGCGGCGGCGGGCAACGTGACCCACGAGCGCCTGCTCGAGGTGCTGCGCGAGGCGGGCTGGGCCGACCTCAAGGGCGAGGGCCCGCTGGTACCGATGCTGGTGCCGCCGGCGCGCGGCGCGGCGCCGAGCGAGCGCACGGTCGAGCGCGACATCCAGCAGACGCACCTGGTACTCGGGAACGTCACGGTGCCACATCGTGATGAGCGTCGGCACGCGCTGCAACTGGTGAATGCATTGTTTGGCGGCGGGATGAGCTCACGGCTCTTCCAGCGCGTACGCGAGGAGTTGGGGCTCGCGTATTCGGTGCATTCGTTCCAGAGCTACCACGTCACCGCGGGGCAGCAGGGCATCTATCTTGGATGCGCCCCGGAGCGCGTGGACGAGGCGTTGTCAGCGGTTCGCAGCGAACTCGCGTTGCTGCAGGTGACGGGTCTCACCGCCGAGGAACTGGCGATGGGCAAGCAGCAACTGAAGGGACAGATCACGCTGTCAATGGAGAGCGTGTCGGCGCGGATGTATCGCGCGGCGGCGGTGGAGCTGTACGAGGAGCCTTATCGCCCGTTGGACGAGGTGCTGGCACGGGTGGACGCGATCACGGCGGGCGAAGTGAGCGCGGTGTGCCGGGACTTCTATGGAGTGGAGCAGCAGACGCTGGTGCGGCTCGGACCGAGCTGAGCGCCCTGCGGTCGGCTTACATCTCACATCTTACTTCTTACATCTGCCTTTTATGAAGATCGGCATCCCGAAAGAGATCAAGACCAACGAGAACCGCGTCTCGCTCGTGCCGGCGGGCGCCGAGGCGTTGGTCGCAGCGGGCCACAGCGTGTTCGTGGAGCAGGGCGCGGGCCTCGGCTCGGGCTTTGACGACGCGCAGTATACGTCGGTCGGCGCGAAGATCCTGAACACAGCCGACGAGGTCTGGGCGCAGGCCGAGATGATCATCAAGGTCAAGGAGCCCATCAAGGTCGAGTGGCCGCGGATGAAGAAGGGCCAGACGATCTTCACGTACTTCCACTTCGCGGCCGACGAAGAGCTGACGAAGGCGCACCTCGAGTCAGGCGCGACCTGCATCGCGTACGAGACGGTGGAACTGCCGTCGCGCGAACTGCCGCTGCTCACGCCGATGTCGGAAGTCGCCGGCCGGATGGCGGTGCAGGAAGGCGCCAAGTACCTCGAGAAGCTCTACGGTGGCCGCGGCGTGCTGCTCGGCGGCGTGCCGGGCGTGGCGCCGGCGAAGGTCGTGATCCTCGGCGGCGGCGTCGTCGGCGTGAATGCGGCGAAGATGGCGGCCGGAATGGGCGCGAAGGTGATCATCCTCGACACCTCGCTGCCGCGGCTGCGCTACCTCTCCGATGTGATGCCGGCGAACGTGCAGACCGTGCTGTCGAATCGCGCGAACATCCTCGAGGCGATCGCGACCGCGGACCTCGTGGTCGGCGGCGTGCTGCTGCCTGGTGCGAAGGCGCCGAAGCTGATCCGTCGCGAGGACCTGAAGCTGATGCGGCCGGGCGCGGTGATCGTGGACGTGGCGATCGACCAGGGCGGCTGCGTGGAGACGA
>CAYPYY010000189.1:0-3470 GCA_964414995.1 uncultured Gemmatimonas sp.
GGCGGCCGCTCCGCGGCCGCATTATTGGAGCGTCCACAGCAGAAGCGAACGTTATTGCGACCACGTGGCTTCGCGGCGCCGAGATCTCGTGTAGGGCAACGGCACTTGCAGGGGAACTGCGCGCGGTAGTCCGGTCGCGCGGTGCGCACCTACACCCGGCCACGGTCGCCACGCGCAGCTGGCGTCCCCGCGCGCCGCTCCACCAGCGCGCGCCGATGGCGCGGTGCTCCCGCGAGCCCGTGACGCGCAATAACGCCGCTTGCTGCCGACAGGTGCACTTGGTAGCGCGGGCTGCGCCCGCGCATTCTATTGAAGCACCTGCAGCAGAAGCCCACGTTATGCGGACTGGATTCAGAGGGTCGATGCAACACCTTCCATAGTTCCTTCTGTATGGAGGCAGTTGCGATGTTCATCCCCAGCCCGCACGGCTACACCTGGCAGCAGCGCACGGAGCTCTGGCGCCGCTACCGCGCCGGCGATTCCATCCGTGAGATCGCCGCCGACCTGGCCAAGAACCCCGGCGCCGTGCACGGCGTCATCCGCCTCGAGGGCGGCATCTCCCCGCGCCTCCGCGCCCGGTCGGAGCGCGCGCTGTCCTTCGAGGAGCGTGAACTGATCTCCCGCGCGTTGGCGGCCGGCGAGTCCTACCGCGCCATCGGTCGTCGCTTGGGGCGCGCCGCGTCGACCATCAGCCGCGAGGTCGCGCGGCACGGCGGCCGCACCAAGTATCGCGCTATCCGCGCGGACAGCCGGGCGTGGGAGTCGGCCCGCCGCCCCAAGGCCTGCCGCCTCGCGTCCCGGCCGCGCTTGCGCTATCTCATTGCGACGAAGCTCAAGCAGCGCTGGTCGCCCGAACAGATCAGCGGCTGGCTGCGCCTCGCCTTCCCCGACGAGCCGGAGCTGCACGTGTCGCACGAGACCATCTACCGCTCGCTCTACGTCCAGTCGCGGGGCGTGCTCAAGAAGGAACTGCTGAAGCACCTGCGCACGGGGCGCGTCGTGCGGCGCGCGCGCGCCTCGACCCGCAAGGGCCAGGGCCGCGGCCAGATCGTCGACGCCATCCCCATCAGCGCGCGGCCGCCCGAGGTCGAGGACCGCGCCGTGCCCGGCCACTGGGAGGGCGACCTCCTCGCCGGCGGCGGCAACACGCACATCGCCACGCTCGTCGAGCGCACCTCGCGCTTCACCATCCTCGTGAAGGTCGAGAGCAAGGAGCCGGGCCGCGTCGTGCCCGCGCTCATCCGGCAGATCCGGCGCCTCCCGACGCACGTCACCCGCTCCCTCACGTGGGACCGCGGCAAGGAACTCGCGCAGCACCAGCGCTTCACCGTCGCGACCGGCGTGCGGGTCTACTTCTGCGATCCGTACAGCCCGTGGCAGCGCGGCACGAACAAGAACACCAACGGCCTGCTCCGGCAGTACTTCCGCAGCGGCATGAATCTCGCCACCGTTACGCAGCGGCACCTCTACGCCGTGGCCGACCAGCTCAACGGCCGGCCCCGCAAGACGCTACACTTCCGCACGCCCGCGGAGGTGTTCGACGAAGCTGTTGCATTGATTGCCTGAATTCATCAACCCGAATCGGCTGCGTGGCGACGACGTTTACGAGCCCCGCACGCGCCTCGAGCCGATACTCACCCGGCTCCCGCGCCTCGAATCGAAAATCGTAGGTCTCGCCCATACTGACCGATTGAAACGACGGCGTCGTGCGCTGCTGCCCCGGCGGCAGGTCCATTCCGTCCTTGGCCAGCGCCGTCCACTCGGTGAGGGTGCTGTCGCCACGCACGAGGAAGTACCGGAGCTGGGGCGTCCCACTGCTGATGTTGATGAGCCGCAGGCGGTGCACGCTCCCGCTGCGGAACTCGAGCGCCGGCAGGCGACGGGCGCCGTTCATCCGCAGCCCCTCGCCGCGCGTGGACCCGACAATGAACACGTGGTCGTGCACCGGGTCCCAGGCCGTGCCGAGTGGCAGCACGATCATCGGCCCGTAGAGCCCGCCGGAGAGTTGGCGGATCTCCATCAGATGCGTGTGATAGATGAACGTGCCGGCGCGCGGGGGCGTCATCAGCACCTCCACGGAGTCGCGTGGATCCACCGCTCGGGCCCGACGCCCCGGCGTGCCGCCGAGTCCGACGACGCCGTCGTACAGGCTCTCGAGTTCCATCCCGTGCCAGTGGATGGCCGTGGGTTCATTGGCGCGATTCACCACGCGGATGGCCGTGGGTTCATTCTGATACAGAAAGAGGGTCGCGCCGGGGCCGCCAGACTGGAGTTCCGGCGTGCGTCGGCCATCGGCTTCGATGGTCGGAGCGAACGACGGCACGCGAGCTCCGGGCGCCGAATCGCCGGGAATCTCGAAGCGCACGCGGCGACGCACCGCGGTCGGCAGGCGCCAGCCCCGCGGGGTCGGCACCTCGATCGACACCATCAGCCCGCCCATCCCCTTCTCGACGTGATGATTCGCATCCTCCCCATCGTGCGGATGCCGCAGGCGATGCTCAGCTTGCTCCAGCGTCAGCGAGTCGGCACCGAATCCGGGGTTAGGCCCCACGTGAAACGTGAGATGGCAATGCAGCAGCCAGGTGCCCGGGCGCTCCGGAGCCCACACGAAGCTCATCGTGGTGCCGGGCAGCATATACTCGGTCACCGCCATCCGCCGCGCCTCGGGCGCGTAGATCGTGTCGCGCAGCGCAGAGCCGCGGGCATCCACGCGGAAATAGGCGCCGTGGAGGTGGATCGGGTGCACGTCACGCGAGGCGTTCACGATGCGCACGCGAAGCGTGTCGCCGACGCGGTGCCGGAGTCGCTCCGTGTGCGGCCACGGCCGCCCGTTGACACCGATGACCTCCCGATCGCTGGTGAGCGCGCCGGTGGAATCCACGGAGTGCACGGACGCCGTGAGGACCATCACGACCTCACGCGGGCCGCGCGGCTCGGGGCCATCCACTATGAGCGCACCCGCGACGTGCCCATCCTCGACGCGGCGGTCGGAGAACCGTTTGCCCGCAAACGTCGCGTGATAGAATCGGTTTCCTGGCGTCGTGGTGGCGGCCTGCACGCGCCCGGTCGCGCCCGGCGCGAGGAACAGCGAATCAGTGGCGTTCTCCGAAAGGCCACGCACAACCAGGGCGCTGTCGGTGCCGTTGCGAATCGTGACGTCGAGTGCGGTGCCGACCGGCACCCGCAGCATCGGACCCGGTAGGAGCAGCCCTCCGTTGGGCGCGACGAAGGCCAGCATCGGTGTCCCCGGGCGGTCCTCTCCGTTGGGGCGCCACAGGCCACGCCGAATCTCGAGGGCGACGCGCAAGGTGTCGCCGCGGAGGACGCCGGCGGCCGTGCTGTTGTCGTGGTAGGCGATCGCCGGAAGCGAGTCGTGTGGTGCCGGCGCGAGGAGCACCGGGAGCAGCAGGGCCAACGAGCGGAGCCGGGCCATTGCAGGGGGTGGGAGTAGCGCGAATGTACGACATTCG
>CAYPYY010000190.1:0-3437 GCA_964414995.1 uncultured Gemmatimonas sp.
TGGAGGCCGGGCGCCGGTAGCGTCCTGCGCAACCGAAGTGTAGCACCGCGCAGGCTCGGCGGCAACGCTCCTGCGCCGCACACCACTTTCAGACAACGTTCACGCCGCCCTGGGCCGTATAGTATTCGATATGCGCACTCTTCTGATTGCCGCTGTGACGCTTGGCGCTGCCGCACCACTGGCCGCGCAGGCGCGCCCCGACACCTCCGCGCTCACCGCGCGGCTCGGCGTGGACACCATCTCCATCGAACGCATCATTCGCTCGGGCCGCACCATCGAAGCCGAGCTCGTCACGCGCTCGCCACGCACCTCGCTGCAACGGCATCGGGCTACGTTCGACGCGACGGGAATGCTCGCCTCGCTCGAGGTGCTCTACTTGAACCCGGCCACCGGCGCGACCGAACGCCGCACGACGTTCACGCGCTCTGGCGACTCGCTCACCATCACCGACGTCGCCGGCGAGCGCACCACCGAACGCAAGGCCGCCGCACCTGCCGAGTGGCTCCCGTTCATTGACCTCGTGCACTGGCCGTTCGACGTGGCGCTGCAGCGCCTGCGCGCAAGCGGCCGCACGCAGATTGACGCACCGATGCTTTCCGGCGCCCGCGTGAGCGGCTTTCCGCTCGCCTTCGTCGGCCGCGACTCGGCCACGGTCACGCACCCCACGCGCGGCACGATGCGCCTCACCGTGTTGAGCGACGGCGCCATTCGCACGCTCGACGCCGGCGCGACCACGCGCGCGCTGGTCGTCACGCGCGACCGCAACGCGGACGTCCCGGCCTTCGCCCGCGAGTTTGCCGCGCGCGATGCCGCCGGCCGCGGCGTCGGTGAGCTCTCCGGCCGCGGCGGCGGCGCCGCCACCGTGCTCGGCGCCACGATCACGCTCGACTACGGCGTGCCGATGAAGCGCGGCCGCGACATCTGGGGCGCGCTCGTGCGCTATGGTGCGCTCTGGCGCACCGGCGCCAACCGCGCCACGCACTTCAAGACCGATCGCACGCTGCGATTCGGCACGCTCGTCGTGCCGCCGGGTGAGTACACGCTGTTCTCGATCCCCGAGGCCACCGGCGGCGTGCTCATCATCAATCGCCAGACCAACCAGAACGGGCAGTCGTACGATCCCGCGCGCGACCTCGGCCGCGTGCCGTTGCGTACGCGGCCGCTCGCGAACGAGGTCGAGGCCTTCACGATCGCTGTGCGCGCCGAAGGCACGCGCGGGATTCTCGCGCTGCAGTGGGACCGCACGGAGTTCATCACCGAGTTCGAGGTATTGCCGTGAGGATTGGAGTGACTCGTCGTGCAGCGCAACGCGCGCTGGTCGTCGCCGTGGCAGGCGCAGCGCTCGCAGCGGCGACGCCTCTGCTCGCGCAGGGTCCCGGCCGCGCGCCCGCTCCCGCGCAGGGCGCCACCGCGGTCACGCAGGTGGATTGGCGCCTGCTTGGCCAGCTCGACTACGTGAGCGGCGTGCCCACCGACACGCTCAAGAAGCTCGACGGCAAGCGCGTGCGCATCCCGGGCTTCATCGTGCCGCTCGACGACGCCGATGAGCAAGGCGCGGAGTTCCTGCTCGTGCCCTACTACGGCGCCTGCGTGCACACGCCGCCGCCGCCGCCCAACCAGATGGCGTTTGTCACGATGGTCGGTGGCAAGGCCGTGCGCCTCGCGCTGTTTGACGCCGTGTGGATGGAAGGCACGCTGCGCATCGTGAACTACGAGAGCCCGTACGGCAGCGTGGGCTACACGATCGAAGGGCTCTCGATGCGCCCGTACACCGGGCGGTGAGCGCACCACCGGCGACGGTGACCGCCGTCGCGCTGCGTGACCTGCGTTTCGCGTACCGCGGCGGGCCGGCGGTGCTCGACATTCCCGCGCTCGAGATCGCGCGCGGAGAACGCGTCTTCGTGCACGGCCCCAGCGGCAGCGGCAAGACGACGCTGCTCGGGGTGCTCGCCGGCGTGCTCCGCCCCGAGCGCGGCGAGGTGCGCGTGCTCGACACAGACCTCGCCGCGCTCAGCGGCGCGCGGCGCGATCGCTTTCGGGCCGCGCACGTGGGCTACGTGTTCCAGATGTTCAACTTGATCCCGTACCTACCGGTGCGAGAGAACATCACGCTGCCCGTACGGCTCTCCGGCGCGCGCGCCGCACGACTCGCCGGCAAGGATGCCAACGCCGAGGCCGCGCGCCTCGCCGCGGCACTCGAGATCCACGAGCTGCTCGACGCGCCCGTGCACAAACTCAGCGTCGGCCAGCAGCAGCGCGTGGCGGTGGCGCGCGCCTTGATCGGCGCGCCGGAGCTTGTCGTGTGCGACGAGCCCACCTCCGCGCTCGACGCCGACCGCCGCGATCGCTTTCTCGAGCTGCTCAGCGCCTCCGTGCGCGCGAGCGGATGCACGCTGGTGTTCGTCAGCCACGATCGCTCGCTGGCGGCGCGATTCGACACCGAGCTCTCGTTGCCCGCACTCAATCGCGCCGCCCAGGGCGCCCCGCGAGGCAGCTGATGTTCCTGCTGTCGCTCGCCGCACGGTCGCTGCGCGCTCGGCTCGCCATTTCGCTGCTCACGGTGGCGAGCATTGCGCTGAGCGTGACGCTGCTCGTGGGCATCGAACAGGTGCGCGTGGGCGTGCGCGAAAGTTTCGCCGGCACCATCAAGGGCACGGATCTCATCGTCGGCGCGCGCGGTGGCACCACGCAGGTGCTGCTCAGCACCGTGTTCGGAATGGCCGCGCCCGCGGGCAGCGTGCAGTGGAGCACCTTCGAGCGCTGGTCCGCGCATCCGGCCGTCGCGTGGACGATCCCCTACGCGCTCGGCGACTCGCACCGCGGCTTCCGCGTCATCGGCACGAGCAGCGAGTTCTTCGCGCGGTATCGCTATCGCGGTCAGTCGGTGCGCTTCGCCAGCGGGCGTGCACCGACCACCGATCGCGAAGTCGCGGTGGGCAGCGAAGTGGCCGCGCGGCTGGGTTACGCGCTGGGCGACTCCGTCACGCTGGCCCACGGAATGGGCGCGGTGTCGTTCGCCGAGCACACGGCGCATCCGTTCGTGGTCAGTGGCGTGATCGCGCGCACCGTGACGCCGATTGATCGCGCGCTCTACGTGACGCTGGACGGACTGAAGGAGATGCACGAAGCCGAGGAGCACGACGGCCTGATGATGGGTCCGCCCGCTGCGCTGACCGAAGGTCCCGCGCCGATCACCGCCTTCCTCGTCGGCACCAAGAACCGGTTCGAGACGCTCCGTCTGCAGCAGGAGATGAACGAGGACCGCGCCGACCCGCTCACGGCGATCATTCCGGGCGTGGCGCTCGGCCAGCTCTGGCAGACCGTCGGAAATGCCGAGGCCGCGCTCAAGCTCGTCGCGCTGTTCACGCTGCTGGTGGGCTTGATCGGAATGTGTGTCGCACTCTACGCCTCGCTCGAGTCGCGACGCCGCGAGATGG
>CAYPYY010000191.1:0-1754 GCA_964414995.1 uncultured Gemmatimonas sp.
CCGAGCCCCACGAACGCACCCTCGCCGCGCGTGTGGTCGAACGTGCGCACCAGCAGCCGGTCCGACGCCCACACACCCGCCGCCCCGCCCAGCAGCATCGTGCCGGTGATGGCCTGCGTGCTCGGGCCCGATTCCGCGATGAACGCGCTCGCGCCCGCCGCGCCGATGCCCGCACCCAGCCAGAGCAGCAAGGCGTCGCCAGCGGTCACCTCGTAGCGCGCACGGCCCGCGTACAGCCGGCCGAGCGCGTAGCCGCCCCAGCCAGCGACCATCGGAATGACCACGCGCGCCGGACCGCTCAGCCCGCTGCCGTCGGTGTCGCTCGGATCAGCGATGTAGGTGATGGCCAGGCTCGAGAGGGCCATCAGGTCGTGGCCAACGACGGTCGCGACCGCCTCGCCCTCGGTGAGCTCGCCGCCGATCGCGAGACCAGCACCGGCGCCCACGACGCCACCCAACAAGGTCAGCGCGCCGACTTCGCCCGGCGGCACCGACGTCGAGATGCCCAGCGCGAGGCCCGAGATCGTCCCGCGCCACGCCATCCGCGACGACAGCACCTCGCGCGCCGGCGTGATCTCCATCTGCCGCGTGAGCTCGTTCGCAATGAAGAACGTGCCGCCGGCCATCACGAGGTAGCCGGCCAGCCGCGTCGTCGGCGACGTACCAATCATTGCCGCGAACGCCGGCGCGTAGCTCGTCACGCCCAGCACAGTCTGGTTGCGCACGAACACGTTGCGCATCGCGCGCGTGGTCTCACGCAGCGTGTCGGCAGGCGCGGCAGCGGAGTCTTGCGAAAAGTCCAGCCGCCGGGGCGGCTCCTGCTGGGCGGCGAGCGGGCGCACCACCAGGGCCGCGGCGAGGATACAGAGGGCAGGAACGCGCATCCGAGCAATCTACTCGCGCCGCCGCGACCTCCAAGCGACCGCAACTGAAACCGCCGGCGGCCGCGTGCCGTGAGGAAGGACAGGGCTGGCACTCCTCACGCACCGCCACGACCGACCGATGAACACCCTCGTCAACGATCTCCGCCTCGCCACGCGCCTACTGCGCAAGAGTCCGCTCTTCACCGGCGTGGTCGTCGCCACCATCGCGATCGCCATCGGACTCAACACCGCCGTGTTCTCCGCCGTCGAGAGTCTGCTACTGCGCCCGCTGCCGGGCGCGTCCGAGCCCGAGCGCATCGTGCAGATCTACCGCACGCGCCCAGGCATCGATTGGGGATCGAACTCCATCCCGCACTACCTCGACTTGCGCGAGCGCACGACCAGCGCGTTCGACGAGGTCGCGTACTGGACGTTCACGTCGCTCAGCATCTCCGAGGGCGATCGACCGCAGCGCCTGATGGGCCAAGTCGTCTCGGCCAACTTCTTTTCGACGCTCGGCGCGCGGCCGCTCGAGGGACGCTTCTTCCTGCCCGAGGAAGATGTCGGACGCGGCGCGCACCCCGTCGTCGTGCTCAGCTTCACGGGTCGTCGCCTCATCTTCGGTTCCGATGCCCCAGTGGTCGGGCGCACGGTGCTCATCAACGGCAACGCAATGCAGGTGGTCGGCGTGGCGACACCCGAGTTCCGCGGCGCGATGCCCGCCCTCGAGCCCGTCGCGTGGATCCCGCTGATGCAGATCGCGGCCATCACGCCGGAGCGCGCGGATGCGTTTGAGGCGCGTGGCAACAACTTCGGCAACGTCGTCGCCCGGCTACGCGACGGCGTCTCGCCGGAGCAGGCGGCGGCCGTGCTCAGCGGCGTCAACGACGA
>CAYPYY010000191.1:1854-3433 GCA_964414995.1 uncultured Gemmatimonas sp.
TGCCGATTGCCGTCGGCGCGCGCTTCGACCTGCAGCTGAACCCCACGGTGCTCGGCTTCGCGCTGGCCATCACGATGCTCGCGGGTGTGCTGTTTGGGCTCGTGCCAGCGCTCCAGGCCACGCGTCCGTCGCTCGTGCCTGCGCTCAAGGGCGATGCGTCGGCGGGCGGCAATCGCTCGCGCGTGCGCAACGGGCTCATCGTCGTGCAGATGGCGCTGTCGATCATCCTGCTCACCTGCTCCGGCCTGTTCCTCGCCAACCTGCGCACCGCCACCACGCTCGACGTGGGGTTCACGGTCGCGGGCGGCACCACCGCAAGCGTGGCCCCCGGCCTTCAGGGCTACAATCGCCCGCGCACCGAGCAGTTCTATGCGACGCTGTTCGAGCGGCTCCGCGCCACGCCGGGCATTGAGGCCGTCGGGATGGCCGACGCCTTGCCGCTCGGGCTGGGCAGTTCGGACCGCTACGTGGAGATTCCCGGCTACGCGCCCGCCGAAGGCGAGGGGATGAACATCCACTACGCGCGCATCAGCCCGCAGTACTTCGCGGCAATGGGCACGCCCGTCCTCCAGGGACGTGACTTCGCCCCCAGCGACGACAGCGCCGCGGTCCCCGCGCTGATCGTCAACCAGCGATTCGTCGAGCGCTTCTGGCCCGACGGCAACGCGCTCGGTCGCACCGTGCGGCTCGGCAGCCGCGAATTCACCGTCGTCGGTGTGGTGCCCACCGGCAAGTATCTCTCGCTGGGTGAGTCGCCGCGCGCCTTTATGTACCTGCCGCAGGCGCAGTCGTGGACCGCGAATATGCAGATCGCGATGCGCGGCACGCTCGACCAAGACCAGCAGCTGCGCCTGCTCCGCGAACAGGTCGCCGCGCTCGATCCGCAGATGCCGGTGATCAACCTCTTCACGCTCGAGCGCCATATGGGCACGTCGTTGCTTCCCGCGCGAGTCGCGGGCGGCGCGCTGGGGCTGTTCGGCCTGCTCGGCCTGCTCATCGCGAGCGTCGGCGTTTACGGTGTGATGGCCTACTCCGTCGGTCAACGCACCCGAGAGATCGGTGTGCGACTCGCCCTTGGCTCCACGCCCCGTCGCATCGTCCGGCTCATCCTGCGCCAGGGGCTACAGCCCGTGGTGGCGGGCTGCGCCCTCGGGTTGGTGGGCGCCTTCGGGGCCTTCGTGCTGATCCGGAGCGTGCTCTACGGCGTTGGCGGAATGTCGTTCGCCTCGTTCGTACTCGCGCCGCTGTCGCTGCTCGCGGTGGCCACCTGCGCGTTGTTCGTGCCGGCGTTCCGCGCGTCTCGCCTCGACCCACAAGTGGCGCTGCGCTACGAGTAACGCCCTAGTTGCGCGTTCCGCGCTTTAAGTCGAACAGCACGCTGCGCCGGCACTGCGGGCAGAGCAGCCACTCCCGCTGCCGCGCGTAGCCGAGCCCAAAGCTCCCGCCGCCGATCGCGCGTTCGTGCATCCGCACGCCGCAGCGCGGGCAGTCCGCGTGGCCGTCGCGCCCGTACGCCTCGCGCACGGCCTTCTCCTCCGCCGCGTCAAACTGCGCGCGCTCGCTCACGCGTCCACCCGCA
>CAYPYY010000192.1:0-3424 GCA_964414995.1 uncultured Gemmatimonas sp.
GATCCGGAGTCGGGGGGAATCGTGGTCGTGCGAACCCTGGTTCGCCGGGACTGAGGAACAGGGCGGGTTTGAGTCTCCACACTCGGATCTTGCGCCGATGTCGCTGGCCTGAGTCGAATCTTGCATCTATGGCGCGGCGGCCTTGAGGCGCTCTCCGAGGAGGTCGGTGACCACAGAGGACGGGCGCGATTTCGAGAGGACCTGTTCGACTGGCCGTCGGGGACCCCAGGTGCGGGTGCTGGTCGCGCGTTAACGACCAGAGCCGTCACCGGCCGAACTGCTCCTTGACGCTCTCAAGACGGCACTGAAGGTTGCTTCTGCTGTGTAGGCTCGAAGCACGGGACTTCGTCGATGGACTCGAGTCTGCGCTCCGCGGCGCCGCGCCGCGTAGCCGTGTCTAAGCAATCGCCTTTCGCTACGTTGCGGGAAGCACGTCGCGTGATCGGTAGCGAGGATGTCTTGGCTCGATCCGCGCTGCTCCGGTGCCTGCTTGGACGGAGCTTGTGGCCCCACGTCGCTGAACGGTCACGCGCGCTGAACGATCGCTAGGGTCGAGTCCTGGGCGCGAGGCCGCATACTAACAAGAGCTGGCCTTATGCAATATCACTCTGCTCGCAGCGCACTCTCGCGAGGAGCGCTCGGTCTGCTCACCGCCGCAACTCTCGCGTGTGACGACGATCCGCAGCCAAAGCCGACGCCTGTACTGCGCCCGGCTACGGTGCCCGACGCTCGCGCGCCGGAAGTCGCGACAAGCGGATTCGCGGTTGCCGAGTCCGACGCGTGGAAGGGTCCGCGGCCACGACGCCCTCGGGAGCCGATGGCGGTGACGCTGAAGCCAATTCTGAGGCTCGCCGCTCCCGGCGCCGAGGTGGCCCTTGAGAGTCCTGTTGATATTCGATTCTCGCGGCTTGGCCTGTTGGTGTCTGATCACGGCTCGCTCGACGTTCGCATCTACAATTCGTCGTCGGGCGCGTTAGAGCGGCGCATAGGACGATATGGCAGGGGGCCTTGGGAGTTTGTCGTACCGCCGACGATTATCGGGACCTACGAGCATCCGATCTTGCTTGAGGCATCTGTGGGGCGTCTTCACGAGGTATCGCGCCTGGCGTCGTTCGGGACGACTACGATGAATCGAGCGCGGCAATGGATCTCCGGATGCCGACTGCCGAGCGGGCGGCTTCTCACACAGGCGGCAGCTTCGCCGCTTGGGATGGCCTTCTACCAGTCTGAGATCGGGGGCGAAGCGCGCCTGCTTGACTCAGCGCGACATCCGATCGCGAGCGTCAGGGCCCTCGGGTTCTTCGCACAGCAGACGGCAGTTCGGCAGGTGGACGATTCCACCTGCGGCTACTTCCCCGCGTACCACGGTGATTGGGCTCTCCAGGACGGAAACGGAGATGTTCGGCGGGCTACCTCGGTGGAGTCACTCCCTCCGGCTTCGATGATCACCGAACCTACCGAGCGCGGTGCACGTTTCTACGTGAACGCCGAAGCTCGCGCAGGACACTTGGATTCTCGCTCGTGGCGTGACTTCATCGTGATCCTCTTTCAGGGGACCTCCCGAGAGCAGAACAGGCTTCTCGACTTCTATGACCGCCGATCCTTGGCGTACGTGGGAAGTCTTGTTCTCCCTCACCCGTCCACGCGATTTGCGGTGCGAGGGGACACGCTAGCGGTCATCGAGGAAGTCGACGAGGAGCCGCGCGTGCAGCTTTACCTACTTCTCTCGGTGGGCACGCGGTGATCGCTGCGTCAGGGATTCGACGGCCTGCCGAATCCTCGCGCCGGAGATGACACGCTTTCAGTATCTTCGACAGGCAACCCTTCGACAGCCAACCGGGTCGAACAGCGAGCACGAACACCCCGTGGCCCTCCCCAATCCTTCCTGACCGTCGTCTGATGCCTTCGTTGCGCGCGCTCCTCGTGGTCACCACGCTCGTCGCTCTCACGGGCGCGTGCGACAAGCTCAAGGCCGTCGCCGGTGGCGGGGCGGCCGCCGACTCTACTGCCGCCGCCGCCGACGACACGTCGTCGAGTGGCGGCGCCACGGCCTCGAACGTCAGTCTGCCCGTCGTGGCGGGCGAAGTTGTGGACGCGGACCTGGTGCTCTCCATCAACACCACGGGTCAGGTGCGCTCGGACAGCGAAGGGCGACTGCGCTCCGAGGTGGCGGGCACGGTGTCGCGCGTGCTCGTGCGGCCCGGCGACCGCGTGCGGCGCGGGCAACCGGTCATCGAGTTCGACCCGCGGCCCTTCGACCTCGACTTGGCCGAGGCGGAAGTCGCGCTCAAGCAGGCGCAACAACAGTACGAGGACCTCTACCGCCCCGACTCGGCGGCCACGGGCCAGATGCCGTCGCAGACGCGGCTCGACGCGTTCGTGATTCGCTCGGGACTCGCCGGCGCTCGTGTGCGGCTCGACCGCGCAAAGCTCGCGCGGGAGCGCGCCGTGATCGTGGCGCCGTTCGACGGCGTCGTGGACCGCGTGCAGACGGTGGCCGGCGATCGCGTGAACGCGGGGCAGGACGTTGGCACGCTGGTGGACCTGCAGAACCTGCGCATCGAGGCGGCGGTGTTGGAGCACGACCTGCCGCTGATCCGCATTGGTGGTGAGGCGGTGATCACGAGTGCAGCGCTGCCGGGCCAGGCGCTGACTGGGCGCGTGCAGGCCGTGCTGCCGATGGTGGACAGCACGACACGCGCGGGCCGTGCGTTTGTGCGCCTCGCGGGAACCGGCGCGCTCCGGCCCGGGATGTATGCGGACGTGCGCCTCGAGGCGCAGCGGCTCCAGAACCGTCGCCTCGTGCCCTCGCGGGCTATCATCGAGCGCGACGGGCGTCCGTTGGTGTTCGTGGTGCGCGACGGCCGCGCGCAGTGGACGTACGTGACGCCAGGGCGCTCGAACGGACGTGAGACGGAAGTGTTGCCGGACTCGACGACGGGCCAGATCCCGCTCAATCCCGGCGACCAGGTGATCATCGAAGGCCACCTCACGCTCACGCACGACGCGCCGGTGCGCGTCGTTGCGGCGCGCGAGCGCGCGCCTGGCGCGCAAGACTGACGGCGTAGGCACCGATGTCGCTCACTGCCTTCGCCGTCCGTCGTCCCGTGACGACGGTGGCCGCGACCTTGGCGATCGTGCTGCTCGGCAGCGTGTCGCTCTCGCGCCTGCCGGTCACGCTGCTGCCCGATGTCACGTTGCCAGTGTTGACGGTCCGCACGACGTACACGGGTGCGGCCGCCGAGGAAGTCTCGCGCTTTGTGGCCGAGCCGATCGAGGCCGCGGTGGCCGCGACGCCTGGGCTGGTCGAGCTGCGGTCGGTGAGCCGCAATGCCGAGGCAGTCACGACGATGCGCTTCGCGTGGGGCACCGATATGCCCACGACGATCCTGACCGTGCGCGAGCGGCTCGACCAAGCGCGCGC
>CAYPYY010000193.1:0-3423 GCA_964414995.1 uncultured Gemmatimonas sp.
AGGACGAGCCTCCGAGTGACCCGCGGGTGCGAGCGCTGTTTGAGCGCCGCGAGCGCGCGCACCGGGCGTTGGCGTTCGGACGGATCCTCGCGCAGTTGGTGGCGGGCGCGGCGGCGTCCATTGCGTTGGTAGTGAGCGGCTGGGTCCCGGCTCCGCTGCTGGCGCCGGTGGTAGTGCTCGCCGGCATCGCGCTGGTGGGCATCGCCGAGGTGGGAGCCCGCGCCGCGGGTGACGCGTACGGCGAACGCGGCCTGCGCGCGACGATTGGCATCGTGGAGGGCTGCGAGGTGATTTGCGCGCCCGTCGTGGCGTTTGGCACTTGGGCCGATGCCGCGCTGCATCGTGTGCTGCCGCCACCGCCACTGGATGACGAGGATCGCGAAGACGCTGTTGAGCGCTTCCGCGAGGTCGTCGCCGCCGAGGCCGACATTGACGAGCGCGGCGAGGTGTTGATCCACGGCGTGTTCTCGCTCGGCGACACCAAGGTGAGCGAGATTATGGTGCCGCGCGTGGACATCGTGGGCCTCGAGCGGGAGACGCCGTGGTCCGAGGTCGTGGACCGTGTGCGCAGCGCGCAGCACGCGCGGCTGCTCGTGTTCGACGGCACGCTCGACGAGATCACCGGCGTGCTCTATGCCAAGGATCTCCTGCCGGCGCTGCTTGCTGACGAGGAGCCGAGCGGCGGCTGGCAGGCGCTGGTGCGACCCGCGCTGTTCATTCCCGGCACCAAGACGGTGGAAGCGCAGCTCAAGGACTTCCGTCAGGCGCGGCGCCACCTCGCGGTGGTCGTGGACGAGTTCGGGGGCACCGCGGGAATGGTGACGCTCGAGGATGTGCTGGAGCTGATCATCGGCGACATCCAGGACGAGGGCGATGCCGAGCTGCCTGATGTGGAACGCGGCGACGGCGGCAAGCTCTGGGTGGCCTCGCACGTGACGCTAGAGACGCTCTCGGAAGTGACCGGCCACGATTTCACTCGCGGCGACGTCAGCACGGTGGGCGGCCTGGTGATGGAAGTGCTCGGGCGCGTGCCGCACGCGGGCGAGGCGCTGACGATCGAGGGCTTCCGCGTGGTGGTGGAGCGCGTGGTGCGCCGGCGCATCCAGCGCGTGTTCGTGGAGCCCGTCGAGGTGACGGTGCACGCCGAGGACGAACCGTGAGCGCGATGTCCGCGATGGTCCTGCTCGTGTTCGTCGTGGGTGTGCTCACCGCGGCGGCCACGGCACTGCGTACGGTGAGTCGCATCTGGCTGCGGCACTGGGCGGAGCGCCGGCTCGCGGGTTCGGGGACGGCGTCGCTGTACCTCGAGCGCCCGCAGCGGCTGCTGATCGCGGCGGGCACGGGGATCGCCGGCACGGTGTTCGCGCTGGGCGCCGTGATCGGCCTGCAGGACGGCGACCGGCCTGGCGTGCTCGCGCGCACGCTCGTGCTCGCGGGCGTCGGGCTCCTGGTCGTGGGACAGCTGATCCCGCGCGCACTCGCGCGCCGCTGGCCGGCGGAGGTGCTGCCGGTGGTGTTGCCCGCGTTGCGCGCGGTGGAGCGCCTGACGTCGCCGCTGGCGCTGATTGCGATGCGACTCGTCCGACGCCTGCGCGGCCCGCAGCACGCGGAGTCGGCCACGGAAACGGACACGCTCGACGAGTTGCTACGCGAAGGCGAGATCGAGGGCGTCGGTGCGGCGAACGAGCGCGCCATCATCTCGGGCGTCGTGGAGTTTGGGGACCGCCTCGTCGGTCAAGTGATGACGCCGCGCAGCGAGATCGTGGCGGTGGACCGCGCGGCCCCCGCGGACCAGGTGGCGCATCTCGTGGCGCAATCGAAGTACACGCGCGTGCCGATCTACGACGGCACGCTGGACCACATCGTCGGGATGATCACCAGTTGGGATGTGATTGCGCGCCCGGAGGCACCGCTGCGCGCGCCGCGCCCCGTGGCGTTCGCTCATCCTGACGAAGCCTGCCACACCCTGATGACACGGATGCTGCGCGAGCGGCGGCACCTCGCGATCGTGCGCGGCGCGGCGGGGGAGACGCTGGGGCTCGTGACACTTGAAGACTTGGTCGAGGAGTTTGTGGGCGAGATCCAGGACGAGCACGACGATCCGGCGAGCGACCGATGAGCGCGACGCTGACGGAGCAGTTGTTCGCCGGACGGAAGGCCGCCGTGGCCCGCGCGGTCAGCACCATCGAGGACCGGCGCCGCGGCTGGGAGCAGTTGCTCGCTGACTGCCATCCGCGCGTGGGCCGCGCGCGGCGCGTCGGCATCACCGGGCCGCCGGGGGCGGGCAAGAGCACGCTGACCACACTCTTAGCCGAGCACTATCTGGGGCTGGGCTTTCGCGTTGGCGTGGTCGCGGTGGATCCGACCTCGCCATTCACCGGCGGCGCGCTGCTCGGCGACCGCGTGCGAATGGAGCGCGTGGCACTGCACGAGAACGTGTTCATTCGCTCGATGGCTACGCGCGGCTCGCTGGGCGGGCTCGCGGCCGCCACGCGCGAGGTCTGCGACGTGCTCGATGCAGCCGGGATGGAGCGCATCCTCGTGGAGACGGTCGGCGTGGGCCAGAGCGAACTCGACATCGCGCGGCTGGCGGACACGAGCACCGTGGTACTCGTGCCCGAGAGCGGCGACTCCATCCAGACGCTCAAGGCCGGCGTGATGGAGATCGCCGACCTGTTCGTGGTGAACAAGGCGGATCGCCCGGGCGCGGACCGCCTGCGCAACGACATCGAGCTGATGCTGGGGCTGCGTAGCGGCAACGCGTTGCGGGACATCCCCGCGCACCACGGCGTGGACCTCAAGAAGGCGAACCCGGCCCGTGCGGCCCGCGAGGCGGCCAAGCAGGACGACGCGAGCAGTTGGACGCCGCCCGTGCTCCGCACTGTCGGCTCGACCGGCGAGGGGCTGCCGGAGTTCGTCGAGGCCCTGGAGCGGCATTTCTCGTATCTTGAACGCAGTGGGACCCTCCTCACGCGGCGCCGGGCGCGGCTGCGCGAACGGGTGGTGGATGCAGTCGAACAGCGCCTCCGCGCGCGCCTCTGGCGCGACGCGGGCGTGAACGAATGGCTGGAAGGGCAGCTCCCCGCGCTCGAAGCGGGGCAGACGACGCCCTTGGCGGTCGCTGGCGCGCTGATTGAACGCAGCGTGGCGGCGGGAACCCTGACCGGGAAGGACCAATGACCTCGATCCCCGACCTCGATCCGACCCTCGCGGCGATGCAGGCCGAGCTCGACACGCTCCGCAAGGAAGTCGAGCAGTGGCGCGCCAAGTACGCCAAGGGCGAGAAACGCGATATCGCCTACACGAACTCGGAGAAGGAAGTGGCGCCCCTCTACACGGCGCTCGACCTCGAGGGTTCGGGCGGCACCGCGTTCGAGGTGCCCGGCGTGTATCCGTTCACGCGCGGCATCCACCCCACGGGCT
>CAYPYY010000194.1:0-3420 GCA_964414995.1 uncultured Gemmatimonas sp.
TTGCAGTATCTGAGACACATCGTCTCCCCCTCGGCATCTTGCGTCCCTACGAGGGCGGCAGTTCTCGGAAGGACTTCCCTAAGTTAAGACAGGGCAGTGACTTACACGACCATCGCAGTCGCGGCATCCTCGTCCCTCTCGACTGGATTCCGCGCACAATGACCGTCTTCGCTCACGTGCGTCGCCTCCGCACCACACTCGTGGTGGTGGTGGCCTCGCTCGCTCTCACGAACTGCCGCCTCGACGAGCTGCTCACGCCGACCGAACTGGGTCGGCTCACGCTGGACAAACTCGCGCTTGAAGACTCGGCGCGAGTGGGCAGCACGGCCCCCCGTTCGACCGTCATCCAGCTGGGAATCGAGGGCCCCTCGACCACGCTCAAGTTCGGCGTCACGGCCGAACTGGGCTCGCCGTGGATCACCGCCGGCCTGGGCGTGGGCACCGCGCCGAACGACCTCACCATCTCGCTGGATCCGACCGGCCTCGCCGCCGGCGTCTACTCCGACACCCTGCGGTTCAGCAACGACGGGCCCGACGCGCGCCTCGTCCGCGTGCCCGTCACGTTTACGATCCTTCCCTGCGCGGTCACCGCGCTTGGTCCCCTGCCCGCGACCGCCGCGTCCACGCTCAGCGCCGAGGACTGCGCGGCCACGGGCACCACGGATCGCTACGCCAAGCGCTTCACGTTCACCGGTGAGGCCAACGACTCCGTCACCGTCCGCGTGGGCCCGAGTGCGTTCGCCGCCCGCGTGATCCTGCGTCGCTCGGGCGCCGCGCCCGTGCTGGCCTCGAGCGAGAGCTGCGACGCCGTGGGAAGCGGTGCCTGCGTGCGCTACTTCCGCCTGCCGGAGAGCGGCGCGTACGAAGTCGAAGTCACGTCCACCGCTGCGCGCGTCACGGGGACGTTCGATCTCAATGTCACGCTGCCGCGCAGCCCCGCCGCGCCCGCCGCGCTCTCGCAGCGTTCGGCGACCGACCTCACGCAAGTCATTGTCGCCGGAACGACGATTGCGACGGACCGCATCGCCTTGCAGGCCGGCATCAGCGATCCCGACAGCGACACCCTGCGGCTTGAGCTCGAGCTCCGCCCGGTTGGTGTTGCGTTCACCAACACGGCGACGGCCACGACGGCGGCCGTGGTCTCGGGCACCGTTGCGGCGACCGTCACTGGGCTCACGGACAACACCGTGTACCATTGGCAGGCGCGCACCGTGGACCAGACGGGCCGCGCGAGTGCTTGGGTGGCATACGGCGCCGGCGCGGCGGACTTCGGCATCGGCATTCCCGAGGCACCGAACGCACCCACGCTCCTCCTGCAACGGCGCAGCGATGGCGTGACGCCGGTCGCGACGGGCGGCACCACCACCGAGCCGATCATCCGACTCGGCGCGACGGTCAGTGATCCCGACCCAGCGGACCAGATTCGCCTCGAGCTCGAGGTGCGTCCGGTCGGCACGCCGTTCTCGGGCGTAGCCACGCAGTCGTCGGCGCCGAATCCCTCGGGCAGCGCGCTGCTCGTGTCGGTCGCGGGCCTGGTGGACAACGGACAGTACCGTTGGCAGGCGCGCGCCGTCGATCAGTCGGGTCGCACCAGCGCGTGGACCTCGCTGGGCGGCACGGGCGCGCACTTCCGCACGGCGTTGCCGCCGGCCGCGGTCGCGTTTGACCAGCAGCCGACCAGCACCGCGGCCGGCGTCGCGATCACGCCTGCCGTGCGCGTGGCGGTGCTCAGCGCTGGCGGCGCGGTGCTCACCAGCTACACCGGCCCCGTCACGGTTGCACTCGCGAGCAACACTGCGGGGGCCACGCTGAGCGGCACGACGACGCTCAATGCCGTCAGCGGCATCGCGACCTTCACGGACCTCTCGCTGAACCGCGTGGGCAGCGGTTACACGTTGCGCGCCACCGTCGGCGTGCTCGAGACGACGTCGAACGCATTCAACGTGACGTCGTCGGCCGCGGACCGGATGGAGCTCGGCGCCGTCCCTGCGACCGCAGTGGCTGGCGTGGCTCTGAGCCCGGCCATCACCGTGACGGTGCGTGATGCGCTCGGCAACGTGGCGACCGGATTCAGCGGCAACGTCACGCTCGCGCTCGCCCCCAATGATTCGAGCGCGGTGCTGCTGGGCACCACAACGGTCGCCGCCGTGAATGGCGTCGCCACGTTCTCCGACGTGCGCATTGAGCGTGCGGCCACCGGCCTGCGACTTGCCGTCACTGCCACGGGCCTCGCCGCACTGCAGTCCGATCCGATCGCGGTGAGCGCAGCGGCACCCGCGGAGCTCGTCGTGCTCACGCCGCCGCCGGCCACGGCGCAGAGCGGCGTGGCGTTCGGAACGCAGCCGCGGCTCGCGCTGCGTGACGCCTTCGCGAACCGCGTGCTGTCGAGCGGCGCCGCCGTGACTGCGAGCATCGCGAGCGGACCCGCAGGCTCCTCGCTCAACAACGCGCAGGCATTCACCGGCAGCGATGGTATCGCGACCTTCAGCGGGCTCGCGATCGTCGGCTCGTCGGGCAGCTACACGATCTCGTTCGGCTCCGGCACCTTCACGACGGCCTCGAGCGCGGGCATCACCATCGGGGCGGGCGCGGCAACGCAGCTCGCGCTCACGGTGGCCCCGCCGGCCACCGCCGTGAACGGTCAGGCCTTCGGAACCGCACCGGTGGTGCGCCTGCGTGACGCCGCGGGCAACAACGTGAACCAGGCCGGTGTCGCCGTGACGGCGAGCATCGCCTCGGGCGGCGGCACGCTGCTCGGCACGACCACCGTGCTCACGAACGTGATGGGTATCGCGACCTTCTCGGACCTGGGCATCGTCGGCACCGTGGGCGCGCGCACCCTCAGCTTTGGCGCGGGCTCGCTCACGGGCGCGACCTCGGGGAGCATCACGCTGCTCGCGGGCACCGCAACCACGCTCGCGCTGAACGATGGGGACGGCCAGACGGCCGCCGCCGCGACGGCGGTCGCCACGCCGCCGAGCGTGATTGCGCGCGATGTGAGCGGCAATCCGGTCGCGGGCGTGCAGATCAGCTTCGCCGTCAGTGCCGGCGGCGGCAGCATTGCGCCGACCACGGCGGTGACGACGGACGCGAGCGGCATCGCAGCACTCACCAGCTGGACGCTTGGCCCGATCGCCGGCGCCAACACGCTGACGGCGAGCGCTGACGGACTGGACGGCAGTCCGATCACGTTCTCCGCGACCGCCACCGCGGGCGTGGCAAGCCAGATGACGGCCACCGCGGGCGACAACCTGAGTGGCCCGGTGGGCACGACGCTCGGCACGGCGCACGAAGTGCGGGTGACCGACGCGACCGGCAATCCGGTGGCGGGCGTGACCGTGAACTGGAGCGCCGCGGGTGGCGGCAGCGTGAATCCGCTCTCGAGCGTCACCGACGCCGACGGCCGCGCGACGACGACGC
>CAYPYY010000195.1:0-3349 GCA_964414995.1 uncultured Gemmatimonas sp.
CTTCCCGCTTGTGATGCTCGCAGCCGGATAGCCGAGCTGCTCGCCCCAGAACATCAGGGTCTGATAGACTCGCTGCGCGTCGGAGTCGAGTCCTGCGCGCCGTGCCGCCTGACCCAGCTCGGCCCATCGCTGCTCTGCTGGCGTCTTCCTCCAGAATCCCATACGCTGAACCCGTTGAAGTCGAGATCGTAGAACGCCAGCTCCTTGCTGACGTACTTGGCGCAGTAGTGCGCCGCGCCCTTCTCTGGATCGTAGCCCAGCACCTGCGCGCGCCCGTACCGCTTGAACCACCACTCCCACAGCTGCGTCCGCGCTTCCGGCGTTCTATCGTGCATCCCGCCTAGAAGGCAGTGCAGGTGCAGCCGACCGCGCGCGCCGACTTCGTGGCCGACGAACCAAGTCCCCAGCGGCTGCTGCATCTGGAAGTGGCGCGCGAATCGCTGCCACGCGCGGCTCGCCGCGTCGTGCGTGAACTCCCCGGCTGCGAACGTCATTGTCCCCCACGCATCCCACGGGAAAGTCCCCAGCCATTGTCCCCACGCCGTGCTTATCGTCGGCGGCTGCGGCTGGCCCAGCTCATACGTCCGGTGCAGGTGCGCCAGTCTCCCGGCGTACTGCTCGAGCGTCTCCCAGCTCATTCTGTCCGTCAGCATCTTCCCCCTCAATGGCGGTTGAGTGTAGAGCTGCCGCGCTATCGCTTGGCGAGAGTCGAGAGGATGCGCACACCGGGGGTACAAGGATGCACCCCCGGTGTGCGCATCCTCTCGACTCTTTCAGTTGTCGCTGCAGCCCGTGGAGCGTTCACACTGCGGCTGCAGCTATGTCACCACGGCTTAGATCCAGCCGGGACTTCTACGATCAGGCAGCGCGTCTGCACGACTTCTCCAGCTGCGATGCCATAGTGTCTCCAGTTCAGCTCGCATCCCGGCGGCACCCGGATTGGCTCTTGGCTGCCGCACAGCTGCGCGTGCGAGAGTCTGCGACCGATGTTCGTAGCCGGGACGCTCGTCGCGCCGCTGAGGATCAGGCGCGTGGTGCTGTTCATCGGCGGCTCGATGCTGACAGTAGCTTCGACCGCCGTGGCACCGCTGTCGTGGACGATTGAGATCCAGACCAGCCGCGTGACGTTGGGATCCGACGCGAGGATTTGCCGCGTGGTCGCTGCTTCTGCCCCCGTCACGTTGATCGCGTACTCGAAGACGGACGCAAGTCCGACCCCGCCCTGCAGCACATCCACGACGGGCGTTACCGGCCCGTCATCGAACTCGCGCGGCCCCTCTCCCGATGGGGAGAGGAGCGCGCGGCCCAACCAGCGCAGCGACCTGCCGATGGCCCACGCCATCAGACGTACATCGCGTCTTCGAAGATCAGGCGCGCGCGGTACGTCAGCGCGCCGGCGGTGGTGTTCTCCACCGGGAGGAACAGGTTCGCTCCCGCCGCGGCTTCGATGCCGTCCGCGACCTTGTCGTCCGGATCCAGCGGGATCCGGTTGTTGGCGTTGACCGCGCCCAGGGCGACCGCCGTGTCGCTGTTCACGCCGAACTCGCGGTTCAGCCCTGCAGCTGAACCCGTGTCGAAGATCGTGATGAGCTGCGGCGTATCACCCACGCGCTGGAACCGCGTCCCGTCGAGGACGTTGCGGTTCCGGGTGTTCGCAGCGATCGAGATCTCGACCGTCTCCATACGCTTGCCCACGGGACTACCTCCGAGTGGTGATTTGTTCCTCTGCGACGATCTTGAGCTGCGCACCGCGCGCCGCCGCAGTGGCGGCCGCTTCGGTGTCCGTCTTCGCCACGAGCTGGCCGCCGCACACCTGCAGCGGCTGATCGCCCTGCGGAGTGCGCGGGGCGAACGGGTTCGGCACCAGCTCGGTGCATCGCGGCGACGGGCCGTAGCCGTCGCTCCCCTTCGTCCGGCCCCACGCCGTGTCACGCTCGGGCGTGTAGGCAGTGCCGCACCGGACGCACTGCAGAACATCAGCCATTAGCACTTCCTCCCCTTCTTGCTGCAGGTGAAGCCGACCTTCCCGGCGAGCTTCTTGACTCGCTTGGAGGCGGCAGATGCGCGCTGGATCGCGCGCATATCCCAGCCGCTCACGGGCGGCTTGGGACGGGCCGACCAGAGGCCCATCGCTCGGGCCGCGCCCTTCAGGATGAACACGGGCTCGGCATCCGGGTTGTTGGGATCCCGGACGAGGACGTAGCCGCGCGGCCCCACCCACCGCTCGGCGCGCTCCCCGAAGACGGCGATGGGCCGTCCGTACTTGTCGCGCTCGACACCATCTACGGGCGTGAACTCGCGGCCCGTCATCCCGCCGGGAAGGATGCGCGAGATCGTCCGGCCCACCACGCCCTCGCGCGGCACGGGCGCGCGTCCGCCGCCGCCCTGCGGCGCGAACCCTGCCGGGAGCATCGGGATCTGCGGCGTGGTCGCAGACCGGATGATTCCGGCCCCGGCAGCGGCTGCAGTTGCCGTCAGAACGGGCCGGGACGCGGCAGCCCCCACCGCGCGGCCTATCGCCGCGCCCACCGCGCCTACGGCCCTTCCTGCGGCCTTCTTCGCGGCCCCGCGGAGCACCGCGCCGCCGATGGCTTTGGCAGCCCCGGCGATAAGAGGAATCAGAGGCATCTAGCTATCTCCGTGGTACGAGGAACCGACGCGGCTGGACGCCGCTCGGAGGCGCGCTGCGCGCGCCGGGGTTGGGCAGCTCGAAACCGAGCTGCGAGGGATCCGGGTCTTCGCCCGGATCTGGAGCCGCCCCGTTGCGGCTCTTGTCTGCGTGGAGGCGTCCGAAGCGTCGGTTCACCGACTCTTGAAGATCCGTGAAGCGCGCCGCCAGCTGCTCCTGCTGCGCTTCCAGCGCGAGCAGTCGCCGCAGCAGCGCGAGATCGTCCGTCGCGGGGGTCGCGGGGGTGTCAGAGGGGTGCGCGTCGGCCCTCGCCGCCGTGGGCTTGCGCCCAACGGCAGCGGGGCGGACGGCCATCCGGTAACTCAGTACGCCGATTCCCGCCAGAATGGCGACGAGTCCCAGAGCAGATCCGGCTGTCATCCAGAGGTTCATCAGTCCTTCCCAAGATCGAAGTGAACCGGGTCGTACGACGAGAACGTACCGCCCCAGCGGACGCCCGGCAAGTATTGGGCCAGCTGACCATAGATCCCGAGGTGCCGGACGTTCGCCAAGTCGAACGCGCGGCCCTCGACGTGCGGGCTATTCGCAGCTGGCCGCACCAGCAGCCCCGCGCGGTCGCCGCGATCCCACGCGGCGACCAGCGCGCGCTGCCGCGCCGCGCTGCGCTTCCCGCTTGTGATGCTCGCAGCCGGATAGCCGAGCTGCTCGCCCCAGAACATC
>CAYPYY010000196.1:0-3328 GCA_964414995.1 uncultured Gemmatimonas sp.
GTGAGCGTGAGCGTCACCGGCATCGGCGAATGCGTGATGGCGTTCTGAATCAGGTTCGAGAACACTCGCTTGAGCAGCGCCTTGTCGCCCTGGAACACCGGCGCGTCGTCGGCCACCGTGGTGCGCGAGGTGGTCTGCTCCTGCCGGAAGCGCAGCGCCCAGTCGAACTCGAGCTCCGCGAGGAACGCCGCCGGCGCGATCGGCTCGCGGTTCATCGCCAGCGGCTTCTCCTCGGCGCGTGTCACGTCGAGCAGGTTGTGGATCAGCCCGAGCAGGTCCTCGGCTTTGCCTTCCACGTCCGAGAGAGCGCGCGCGGCGCGCTCACCCAGCGGCCCAAAGTCGCCATCGCGCAGCATCTCGAGCGTAGCGAGGATTGAGGTAAGCGGCGTCTTGAGATCGTGTACCACCATCCGCGTGAGGTCGTCGCGCGCCTTCTGCACCTCGCGCAGCCGGCGCAGCGATTCCTCGAGCGCATCGGTGGCACCCTTCAGCTTGAGCAGCGATCGCACGCGTGCGCCGAGCACGTGCCGGTTGTGCGGCTTCACCAGGAAGTCATCGCCGCCGGACTCGATGGCCTTGATGCGATCACTCGCATCGTTGAGCGCCGAGACGAAGATCACGGGGATGCGCGCCGTGCGCGGATCGCGCTTCAGGCGTCGGCAGACTTCGTAGCCCGTCTCGCGATCGCTCACGCCGAGCTCGCCGGCGGGCATCGAGACGTCGAGGATGCAGAGATCGGGGCGTTCGCGCAGCGCCGTGGCCAGCGCGGCGGGACCATCGGGGGCGTGCAGCAAACGACAGCCCAATGGCGCGAGCTGATCCTGCAGAAGCTCTACATTCGCCTCGACATCGTCGGCGACGAGAATGAGCGGGGCGTCCCCGCGCTCAGGGCCGGATGCCGAAGCCAAGGCTCACGAGCCACGCGCGCTCGTCCACACTGCCGGCGCTGCGCGACGCGCGCTGCGCGCCGAGGTCAATCTGCGCGCGCCCACGCGCCAGCGGGATTCCCGCGCCAAACGAGAACGAGCGCTCCGACACGTCATTGGAGAGCGCCGTGAATGGCAGCGTGCGCGTGCGGAAGCCCGCCCGCACCACGGAGTTCACGCCACCGACCTTGGGGCCGAGGACGTCGGTGCCGATCGCCAGCTCGGTCGCATCGCGCGCGTTCGCGGCGGAGGTCCCGAGCCCATTCATCTCGCTCCAGCGCACCTGCTCGAACCGCGCGCTCAACGCCGCGCCGGGAATCGCCAGCCAGTTGACGCCGAGCCCAAAGCGCAGCGGCACCCGGCCGCTGCCCACCTGCGTGCGATTCTCCTCAAGCGTCAGTTGGCCGCCGGACCGAATCGAGCCCGCGAACACGAGACCGTTGCGCGGAATCATCACAAAGCCCGCCGACACCGCCGAGCCCGCGAAACCAAAGGACGTCGCCTGCGACAGGCCACCCACGTTGGTGCTCTCGGGAAACGTGCGATCGAACGTCGTGCGGTTCTCGCCCCCAAAACCGTGCACCGCGATGCCGACCTGCAGCTTGTTGTTCACGATGTAACCGACCGCGGCGCGCGCGTCCGAGAGCGAGCCCTCGCTCGACGTGCGCACCGACGACGGCGTCGGATCGCCACCCACCACGATGGTGTCGTTGTACGTGTTCACCCACGAGCGATCGAGCAACGTGGTCACGCCGAACGAAAACGTGGCCCGCCGGAACTGCCCGCTCGCCTGGAAGCTCGGAAAGCGCATCACCGACGCGCTCACGTCCTGCCCACCCACGCGCGTGCTGCGATACTCGGGCTCAAAGTGCAGCAAGATCGCGTAACGGTTGTTCTGCGTGATGGCGGCCGGATTGAGCGCCGAGTTGGGGTCGGACTCCGCACCGGCACCGGCGGCACCCAGTGCACCCGGTGACATCTGCCCCGTGGGATAGCCAAAGCCCTGCGCGCTCAGCGAGCCCTGCGCCTGCAGGGCCGCGGGGAACAGCGCGAGGACGACCGCGCGCCGCAGGAGACGAATCGAGAGCGGCATCACGGGCGACCGAAGACCTTGGCAGGCGTGTACGTCACGCGCAGACGGGGACGCACCGACGGATCGGCGGCACGCATACTGAAGAATCGAACCGCGAGCGGGGAGGCGCCCTCGGTGTTCGAGCGCAGCACGATGGCGTTGGGCACGTCCACCAGCCCGCGAATGGACGCCCACTGCCGGAACAGCGCGTTGATCTCGACCGTCTTCACGCCGCTGTCAGCCGGCGTGGTGACGAGCACGCTGGTGAACAGGTTGCCCGCGGTGAGCAGCGTGGCCGCACGGCGCAGATCGGTGACGGTGCCGTTGGCGACCACCAAGTGCACCTGCATCTGGATCGAATCCGCGTCCGAGGGACCGCGCAGCGGATCCTGCGTCAGCTCCAACCGCGCCCGCAGGATGCCCACCGAGTCGGTGAGCCACGACGGCAGCTCAAAGCGCAGATACGCCCGCGACGCCGGCAGTCCGCCAAACGCGAAGGTGCCCGGCGCCGCAATCGTCGGCGCGTCCACCACCATCTGATAGTCCACGATGTCGCCCGCCACGAAACTCGGGCTACGCGGCGTGCTCGAGGACGGCTCCAGCCCCACCACGCGGGCGACGGTTGTGTCCGGCGAGACGCTGTACTCGAGCGACGGCCCGTCGCCACCCGGCGAGTACGGCGTCAACCGGAACTGCGCCGATTCGCTCGAGCGCACGATCAAGCCCACGCGCAGCCGGCGGCCAGGCTCCGTGATAATCGCGCGCAGCTTCGCCGAATCAATCGGGATCCGAATGCGAGACGAATCCACGAAGCTCGCCGAATCCACGCGGTACGCGCCCAGCAGGTTCGCCGGCGTGAACAGCGGCAGCAGCGTGTTCGGCAGCGTGTCCACGAGCGTCGTGTCGGTGACGTCGTAGGCCTCGACGAAGAACTGCCCCGGAATCTTGAACCCCGCGCGATACAGCCGCAGCGAGAGGAACGCCGAGTCCACGTACGTCACCGGCTCGAGCGTATCCACACCCACCGGCTGATACAGCCGCCGCAGCGTGTCAAAGCGCACAATCGTGCGCACGTCGAGCGTGTCCCCGCGCGCCGAGAGCAGCAACGGGTTCTCGAGCCCCTGGATCGGGAACCCGGCGATCGTGCTGTCGATGACGAGCACGCCATCCACGACGGTATCGCGAATGACAATCTCCTGCCCCGGGCAGAGCAGCGGGCACGAGGCGCCGGTATCGAGGTCTTCCTGGCAGGCGCCGAGCGCGGCAACGAGCGGCAGCGCGAGCAGGAGCAACGGGCGGAACGAACGACGAAACATCACGAATGGAGCTG
>CAYPYY010000197.1:0-3216 GCA_964414995.1 uncultured Gemmatimonas sp.
AGGTCGAGGGCGGCGCCTGCGAGCGCTGCGGCACGATGGTCGAGCAGCGCTTCCTGGAGCAATGGTTCTTCAATATTTCGAAGTACGCGCCGCGCTTGCTCGACAATCTCGAGCGGCTCGACTGGTCCGCGACGACGGTGCAGGCGCAGCGGAACTGGATCGGCAAGTCCGAGGGCGCACGGCTGCGCTTTCAGGTCATTGACCCGCTGACCGACGCGGGGAGCTCTGCCGTGTCGGTGACGACGGAGCTGCGCGGCGCGGGGCCGGTGGTCGAGGTGTTCACCACGCGGCCGGACACGATCTTCGGCGCCACGTACCTCGTGCTCGCGCCGGAGCATCCGCTGGTGGAGCAGATCACGGCGCCGATGCAGGAGGGCGTGGTCCGCGAGTATCGCGCACGTGCGGCCAAGCAGGATCTGGTCAGCCGCAAGACGTCGAAGGAGAAGACCGGTGAGTTCACCGGCTCCTACGCCATCAATCCGGCCACCGGCGCGATGATCCCGGTGTGGATCGCGGACTACGTCCTGATGGAGTACGGGACCGGCGCGATTATGGCGGTGCCGGGCCACGACGAGCGCGACTTCGAGTTTGCGCAGAAGTTCGAGCTGCCGATTCCCCGCGTGGTCGCGGGCGAGGGCCAGACCGCGACCACGCCGTTCGACGGCGCGGCGTACACTGGTGACGGCGTGCTGGTGAACTCCGGTGAGTTCGACGGACTCTCGGTGGACATAGCCAAGGCGACGGTGACGGCGTGGCTCGCGAGCAAGGGCGCGGGCGAGGCCGTCACCAACTTCCGCCTGCACGACTGGTGCATCTCGCGGCAGCGCTACTGGGGTCCGCCGATCCCGATCATCTACTGCGACACCTGCGGCACGGTGCCTGTGCCGGAGTCGCAGTTGCCGGTCGCGCTGCCGAATATCCCGGACTTCAAGCCGGATGACTCGGGCGTGTCGCCGCTGGCGCGCCACGAGGAGTGGTACCGCACGCCGTGCCCGCAGTGCGGTGCGATGGGACGGCGTGAGACGGACGTCAGCGACACCTTCCTCGACAGCGCGTGGTACTTCCTGCGCTATCCGAGCGTGGGGCGCGATGACATTGCGTTCGACGCCGCGGTGACGCGGAAGTGGCTGCCAGTGACGACGTACATCGGCGGCAACGAGCACGCGGTCCTGCACCTGCTGTATTCGCGCTTCATCACGATGGTGCTGCACGATGCGGGCCTGCTGGACTTCGAGGAGCCGTTCACGAAGTTCCGCGCGCACGGCCTGATCATCCGTGAAGGCGCAAAGATGTCCAAGTCGAAGGGCAACGTGGTGAATCCCGACGAGTACATCGAGAAGTGGGGCGCGGACTCGTTCCGCACCTACCTGATGTTCCTCGGACCCTTCGAGGAGGGCGGCGACTTCCGCGACGCCGGCATCAGCGGCGTGAAGCGTTTCCTCGACCGGCTCTGGGCCTCGGTGCGCGACCGTGACGAGAGCGCGAGCGCCGACGCCGAGGTGCTGCGCAAGCTGCACGCGACGATCAAAAAGGTGGGCGAGGACATCCCCGCGCTCAGCTACAACACCGCGATTGCCGCGATGATGGAGTATATGAACACGCTGCGAAAGGGTGAACGTCGTCCCGCGCGCAGCGAGGTGGAGCCGCTCGTGCAGATGGTCGCGCCCTTCGCGCCGCACATCGCCGAGGAGCTCTGGGAGATGCTCGGCCACCGCACGAGCGTGTTCGACGCGCGCTATCCGGAGTTCGACGCGGCGCTGCTCGTGAGTGACACGATCGAGCTGGTCGTGCAGGTGGGCGGCAAGACGCGCGGCAAGATCGTCGTGCCCAAGGACGTCTCGCAGGAAGCCGCGCTTGCTGCGGCCAAGGCCGACGCAGTGATCGGCAAGTTCATCACCGGCGAGCCGAAGAAGGTGATCCTCGTGCCCGGCCGCCTGTTGAACGTGGTGGTGTAGGCGGCGGCCAAGCGGCCGCCGCCTCCACGCGGGCCCTACGCGGCGGCGAGCACCTCGCGCTCGAGGCGCGCGTAGCTCGTCTCCATCCCGGCGGTCATTCCGGTGCCAAGGATCATATCGCGCAGCTCCTTGCTCGGGTACGTGATGACGATGCTGAGCAGCGTGCCGCCCGGCGCGGCGGTGAGCGTCATCTCGTTGCGGGTGCCCGGCCCGTCCATTCCAATCATCTGCTCGCTGGTCACGGCCCGCACCGGCGCCTGTGACTCCAGCAGCTCGCCTTCGAAGCCGAAGCGCTGCGAGCCGTCCAGCATCTCCCACTCGTAGCGGTAGCGCTGGCCGACCTTGGTCGCGACCTCGCAGACCGGCATCGTCCAGCCGTCGGGCCCGAGCAGCCAGCGCTTCATCAGGGCGGCGTCGTGATGGGCGCGCCACACCTGCTCCGGCGTGCCGCGGATGACCCGGCTCACGCGCACCTGCGTGTCGCTGAGGATCTGTGCCTCGGTGGGCCGTGTCGCGGCGAAGCTCTTGAGGTCGGCGAGTACGGCATCGAGCTGCCCCATCGCCGACTGCAGGCCCTCGACCATTCCCATCTTCACGAGCTCCTCCATTGCCTCGATGCTCGGGAACTGCGTGACGCTCGTGAAGCGTGAGCCGGTGGCGGTCTTCTCGAACGCGAAGCGCATCCGCATTGACGGCATCTTCTCGTTGCGCGAGCCGTCCTCGTTGGCGAATCCGTCCTCGACCTCGATCAGGCGGTAGCGCTCGACGGCGAGAAAGCGCCACCAGCCGCGCGACTGCTCGCCGTTTGGGCCTGTCATCCAGTAGTGCGACTCGCCGCCGACAGCCATATCGTGTCGCGAGAACTTCGCCGGCCAGGTCTCCGGGCCCCAGAAGCGCTCGAGTTGGCGCGGATCGGCGTAGGCATCCCAGAGGCGCTCGACACTCACGGGATAGTCAGCGACGACGCTGAGCGTGAGGGCCTTGGGATCGGACGTGACGGACGTAATCGGCATTGCAGCTACTCCTTGTCGGTGGGCTCGGCGAGGATGGCGTCGAGCTGGCTGAAGCGCTCTCGCCAGAGGTCTTCGAGCTGGGTGAGCAGCGCGCGCGCGCGGGCGAGCCGCTCCGGGTTGCCGCGGACGATGCGTTCGCGGCCCTGGGGGTGTTTGGTCACGAGTCCGGCCTCCTCGAGCACGGCGACGTGCTTCTGCACGGCGGCGAAGGACATCTCGTAGCGGGCGGCGAGCGCGGAGACGGAGGC
>CAYPYY010000198.1:0-3212 GCA_964414995.1 uncultured Gemmatimonas sp.
TCGTCATCGGAACGAATCTAGGCGTCCCGACGCGGGGGGCCTACGGGCGCCGGTTCTCTTCGACGAACTCGCGGGTCCAGTACATAATGAGCGTGCAGGGCGTGCGTGAGTCCGCTGGCCACGCAAATCGCTTGTACGGCTCGGGCACGCGCTCGTACACGTCGTAGTGCTCGATGGCGTAGATCTGCTCGGGGCGGACGATGGTCTCGCGCGCCGAGCGCTCGCGGCCGTTGAATGCCTCCACGAGGCAGCGCCAACCCGTGGTCGGCGAGACCGTCCAGTCGAGCCGCTGCTGCACCTGGTTCGTAAACGGGACTTTCCGGAGCCCCGACATTCCGGCGAACATATCGGCCCAGTAGTCGGGCCGGAGGGCACGCAGCTCTTCGGGACCGCGGAACTGCCCGATGCCGGCGCGACGTCGGCATTCGAAGCCGTCGAAGCGCATCGCCACGCAGCCATCGTGGGACGTGATGCGCAGCGTATCAATGAGCTGGATGGCGCGCCGCAGCGTGAAGTTCGCCTCCACGCTGCCCTCGTCCCCAATCGTGACGGCCCGCTCCACCGCGCGATAGCCCGGCGAGCGCGCCATTATCACCGTCTGGCCCCAGGGTAGTCGCGGGAGCGTGTAGCGGCCCTGTGCGTCGGTGCGTGTGGAGCGCTCGAGCTGTACGGCCAGCACTTCCACACCGCGCATCGGCTGGCCGAGTGAGTCGGTCACCACGCCGCGCACCACGCCGGTCTGCGCCTGCACGCCCACGGGGATCGCGAGGGCGAGAGCGAGCAGCCAGGGACGGAGGGCAGGGAGCGTGCGCGAAGACATCACGGGCAATTTACGCCGTGACACGAGCGAAGTGCCCCGCGCGGCAGTGCTCCGGTTGGCGCTGGGCGCGCGTCGCGGACGCGACTACGGAGTCGCGCCCCAGGGCGCGGGCGGCGCGGGCACCGGGCGCGTGAGATCGAACTCGACGCGGAATCGCCGCGGGGTTCCCTCGCGCCGCAGCATATAGACGAACTGTGTGGGCGTGAGTTCGACCGTCCACACGTTGGTGCGCGCCGCGGGAATCAGCGCGGCGGTGAAGCTGTCCGCGGCGAAGTGCAGCGCCGCAGCCGTCATCTCCGCGCGGGCATCGCCGCCGTACTGCGTGATGCGGTCCTCGCTGCCGTCCTCGTGGCGGTGGTCGTGCTTGAGGCGGGCGCCCGCGGTGGTGCGCGTGAACACCCACGTGCGCGAGCGATCCTCACCCACGTGAAACGGCACGCGCACGGTGTCGCCGCAACTGCGCACGTGCATCACGAGCCGCTGGCGCGCGAACGCCGTGTCCGCGGGCTGCGGATCGATCACGCGCCCCTCGAACGCCTTGCCGCAGAGCGCGCGCAGTCCGGCGAGGAACTGATCTGCTGGGTGCGACTGCGCCGCCAGCGGCGTCGCGCCACCGTACCCGAGCACCAGCGCTGCCACTAATGCGCGCGTCCTCACGCTCACGGCTTCCTCAGCTTGTCAAAGAAGACCTTGCGCGCCTTGGCGACCTTGGGTGCCACCACGACCGCGCAGTACGGGTTCTGCGGGTTCCGCGCGAGATAGTTGTCGTGGTACGCCTCGGCTGGCCAGAACTTCTCGAGCGGTTCGAGGGTGGTCACGATCGGGTCTTCCCAGTGCGCCTGCGCGGAGGCAAGGGCCTGACGCGCCGTATGCGCCTGCGCCTCGGAGTGCGTGAAGATCGCCGAGCGATACTGCGGGCCCACGTCGTTGCCCTGACGATTGAGCGTCGTGGGGTCGTGAATCGTGAAGAAGACGTCGAGCAGCTCGGCGAACGAGATCACGTCTGGATCGAACGTGATCTGCACGACTTCGGCGTGGCCCGTCTGCTTGCCGCACACCTGCTCGTACGTGGGGTTGGGGACGTGGCCACCGGCGTACCCGCTCTTGACCGAGTGCACGCCGCGGAGTTCGAGGTACACCGCCTCGAGGCACCAGAAGCAGCCGCCGGCGAGGGTTGCGAGTTCCGTTTGCATTGCGGGTAAGGATAGCGCGACTACGCGCCGTCCTGCGTGATGTCGGGGAAGAGAGCGGCGAACTGGGGATAGCCGTTCGCGGTGAGCTTGGCCGCGGGGATGAAGCGCAGCGAGGCCGAGTTGATGCAGTAGCGCAGTCCCGTGGGGCCGGGCCCGTCAGGAAAGAGATGCCCGAGGTGCGAGTCGCCGTCGGTGCTACGCACTTCGATGCGGTGCATTCCGTGCGACCGGTCCTCGTGCTCGGTGACCTGGCGAGGGACGAGCGGGCGCGTGAACGACGGCCATCCCGTGCCCGAATCGAACTTGTCGACCGACGAGAAGAGTGGCTCGCCGGAGACGATGTCCACGTAGATGCCGGGCTCGTGGTGATCCCAGAAGTCGTTGCGGAACGGCGGCTCGGTGGCGCTGCACTGGGTCACCTGATACTGCAGCGGCGTGAGGGCGGCGAGCTCGGGTTTGTCGGAATGCTTGGTCATCGGGGCCTCGTCGGGCGTGCGCCTTCGGCGGCGCATACAGAAGGTAGAGGAGCAAGCGTCGTGGCGGCGATTGCGTTCCGGCAGTTGACAGAAACCGAATAAACACCGATATACGGTATGGTATTCGTCCAGCGAATTGCTGTTTTGTCCGGCGATGAGCTGGGAGATTGTCCCGATGCAAGCGGTCACTTGCGGAACTCCTGCGTGTAAGCAAGTATTCACTTGCGTTGTGAAACTTTTCACTTGCTCCGCCCGTCCGCTCCTACCCGATGGCTGAACCCACCAAGCAGCACCTCCTCGATGCCGCGCTCCGCGTCTACGCCGAGTGCGGATTCCGGGGCGCGACCACGCGCCGCATCGCCGAAGAAGCCGGCGTCAACGAAGTCACCCTCTTCCGGCAATTCGGCTCCAAGGCCGCCCTCATCGAGGCCGCCGTCGAGCACGCCTCCGCCCTCGGCGTGCCCAAGCCGCTCCCGCAGGATCCGATCGATCCCGAGCGCGAGCTCACCGCGTGGGCGCAGCACAATCACTCGTTTATGCTCGAGATGCGCTCGATGATTCGCACCTCGATGGCCGAGATGCACGAGCGCCCCGAGTGCGCCGACACCGCGGCGAGCAAGCCCGCCGCTGGATACCGCGACCTCAGCGCGTACATCGAGGCGCTCGCTGCCAAGCGCCTCATTCCCAGCGCGACCGACGCCAAACCCGCCGCCGCAATGCTCA
>CAYPYY010000199.1:0-3190 GCA_964414995.1 uncultured Gemmatimonas sp.
TCGTCATCGGAACGAATCTAGGCGTCCCGACGCGGGGGGCCTACGGGCGCCGGTTTTCTTCGACGAACTCGCGGGTCCAGTACATAATGAGCGTGCACGGCGTCCGAGAGTCTGCGGGCCACGCAAAGCGCTTGTACGGCTCGGGCACGCGCTCGTACACGTCGTAATGCTCAATGGCGTAAATCTGCTCGGGGCGGACGATGGTCTCTCTCGCCGAGCGCTCGCGGCCGTTGAAGGCCTCGACGAGGCAACGCCAGCCCGTCGTGGGCGAGACGGTCCAGTCGAGGCGCTGCTGCACTTGGTTCGTAAAGGGGACTTTTCGGAGCCCCGACATCCCGGCGAACATATCGGCCCAGTAGTCGGGCCTGAGGGCGCGCAGTTCCTCTGGGCCTCGGAACTGCCCGATGCCTGCCCGACGGCGACATTCGAAGCCGTCGAAGCGCATCGCCACGCAGCCGTCGTGCGAGGTGATGCGAAGCGTATCAATGAGCTGCACGGCGCGTCGGAGCGAGAAGTTCGCCTCCACGCTGCCTTCGTCGCCGATCGTGACCGCGCGCTCCACCGCACGATAGCCCGGTGAGCGCGCCATAATCACCGTCTGGCCCCAGGGCAGGCGCGTGAGTGTGTAGCGGCCCTGCGCGTCGGTGCGCGTGGAGCGCTCGAGCTGCACGGCCAACACTTCCACCCCGCGCATCGGTTGGCCGAGCGAGTCGGTCACGGTGCCGCGCACGACGCCCGTCTGCCCCTGCGCACTCAGCGGGAGCGCGAGGGCAAGTGCCAGCAGGCAGAACCGCAGGGTGTGGCGTGTGCGCGAAGACATCACGGGCAATTTACGCCGTGGTGCGAGCGAAGTGCCGCGCTCGGCGCTACTTCGTTTGGAGCCGGAGGCGACTACGGCGCCGCGCCCCAGGGCGCGGGCGGCGCGGCCACCGGGCGCGTGAGATCGAACTCGACACGGAACCGGCGCGGCGTCCCTTCGCGGCGGAGCATATAGACGAACTGCGTGGAGGTTAGCTCGACCGTCCACACGTTGGTGCGCGCCGCAGGAATCAGCGCCGCGGTAAAGCTGTCCGCCGCAAAGTGCAGCATCGCTGAGGTCATCTCCGCGCGGGCGTCGCCGCCGTACTGCGTGATGCGGTCCTCGCTGCCGTCCTCGTGACGGTGGTCGTGCTTGAGTCGCGCGCCGGTTGTCGAGCGCGTGAACACCCAGGTGCGCGAGCGATCCGCGCCCACGTGAAAGGGCACGCGCACCGTGTCGCCGCAACTGCGCACGTGCATCACGAGACGCTGGCGCGCGAAGGCCGTGTCCGCGGGTTGCGGGTCGATCACGCGCCCCTCGAAGGCCTTGCCGCAGAGCGCGCGCAGGCCGGCGAGGAACTGGTCCGCGGGTTGCGACTGCGCCCGGAGCGGGGTGGCGGCGACGACGGCAACGGTAAGTCCGACCACGAGCGCGCGCATCACGGCTTCCTCAGCTTGTCAAAGAAGACCTTGCGCGCCTTGGCGACCTTGGGTGCCACCACGACCGCGCAGTACGGGTTCTGCGGGTTCCGCGCGAGATAGTTGTCGTGGTACGCCTCGGCTGGCCAGAACTTCTCGAGCGGTTCGAGGGTGGTCACGATCGGGTCTTCCCAGTGCGCCTGCGCGGAGGCAAGGGCCTGACGCGCCGTATGCGCCTGCGCCTCGGAGTGCGTGAAGATCGCCGAGCGATACTGCGGGCCCACGTCGTTGCCCTGACGATTGAGCGTCGTGGGGTCGTGAATCGTGAAGAAGACGTCGAGCAGCTCGGCGAACGAGATCACGTCTGGATCGAACGTGATCTGCACGACTTCGGCGTGGCCCGTCTGCTTGCCGCACACCTGCTCGTACGTGGGGTTGGGGACGTGGCCACCGGCGTACCCGCTCTTGACCGAGTGCACGCCGCGGAGTTCGAGGTACACCGCCTCGAGGCACCAGAAGCAGCCGCCGGCGAGGGTTGCGAGTTCCGTTTGCATTGCGGGTAAGGATAGCGCGACTACGCGCCGTCCTGCGTGATGTCGGGGAAGAGAGCGGCGAACTGGGGATAGCCGTTCGCGGTGAGCTTGGCCGCGGGGATGAAGCGCAGCGAGGCCGAGTTGATGCAGTAGCGCAGTCCCGTGGGGCCGGGCCCGTCAGGAAAGAGATGCCCGAGGTGCGAGTCGCCGTCGGTGCTACGCACTTCGATGCGGTGCATTCCGTGCGACCGGTCCTCGTGCTCGGTGACCTGGCGAGGGACGAGCGGGCGCGTGAACGACGGCCATCCCGTGCCCGAATCGAACTTGTCGACCGACGAGAAGAGTGGCTCGCCGGAGACGATGTCCACGTAGATGCCGGGCTCGTGGTGATCCCAGAAGTCGTTGCGGAACGGCGGCTCGGTGGCGCTGCACTGGGTCACCTGATACTGCAGCGGCGTGAGGGCGGCGAGCTCGGGTTTGTCGGAATGCTTGGTCATCGGGGCCTCGTCGGGCGTGCGCCTTCGGCGGCGCATACAGAAGGTAGAGGAGCAAGCGTCGTGGCGGCGATTGCGTTCCGGCAGTTGACAGAAACCGAATAAACACCGATATACGGTATGGTATTCGTCCAGCGAATTGCTGTTTTGTCCGGCGATGAGCTGGGAGATTGTCCCGATGCAAGCGGTCACTTGCGGAACTCCTGCGTGTAAGCAAGTATTCACTTGCGTTGTGAAACTTTTCACTTGCTCCGCCCGTCCGCTCCTACCCGATGGCTGAACCCACCAAGCAGCACCTCCTCGATGCCGCGCTCCGCGTCTACGCCGAGTGCGGATTCCGAGGCGCGACCACGCGCCGCATCGCCGAAGAAGCCGGCGTCAACGAAGTCACGCTCTTCCGTCAGTTCGGCTCCAAGGCTGCGCTCATCGAAGCCGCCGTTGAGCACGCCTCCGCGCTCGGCGTGCCCAAGCCGCTCCCGCAGGATCCGATCGATCCCGAGCGCGAACTCACTGCGTGGGCGCAGCAGAATCACTCCTTTATGCTCGAGATGCGCTCGATGATTCGCACCTCGATGGCCGAGATGCACGAACGTCCCGAGTGCGCCGACACCGCAGCCAGCAAGCCCGCCGCCGGATACCGCGACCTCAGCGCGTACATCGAGGCGCTCGCCGCCAAGCGCCTCATTCCCAGCGCGACCGACGCCAAACCCGCCGCCGCAATGCTCA
>CAYPYY010000200.1:0-3086 GCA_964414995.1 uncultured Gemmatimonas sp.
CGGGCCGCGACGGAAGCGCGCGAGACGGCGCCGGCGTACGTGGTGGAGTTGGGCACGCCCGCGGAGACCGCGCGCGTGGTGGTGACGGCGCGGGCGGTCCCCGACGTGCGCGGCCTGCCGACGCGCGCGGCGGTGCGCGAACTCCACAAGGCAGGCTTCCGCGTGCAATTGGTGCGCGGCGGTGCGGCGGAGCAGGTCCCGGCGGCGGGCACGATGCTGCGCTCGGGTTCACTCGTGCGCCTGGCGAACGACCGATGACGGTGCGCGTGGACGTAGCGGTGCTGCGGGCGGCGCTCGAGCGCGAGGGCCTGCTCGTCGAGACGCGGGGCACGCTGCCGGCGCAGGTGGCCTCGGTCACGGACGACAGCCGCCAAGTGGCCGCGCACGCGTGCTTTGTGGCGGTGCGCGGCAGTGCGCGCGACGGACACGACTACTTGCCGCAGGTGGCCGCGGCTGGCGCGGCGTGTGCGGTGATCGCGGCGGACGCGACGACAACGTTGCCGGCGCTCGTGGTGCGCGACACCCGCGCCGCCGCCGCAACAGTTGCGGCCGCGTTCTACGGCGAGCCCGCGCGCGGCCTCCAGTTGGTGGCAGTGACCGGCACCAACGGCAAGACGACAACCGTCGGCCTGCTGCGCCACCTGCTGCACGCGGACGCCACGCCCTCGGCGAGCATCGGCACGCTGGGCGTGCTCCAGGGCGATGGGGCGCCGTTCCCGGGCGGGAGCGGACTGACCACTCCGGGGCCGATCGAGCTGCAGCGCGTGTTGCGCGCGCTAGCGGATGTGGGCGTGCGTCGCGTGGCGATGGAGGTGTCGTCGCACGCGCTGGACCAGCAGCGCGTGGGTGGGATCACGTTCGACGCGGCGGTGTTCACCAACCTCACGCGCGATCACTTGGATTACCACGGCACGATGGACGCGTACTTCGCTGCCAAAGCGCGGTTACTCGGTCTACTCGCGCCCACGGGCACGGCGGTGGTGAACGCCGACGATGCGTGGTTTGCGGCGATGCCGGTGTCGGGGCAGCGGCTGAGCTTTGGGTTGCAGGCCGGTGCCGACGTGCGCGCGGCGGATGTGCGGTACACGCCGCGCGGGAGCGCGTGGCTGTTGCAGCAGGGCGGTGAGTCGCGGCCGGTGGTGCTGCCGCTGATCGGCGACTTCAACGTGGCGAATGCGCTGGGGGCCGCGGGGGCCGCGCTCGCGCTCGGGATGAGCGTGGACCAAGTGGCTGGGCGGCTCGCGACGGCGCCGCAGGTGCCGGGCCGGCTCGAGTTGCTGCACGACCGTCCCGCGGTGCTGCGCGACTACGCGCACACGCCGGATGCGTTGGCGCGAGCGCTGGCGGCGGTGCGGCCCTTCACGGCAGGCCGGCTCATTGTGCTCTTTGGCTGTGGCGGCGATCGCGACCGTGGGAAGCGGCCGCTGATGGCGGAGGCTGCGCGCGCCGGCGCCGATGCGATCGTGGTGACGAGCGACAATCCGCGCACCGAGGATCCGGAACGCATCCTCGACGACATCTGCGCGCCGCTCGCGCCGGGCACGTATACGCGGATTGAAGATCGGCGCGAGGCGATTGCCCACGCCATCGCGATGGCCGACGCCCAGCGCGACGTGGTACTGCTGGCGGGCAAGGGACACGAGACGTATCAGATTCGCGGCACGACGTCGTATCCGTTCGACGAAGCGGTGATCGTGCGCGAGCTTTTCGGGGTGGAGACGCGATGAGCTTTTGGACGCTGCGGCGCGTGGCACGCGCGCTGGACCTGCCGGCGATGGACGATCGGGTCGTCGCCGGTGTGTCCACGGACACGCGCACGCTCAAGCCGGGCGAGTGCTTCGTGGCGCTCAAGGGCGAGCGGTTCGACGGGCACGATCATCTCGAGGCGGCGGTGTCGGCAGGAGCGGCGGCACTGGTGGTGAGCGACGTGGCGCGCGCACCGCTGCGCGGCGTGCCGGTACTCGAGGTGCCCGACACGCTGGTGGCGCTGGGGGCCTTGGCGCGCTATCGCCGACTGGCGTGGGCGCGCCCGGTGATCGCCGTGGGCGGTAGCAACGGCAAGACGAGCACGAAGGAACTGCTCAAGGCCGCGCTCGGCAGTCGCTACCGCGTGCACGCCACGAGCGGCAACCTCAACAATCGCGTCGGTGTGCCGCTGACGTTGCTCGCGCTCGACGATGCGGCCGACCTCGCGGTAATTGAGGCCGGCACCAACGAGCCCGGCGAAATCGCGTTGCTCCGCGAGGTGATCCATCCCGACGTGGCGGTCATCACGACGGTGCAGGAGGAGCATCTCGAGGGATTCGGCGACCTGCTTGGGGTGCTCGCCGAGGAGCTCTCGCTCTGCGACGAGGCGCCGATCGCCGTGGTGCCAGCGGCCGAAGCCGACGTGGTGTCGCTCGCGCGACAGAAGGCCTGGCGCGTGGTGACGGCGGGCCTCGGCCACGGCACGCGACACGCGACGAGGTTCGGGCTGCACGCGACGGGGCGTGGGTGGATGGAGTGGGAGGGCACGCAGATCGAGGTGCCGTTGCCCGGCGAGCACAACCTGCGCAACGCGGCGCTCGCCGTGGCGGTGGCGCGCGAGTTTGGTGTCACGCCGGACGACATCGCGGCCGGCATCGCGCAGATTCCGCAGCCGCCGATGCGCTCGTCGCTGGAGCCGCTGGGCGCGGCCCTCCTGCTCAACGACTGCTACAACAGCAATCCGGGCTCGGCGCGCGCGGCGATCGCGCTGTTGCGCGAGGTCGCGCAGGGGCGTCCTCGGGTGGCGGTGCTTGGCACGATGCGGGAGCTGGGCGCGGCGTCGGCGCGTGCGCATCGCGAGGTTGCTGAGGCGGCGCTCGCGAGTGGCGCGGAACTGGTGTGCGGCATCGGAGAGTTCGCGGCGGCGTTCGACGCGTTGGCCCCGGGCGACCCGCGCGTGCTCACGGCGAACGACGTGGACGATCTGTGGCCGCGGTTGGCACCGCGGCTGGCGCGGAACGCGGCGATCCTGCTCAAGGCCTCCCGTGGCGTGAAGTTGGAACGAATGGTCCCGCTCCTCACCACCTGGGCGACGGCGTAATGCTCTACGAATTCCTCCT
>CAYPYY010000201.1:0-1693 GCA_964414995.1 uncultured Gemmatimonas sp.
GCCTGCGCGGTGCTACACTTCGGTTGCGCAGGACGCTACCGGCGCCCGGCCTCCATAGGCCGGGCGTCGGGTCTTTTTTCGTCCCCCCGGACTCATTTCACCAGAGGGCCGCCCGATGATCGAGGCGCTCAAGCAAAAGCTCACCGACGAAGCCGAGAAACTCCGCTTCGAACTGAACGTCACGCTCCCCAACGAGATCCGGAAGGCGGTGGAGCTCGGCGATCTGCGCGAGAACTCCGAGTACAAGGCCGCGCTGGAGCGCCAGCAGTTCGTGCAGGCGCGCCTGGGGCATCTCACGCAGCGGCTGTCGAAGCTCTCGAGCATTGACGAGTCGCAGATCGCGACCGACGCCGTGGGGATGGGCTCCAAGGTGACGGTCGAGGATCAGGACACGAAGGAGCGCGAGGACTACAACCTCATCTTCGGCGACGCCGAGGATTTCGAGGATGGGCAGGTGACGATGTCGTCACCGATCGGCAGAGCGCTGCTCGGGAAGAAGGTGGGTGAGGTGGCGACGCTCAAGCTGCCGACGCGGATGCGGAAGCTGAAGGTCGTGAAGTTGGTGACGATTCACGAGGACGCGTAGACTGGGGCGGGTGTTCTGATGGGTCTCCTCGACGTGTTTCGAGAGCTGCAGGCAGCGCGAGAGGCCGGAGTGATCGGGCCGTACGCGCTCGGAGGTGCCGTGGCTGCCACGGTGTACCTCGAGCCGGCGGACACGGAGGATGTCGACATCTTCTTAACAGTCGCCGCGCCGGCCTCGTCGTCGCTCGTATCCTTTGAGCCGGTCTACTCGTTCTTGAAGAAGCGTGGGGCGGTCGTGAAGGGCGAGCGGCTTGAGGTCGGTGGTTGGCTGGTGCAGCTCCTCCCGCCTCCGAGCGCCTTGGTCGAGGACGCTGTGCAACGAGCGGCGGTGCGTGACGTCGACGGTGCCCAGGTACCGGTGATGACTGCGGAGCATCTTGCGGCCATCGCGGTTGAGACTGGGCGCTTGAAAGACAAGCTCAGAGTACGTCAGTTTCTGGAGTGGGACGGCTTCGACCGCGCCGCGTTCCTCGTCTTAGTGGACCGTTTCGGTCTTCGGGCGCGATGGGAAGCGACCGAGCGTTTTCTCAAGGAGAACGAATGAAGCGCTTGCTCGACAAGGCACTCGCCGCCAAGCAGGCTGCCCGAAAGGAGAACGCTGCCAAGCCCGTCGCGGCGAAGTTCGCAACACTCGACCGCCTCCGGGAACGCGCCGCAGTCCTGAAGCGCGCCACGCCTCGGCGCGCCAAGTAACTCAGCCGCCCGCGAGCACCGAATCCAGCATCGCGCGCAGCCGCGCATCGCTGGCGTGCACGGCCCCGATCGCCCGCCACCGCAGCACGCCCTCGCGGTCGATCAGGTACGTCGAGGGCACGCCGATCGCCCGAAACACGTTCGACACGCGGTCGTCCGCGTCGCGCCACAGCGGATAGCTCGCGCCGAGCCCGCGCGCGAAGCCGACGATCTGCGCGGTGTCGTTGATGACGTCAATGCTCACGCCGGCCACCACCAGCCCGCGCGGCGAGAACTCGCGGTGCAGGGAGTCGAGCGCGGGGATCTCCTCGCGGCAAGGCTTACACCACGTGGCCCACACGTTGAGCAGCACGGCCTGGCCCTTGAGCTCGGCGAGCGCGATCGGCGTGCCGTCCATTCGCTCGGCGGCGTAGGC
>CAYPYY010000201.1:1793-3065 GCA_964414995.1 uncultured Gemmatimonas sp.
CGTCGCTGCGGTCGCGGAACACCACCACCGGCCCGCGGGCAGTCATCGCCGACGCCGTCTGGCAGCAGTCGCAGACGCGCGCGTCAATCACCGTCTTCGTGGCCTCGGTCATTCCCGGGCTCCAGCTGTTCACGGAGACGGACATCGGGATCGCGTGGCCCTCGTCGTGGCTGTGGCCGGCGGCAGCGGGCGCGGCAATCTTGTTGGCGCCGCCATCGAGAAAGAACACCCGCGCGCCGCCGGCGCTATCGGGCAGCAGGCTCGCGAAGCCGTGCTCGGCCTGGATTCCCGGACGATGCGGCGTCGCGGATGCCGTCCACGTCGCGCCGTCGTCGCGTGACTCGGCCATTCGCACTTCGTACGAGTAGGTGCCGGTCCCGTTCTTCTGTAGCCAATGCGCGACGAGGCGGCCATCTGAGAGCGCGACGACCGACGGAAAGTCCGCCCAGTTCACAAAGAGATCGCGGCGCGTGAGCACGTCGCGCACGGGACCCCAGGTGCCGTCGCTGCCGCGAATGGAGATGCGCAGCGCGTGCGACGTGCTGTCCACGCGCTCGAGCCAGCTGAGCAGCACACGGCCGTCCGGCATCGCGAAGAGATTCGGCTCGGCGGCGCCAGGTCCGGTCGGCGAGGCAGCTTCGGCCACGGTGAGCGGCGGGAGCACGGTTTCGCGCGTGCATCCAACGAAGATGAGCGCGCCACCGAGGGCGAGCAGCAGACGATGCGAGCGGAGCATAGACGTGGTTCGAGTGCGGGGGGTCACGGCGTGATGCGAAAAATACGTTCGATTTCCTTCTCGTAGTCTACGACGGCCTGTTTGATGCCGGCGTCGGTCCAGCCCAGCTTGCGGCCGATGCGTGCGGCCACGCGCGGCGCCACCGCGCGGCCGTTGTCGCGGAGTTCGAACGCCAGCAGCGTCCGCCGGATCATCACGTCGGCGACGGACTCGGCGAACTCGTACTCGACCGCGTGGTCCACGTCGCGCTCGCGCCACTCGAGACTGGGCACGATGCGCACGTCGGCGTCGGAGAGGGGAGCCCGCGCGCCCGGCAGCGCCGCGTGCATCGTATCGCTGCGGCGCACATTGACCGAGAGGCGGCGCGCGGCGGCGTCCACGATCTCGGCGGCCTGTGCGCGATACGTCGTGAGCTTGCCGCCGGTCGCGGTGAGCACGCCCCGTGGCGAGAGGTGGATGGCGTGCTCGCGGGACGCACTGGACGGATCGCCGCGGTTGCCGCTGGCCACCAGCGGGCGGATGCCGGCCCAGGCGCT
>CAYPYY010000202.1:0-3055 GCA_964414995.1 uncultured Gemmatimonas sp.
GGCGTGACCGGGATGAGGTCGCGTCGCGGATCAATGCCGCGCGCGAGGCAGAGTTGCAAGATGCCGGGGAAGCGCCGCGCAAACGTGCGCGAGAGCTTGCGGGCGTCGAGCCACACGCGGCTCCCGCCGCGCTGCTCACGGAAGATCTCGCGCGCCACGATATCGCGCGGCGCGAGCTCCGCCAGGCGATGGCGTCGCGTCATAAAGCGCACGCCGCGGTCGTTCACCAGCACCGCGCCCTCGCCGCGCACCGCTTCGCTCACGAGCGAGAGCGGATTCTCTGGCGTGTCGAGCGCCGTGGGATGGAACTGCACGAACTCCAGGTCGGCGAGCTTGGCGCCTGCGCGGTGCGCAATCGCGTAGCCGTCGCCGGTCGCGACCAACGGGTTCGTGGTGTTGCGGTAGAGTTGACCGCAGCCGCCGGTCGCGAGCACCGTGGCGTCGGCGATGATCTCGACCGCGCGCCCGGCGACGTTGGCGCGTACGCCGCAGCAGCGACCGCCGTGCACCACGAGGTCGAGCGCACGCGCCGTCTCGAGCACGGTGATGTTGTCGCGCTCGGTGACGCGATGAATCAACGCGCGCGCCACCTCGGCGCCCGTCTGGTCGCCCTTGGCGTGGACGATGCGCTTGCGCGAGTGTGCGGCTTCCTTGCCGAGCGTGAAGCGTCCGCTCTCATCGAGGTCGAACTGCGCGCCGGCATCCGCCAGTTCGCGAACGCGCGCCGGGCCCTCGGCGACGAGCACCTCGACTGCCGCCGCATCGCAGAGCGCGGCACCCGCGGCCAGTGTGTCCTGGCGGTGGAGCTCCGGCGAGTCGCCCGCGCCCAGCGCGGCCGCAATGCCGCCCTGCGCCCAGGCCGTAGACGAGTCGCGCAGCGTACGCTTGGTGAGCACGACCACGTCGCCGTGATCGGAGGTGCGCCACGCGGTGTGCAGCCCGGCGATTCCCGATCCGATGACCAGGAATCGCGTGCGGATGCGTTCGCTCAGAAGACTCTCAGGTTGATGTACTTCTTGGGATCGCGCTGGAAGTCCTGGATCAGCTTGCGCAGGTCGAAGATCAGCGAGTCCGAGTTGCGGTACAGCTGCGGGTCGTTGAACAGCAGGCCGAGCGTGCCCTGTCCGCGCTCCACGCGTCCCATCAGGGTGTCCGTGCGCACGAGGATGCTGCGCAGGTTTGTCTCGGACGCTTCCAGCGACTGGGCAATGGAGTTCAGCCGCTCGGTCGTCTGCCGCATATTCACGGCCGCGCGCTGCGTCTCGTTCACGATCTGCGAGATCTCGCCGCGTGACGTCGCCGAGTCGAGGCGCGTGATGGAGCGCTGCAGGGTGGAGGCGCTCGCCGTGAGGTCGCCGAGGCCTTCGCGCACCTGACCCGCGATCACGTCGAGGTTTTGCGACTGTGCCCGCACCGCGCGCGTCAGCTCGGTGCTCATCAAGCTGAAGTTCCGGATGGTCGACCGCAGCTCGGTGGCGGCGGTCGAGTCGAACGCGGTCTGCACGCGGTCGGAGATGGTGCGGACGTTGCCGGCGATGCCGCCCGCCACGGTCGTCAGCTGGGCGATATCCGGCAGGACGGCGCCAGGCAGGGTGCCGAGCGGCGCGTTGACCGTGTCGCGCAGCGCGGCGACGACCTCGCTCATCTTGGGTGCCGCGTCGCGGCGCGTGATCAGCGCCTGCCACTCGCCGAACAGCGTCGCCGACTGCACGAGCACCACGGGATCCTGCGGAAGCTCGATGCCCTGATCGAGACTGAGCTGGATCGTCACCCAGCCGTTGTCGGCCAGCGAGATCTGCTCCACGCGCCCGGCGTGCACGCCGCGGATCACGACGGTGTTGCCGACCGCCACGTTGCCGACGTCGCGGAAGCGCGCGGTGACCGTGCGGCGCTTGTCGCCGAGCTCCGCCTCCTGGAGGTAGAGCGTCGAGCTGACGATGAGCGCCATCACGATCAGCACCACCGCGCCCACCAACCAGTCGTTGGTCCGTGCCTTCATCGCGCTCTCCCAAGAAGCCAGACCATCGCCCAGAACGCATCGAGGACGAGGATCATCACCGCCGACTGCACGACGGCCCGCGTTGCGGCGCCGCCCACGCCCTGCGCACCACCGCGCGTCGACAGGCCGGCCGCCGACGCCAGCATCGTCACCGCAAACCCAAAGCTCGCCGACTTCACGAGCCCATAGCGCACGTCAAACGTATCGAAGAATAGCCGCACGCCCTTCAGGAACTCCGGCGTGGACAGGTCCAGCAGCGCCAGCGACGCCCCCCAGCCCGCGAAGAGGCCGACAAACATCGCCGCTCCCACCACGACCGGAAACATCAGCGTGCCAGCCAGCACCCGTGGAATCACGAGGTACGCCACGGGGTCGAACGACAGCGTCTCCAGCGCATCCACCTGCTCCGTCACCCGCATCGTGCCAATTTCGGCGGCGATGTTGGCCCCCACTCGGCCCGCCAGCGCCAGGCCCGTGAGCACCGGCGCCAACTCCATCATTATGGTCTTCTGCACCAGGGTGCCCACGAGGTACCGGGGCACCGCGCCCGTGAAGCTGTAGCTCGCCAGCAGGGCAAGGACCACCCCGGTGAACAGCGCGATCAGCATCCCGATCGGGAGGGAATCCACCCCCAGTTGCCGAGCCTGGAGGCTGAAGTTCGGCCCCCAGGTCTTGACGTCCCGGAACGAGCGAGCGCACTCGATGGTCAGCCGCCCCGCCCCCCCGATCGCCTCCAGGGACACGCGAATCGCCCGGCCGATGTTGCTAATCACAACGGGAACATACCGCTTTCCCCGGCGGCGACCAGTAGTGATTTACGCGTTATCTTTCTCCGTCGCCCGGGGGCTTCCCGCGCGTCAACGGCACGGCCGCGGAGGCTCCGCTGGGCAAGCTCGTCATCCTGATGGTCACGGCGTTCGTGGATATGGTGGGGCTCCTTATGGTGCTCCCCCTGCTCCCGTACTACGCCCAGCGATTCGTCGGCAAGGGCCCCCTCTGGCGGGCGATGGACTCCATCGGGATGGGCGGCGAGGGCACGGTCATCGCGCTGCTCGT
>CAYPYY010000203.1:0-3022 GCA_964414995.1 uncultured Gemmatimonas sp.
GGCACCGTCATCACTTCCGGATGGTCACTCGGCTGACCGGTGAGCGCCCGGAGAATGATGCGCCGCCCGCTGTGCGCGGCCGCCTCGCGGAGCATTGCGAGGAAGTCCGGCTTGGTCAGGTGGTAGGAGCAACTCGCTGTATAGAGCATTCCGCCGGGTGCCAGCAGCCGCATCGCGCGCAGATTGATGTCGCGGTAGCCGCGGATGGCGCCGGTGCGCGAGGCGCGATTCTTCGCGAACGCCGGCGGGTCGAGCACGATCGTGTCGTACCGCGCGCCCGCCTTCTCCTCATCTCGCAGGAAGTCGAACGCATCGGCCTCGACGGGTTCGATGTTCCCAACGCCATTGAGCGCCGCGTTCTCGCGCACGCGCGCGAGAGCGGCAGTCGAGGCGTCCACCGCCCGCACACTGTCGGCGCGCCTCGCGAGGTGGAGCGCAAACGACCCGTGGTAGCTGAAGACGTCGAGTGCACGGCCGCGCGCCACGCCACCGACAAGCACCCGGGCTTCGCGCTGGTCGAGGAACGCCCCCGTCTTCTGGCCCGCGTGGGGTGCGGCTAGGTACCGCACGCCGTGTTCGCGCACCTCGATCGTCTCTGGCACGGTGCCCAGCAGAGACTCGACCGCGCGCGAGAGTCCTTCGCGAGCGCGCACCGAGGCATCGTTGCGCGCGAGGATGCCGGCGGCCCCGGTCAGCGTCTGCAGCGCCTCGACGATCGGCCCGCGGAACGCTTCGACGCCCGCCGAGAGCAGCTGCACGACCAACCAACGGTCGTAGCGGTCCACCACGAGCGAGGGCAGGCCGTCGCCTTCGCCGTGCACGAGGCGGCACGCTGTGGTGTCGGCGTCGAGCAATCCGGCGCGTCGCGCGATCGCGCGGTCGAGTCTCGCGTGCCACCAGCCGGCGTCGAGCGTGGTGCTGGCCTCGCGTGTCACGAAGCGCAGGGAGATCTCTGAGGCGGGGCTCCACAACGCGACGCCCACCGGCCGCTGCGCTTGGTCCATCACCTGGACCGCGCCCGCGCCGCCTCCTGGGAACGACACGACGTCCGAACGGAAGATCCAGGGGTGCCCATCGCGCCAGCGCTGCGCCCCGCGCGAGGAGATGACAGCCGAGCCGACGAAGGACATACTCGAATCTACTGCACCGCTCTGGACGGGCTCCGCCGGTCGAGGCATTTTCGCCGGATGCCGTCCCGCGCAAATCGTCCTCGTTCCGTACGCGCCGTGCGCGGCGCCATCACCGTGGACCGCGACGAGCCCCTACTCATCCGCGAAGCCGTGACGGAGATGCTGGAGGCCTTGCTGAACGACAACGATCTAGCCCCGACCGACCTCATCTCGGCCCTCTTCACGGCCACGCCGGACCTGGTCAGCGAGTTTCCCGCGCACGCCGCGCGCTTGTATGGATGGACCGACATCCCACTCCTCTGCGCCCAGGAGCTGCCGGTGCCCGGGGCACTCACCCGCTGCATCCGCGTGCTCGTGCACTGCGAGACCCGGCTGGCCCGGCACGAGATTCGGCACGTCTATCTCAGGAACGCCGTGCTGCTCAGGAGCGACCTCCTGGCTGATTAGGCCCGGATTGTCAGCAGTTGCCTGACGAAGGCGCTGCCATCTCCCTACTGCGGACGCGGCCTGGCGGGCACTACTGTCCGCGGTCGGCGCGTCGGACTCCCCGTTCCGAACCCGTACAAGTGTCAGGGGGCCAAGTGTTACGTCCTCTTGACACCCTCGGTTAACGGCTGAATGTTCGACGCGCGGATTTCCCCCTACAGGCTGCGGAGGCTGACCAGGTCAGCCTCCGGTTCCAGTATGTATGGGACCGCCCCCCCAACATTCCTCTCTAGGAGCGAATCAATGAGTCGGTACGCAGTCGCCGCACTGGTCGCGGCGCTCATTGCGGTCGAACCCGCACACGCCCAGCAAACGCGGATCGCTGGTGCGGTTACCTCGAATGGCGCGCCCGTGGTCGCCGCGGACGTCGAGGTTGTGAATTCGAGTGTGCGGCGGATCGAGCAAACCCGCGATGACGGGCGATACTCGATCACGGTACCGGCCGGTACCTACACGGTTCGCATCCGGCGAATCGGCTTCGCGCCCGACTCTGCGACCAACGTGGTCGTGGCCGAGGGCGCGACGACTATTCGGAACTTCAACCTGCGCGCCACGGCGGTGCAGGTGCAGGGCGTGACCGTGATCGGCTACGGCACCACCGACGTGCGCAACGCGACGGGCACGGTGCAGGCCGTCACGCCGGCCGACTTCAATACCGGCCGCGTGGTCAGCCCCGAGCAGCTCATCACGGCCAAGGTGCCGGGCGTGCAGATCATTGACAACAACGAGCCGGGCGGCGGCATCGCCATCCGCATCCGCGGTGGCACGTCGGTGAACGCCTCCAACGAGCCGCTCTTCGTCGTCGACGGTGTGCCACTCAATGTCGGCGGCGGCCTCTCCTCGGGCCGCAACCCGCTCAACTTCCTGAATCCGAACGACATCAAGGAACTGACCGTGCTCCGCGACGCGTCCGCCACGGCAATCTACGGATCGCGCGGCGCGAACGGCGTGGTGCTCATCACGACCAAGTCGGGTTCGGCCACCGAGCCGGCCTTCCAGTACACGACGTCGTTCTCGAGCTCGACCATCGCCAACCGTCCCGACCTGCTCTCGGCGAACCAGTTCCGTGCCGCCGTGACCGCGCAGGCGCCGGGCAACGTCGGCGTGCTCGGCACCGCGAGCACCGACTGGCTCGGACTCGTGACCCGCAACGCCGGCGGCGCCGAGCACAACTTCGCCGTCTCCGGGGCGCGCGAGGATATGCGCTATCGCCTCTCGCTCGGCCTGCTGAATCAGGACGGCATCCTGCTCGGCACCAATACGCAGCGCCTCTCCGGTTCGGCCTCGTACCGCGACGTGCTGCTCAACGACCGCCTCGAGCTCAGCGCCAACTTCAAGGGCTCGCGCAATACCGACGGCTACTCGCCGGGCGGCACGATCGGCAACGCCGTCTCGATGGACCCGAC
>CAYPYY010000204.1:0-2912 GCA_964414995.1 uncultured Gemmatimonas sp.
AACCGGCGCCCGTAGGCCCCCCGCGTCGGGACGCCTAGATTCGTTCCGATGACGACGTCCCTGCTCGCCCTCATCTTCGTCCTCTCCGGCGCGGCCGGACTCATCTACGAGTCCATCTGGAGCCGCTACCTCGGACTCCTCGTCGGGCACAGCGCGTACGCACAGGTCATCGTGCTCGTGATCTTCCTCGGCGGGATGTCGGCGGGTGCGGCGCTCGCGGCGAGGCGCTCGAGCCGCGTACGCGAGCCGCTCCTCTGGTACGCGGCGGTCGAGGGCATCGTCGGGCTGGTCGGCCTCGTCTTTCACGACCTCTTCGCCGTCGCGAGCGCCTTCGCGTACGACACGCTCTTCCCCGCGCTCGCCGGCGGCGCGCTCCTGGTCGTCGTGAAGTGGACGCTCGCGGCGCTGCTCATCCTGCCGCAGTCCATCCTGCTGGGCACGACGTTTCCCTTGATGACCGCAGGCGTCATCCGTCGCCTCGGCGACGCCGACGCGCAGGCGCGCGGCAGTGGCAACGTGCTTGGCTTGCTGTACTTCGCCAACTCATTCGGCGCCGCGGTGGGCGTGCTCATCGCCGGATTCGTGCTGATTGACGCCGTCGGCCTCCCCGGTACGCTGCTGGTGGCGGCGGTGATCAACCTCGTCGTCGCGGGACTCACGTACTTCCTCGTGCGCACGGAGCGTGAGGCGGACATCGCCACGCCGACCGACACCGTGGACGCCGCGCCCGTCGTCGCCTCGGAAGCCGACAAGGATCAGGCCAGCCTACGCGGACGGCTGTGGCGCCTGCTGCTGGGCGCCGCGTTCTTCACGGCCGTCGCGAGCTTCATCTACGAGATCGCGTGGATCCGGATGCTCTCGCTCGTGCTCGGCAGCGCCACGCACGCGTTCGAGCTGATGCTCTCGGCGTTCATCCTCGGCCTCGCGCTGGGCGCGCTGTTCGTGCGCCGCGCCGCGGACGAGTCGCCGGATCCGGTGCGTCTGCTCGGCATCGTGCAGTTGGCGATGGGCGTGCTCGCCATCGCCACGCTCGGCGTGTATGCCGGCGCCTTCGACTGGATGGCGTCGTTGCTCGACACGGTGCAGCGCAACGACGGCGGCTACGCGCTGTTCAATGTGGCACGCTACGGCTTCGCGCTCGCCGTGATGCTGCCGGCGACGTTCTGCGCCGGAATGACGCTGCCGCTCATCACGCGCAGCCTGCTCGCGGTCGGCGCAGGCGAGAAGGCGATTGGCGCCGTGTACTCGTGGAATACGCTGGGCAGCATCGTCGGCGTCACGCTCGCGTCGCTCGTGTTGATGCCGGTGCTGGGCCTGCGCGGCCTGCTGATCCTTGGTGGCGCACTGGACATCGCCGTCGGCGTGTGGCTTTTGTGGTGGCGCGCAGCCGACGTCGCGCCGGTGCGGCGCACCGCAGTGCTCAGCACCGCGGCGGGTTCGCTCGTGGTGCTCGGGGCCATTCTCGCCCCGGGCTTCGATCCGGTCGTGCTTACCAGCGGCGTGTTCCGCTACGGCGCGGTGCCCGCACCCGGGTCGCGCACGATCTCCTACTATGAAGACGGGCGCACGGCGACCGTGAGCGTGCAGTTCGGCAACGACAGCGGCTTCACGATCTCGACCAACGGCAAGCCCGACGCGTCACTCACCAAGCACTGGTTCGCCGACCCTGTGGCGAACCCGATGGGCCGTCCCCCGCTGCGAGGCGACGACGCCACGCAGGTGCTGCTGCCGATGCTCACGCTTGCGCACAACGCCGAGGCCAAGCGCATCGCAGTCATCGGGCACGGGTCCGGGATGTCGTCGCACTTCCTGCTCGGCAGCCCGCACGTCGAGGCGGTCACGACGATCGATATCGAACCGGAGATGGTGCGCGCCTCGCGCCTGCTCCTGCCGGCCAACCAACGCGTGTTCGAGGACCCGCGCTCGCGGTTCGTGTACGACGACGCCAAGAGCTACTTCGCGTCGTCGGGCGAGAAGTTCGATCTCATCCTCTCGGAGCCGTCGAACCCTTGGGTGAGCGGCGTCTCGGGCCTGTTCACCGACGAGTTCTACCAGCGCGTCTCGACCTACCTCGCGCCGGGCGGCGTGTTTGGCCAGTGGCTACATCTCTACGAGATCGAGGATGCGCTCGTGTTCAGCATCCTCGTGGCGCTCGACAAGCACTTCGCGGACTTCCACATCTTCCTCACTAACGATGTGGACGTGCTGGTCGTGGCGACGAACGACGGCACGCTGCGCGCGCCGGACTGGGGCGTGTTCGCCTACGAGGACATCGCGACCGACCTCGCACGGTTCAAGCCGCTGACACCGGGGGCGCTGGAGGCCACGCGACTGGTCACGCAACGTGAACTGCGGCCGCTGCTCGCCGTGGCGCCGGCACCGAACTCCGACTTCTATCCGTTCCTCGACCTGCGCGCCGAGCGTGCACGCTTCCTGCGCCGCGAGGCCGCGGCGTTCTCGACGTTGCCGGTGGAGCGTTGGGACCTCGCCGCCGCTATCGGCGAGCGCCGCATCCCGTTCCTCCCGGAAACGCGACCCACGCTCACGCACAATCGGTTCGTGTCGCAGGCGCTGGGCGCACAATTGCGCTCGGGCCGCTTCGAGGATGACTCCGCCGCCGGACGGCGCCGCACGCAGGTGGCGCGCTTGCGCGAAGACCGACTCGAGCTCGAGTTCCGCGCGGGCAAGGCGCCTGTGGAGTGGACGATCTGGTTCGCGGAGGCGCTCGCCGTGGAGCGCGACCGGCATCAGGGTTCGATGGGCGTCGTGGACAGCGCGTGGTACGCGCAGATGGAGCGCTTTATGACGACCGCGCGCGCGCCGGAAGGCGCGCGTTCTGCGCTGCGCTTCCTCAAGGCCATCTCGACGTATAACTGGCGTGGCGCCGCCGCCGAGATTGATCAGCAGATCCT
>CAYPYY010000205.1:0-2878 GCA_964414995.1 uncultured Gemmatimonas sp.
GCCAACCTCCAGCATCCGCACATCCTGCCGCTCTTCGACTCCGGTGAAGTCGACGGGACGGTCTTCTATGTGATGCCGTATGTGGAAGGCGAATCGCTGCGGGCGCGCTTGCAGCGCGAGCATCAGCTGCCGATCGACGAGGCCGTGCAACTGGCCGTCGAGGTCGCGGGCGCCCTCGACTACGCGCACCGGCACGGCGTCGTGCATCGCGACATCAAGCCGGAAAACATCCTGCTGCACGACGGGCAGGCGCTGATCGCCGATTTTGGCATTGCGCTCGCGGTCAGCCGCTCCGAGGGCGGCACGCGGATGACCGAAACGGGGATGTCCCTCGGCACGCCGCACTATATGGCCCCCGAGCAGGCGATGGGCGAGCGCGAGATCACGGCGCGCGCCGACATCTACGCGCTGGGGGCGGTGCTCTACGAGATGTTGATGGGCGAGCCGCCGTTCACCGGTGCCACGGCGCAGGCCGTCGTCGCGCGGGCCATCACGGAGCGGCCGCGTGCAATGCGCACCCAGCGCGCGACGATTCCCGCGCACGTCGAGTCGGCGGTGCTGCAGGCCCTGGAGAAGCTGCCGGCAGACCGCTTCGGCACGGCGTCGGAGTTTACGGCGGCGCTGCGCGACCCCTCGCGCACCCAGGCGCGCATCGCGGAGCGCGCCGTGGCCAGCGGACGCGCGCCGTCGTGGCGCGCGCGCGCGTTCGTGCCGGTGGCTGCGCTGCTCGCGGTGGCGCTTGTCGGGCTCGCGTGGGTTGGAACGCGTCCGCGCGCCGAGACGCCGGTCACGCGCTACCTGCTGACCCCTGGACCCGGGGTGGTAGAGGTGGAAGACCGCGGGATCGCGGTGTCGCCTGACGGCACTCGAATCGGCGTCATCGCGATTGCGCAGGGCCGGCCACGGCGCATTTACGTGAAGGAGCGTGGCGACGCACTCCCGCGACCGGTCGAGGGAACGGAAGGCGTGTCGCAGTTCACGTTCTCACCGGACGGACAAGAAGTGGCGTTCACGGCGGTCGCCGGCCTCACGTACCTCCGCGTCGTGCGGCTCAGCGGCGGGACTCCGCGAGAATTGTCCGACTCCGTTGACGCCCTGAATGGCCTTGCCTGGGCGCCCTCCGGAGAGATCGTGACCACGCAACGCGCCGGCCGCCGCCTCGTGGCCTTCAACACCCAGAGTGGCGGACGGCGTGTCATTTACGAGCAGCCCCCTGACTCGAATGCACGGGTCGCGTTTCCGCGCATCGTGCCCGACGCGGATGCAGTGCTCGTCTCGCGATACCGCTCTAGCGGGTTCTTCGAGATCGCCAGCATCCCGCTCGCGGGCGGTGCCCCACGCACCTTCACCACGGAGGCGGTATTCGCGCTGCCGCTGATCGGAGGCGATGTCGCGCTGCTGCAGGCCTCGGGGCGACTCAGCGTTCGAAGCTACGACGCGCGATCGTTGGTCCTCGAAGGCCCCGAAGTATTCGTGGCTGACAGCATCGCCGTGACTGACAACGGTATTCCGGTGATGGACGTGTCGCACACGGGTGTGCTTGTCGCGCGGCGCGGCGCCGTGTCCACGATTCGCCAGCGGCACCAGTTCGTGTGGTTTGACCGCAGCGGCCGCACCACGGTCGTGGACACCAGCCACTCGTTCAGCCTTACCTCGTTCGGCAGCAATCGCGGCTGGGCGATCTCCCCCGACGGTCGGCGCGTCGTGTACGGAGCCAACTCCGAGTTTGGCGACAACCTGTGGGTGAAGGATCTGCCGGACGGGCCGGCGGTGCGCATTACGTTCGATTCGTTCCCCTCGTACCGCCCACGTTGGTCGCGCGACGGGCGCTCGATTCTCTACCTTTCGCGGCGTTTCGGCGAAGAGTCGATGCTGTTCCGCCGCAATGCCGACGGCACCGGAACCGAACGATTGGTGCTCGCCGCGAAGCAACCGCCGGGCATCTTTGAGGCGGAACTGGCGCCTGACGAGTCCACGATCGTGTTTCGCAAGGGCGGCACCGTCACCGTCATCGGCGGGCGGGACCTCTTCATCACCAGGCTTGGTGGTGATACGACCCTGCGGCCGCTCGTGGCGTCCGCGCAGTTTGACGAGGCGTCCATAGCACTCTCGCCCGATGGGCGGTGGCTGCTCTACGAGAGCAACGAGTCGGGTCGCGTGGAAACCTATGCCCGCCCGTTTCCGAATGTGGATGACTCGCGTCTGCAGATCTCGCTGGACGGAGGCCGCGCGCCGATGTGGCGCCGCGACGGACGCGAGATCTTCTACGTCAACGCGCGCCGCGAGCTGGTCAGCGTTCCCGTCACGGTGAGCGGCGGGCGATTGCAGCTGGGCCAGCGTCGCACGCTCTTCTTGCTCGCACCAGACGTGTATCTCGCCGCGGCGGAGAACTACCGCCCGTTTGACATCGCGCCCGACGGCAGTCGCTTCCTGATGGCGCGGCGCCTCCCCGACCAACAATCACAGGTCGTGCCCACCGAAGTCACCGAGCACTGGTTCGCCGAGATCCGCGCCCGCCGCGCGCAGCGCTGACCGCCGCGCCTCAGCGCTCCGCGAACTTCTTGTAGTTGTCCAGGATCGCCTGCCACCCCGACTTCTGGTACTCCGTCGGGAACGTCGTCTCCGGCGTGAACGTCACCGCCACCTCGGTGGACCCCGCCCGTTCATTGAACTCGACCGTCACTACACGGTCCGGCCCGAGCTGATAGCCGATGCGCTTGTACGGCGTCACCTCAGTGTAGGTCGCCTCGAAGTCAAAGCCCTGGGACCCATCGCGCGCCTCCATCCGTGACTTGAGCGTGCCGCCGACACGCAGGTCGTTGGTCGCGCTCGGGCAGTGCCAGTCATCGCTCGCAAAGTTCCACTGCGTGATGGCGTC
>CAYPYY010000206.1:0-2869 GCA_964414995.1 uncultured Gemmatimonas sp.
GGCGCGACCGCCGCGCAGCGTATCGCCGAAAAAGAACTCGCCCGCACCGTCGTGATGGTGGACGTGGCCGAGGGCATTCCGCAGGGAAAGGGCCTCGACCAGTGGCAGTCGGCCCCGATCGAGGGCTTCGACTCGCGCGTCATCGGCACCAACGGCTATGACGAGACCGAGGGCTCGGACATCGTCGTCATCACCGCCGGCATCGCCCGCAAGCCGGGAATGAGCCGCGATGACCTCCTCAACACCAACGCCGGCATCGTCAAGTCGGTTAGCGAGAACATCAAGAAGTCCTCGCCCAACGCGATCATCATCGTCGTGTCGAACCCGCTCGACGTGATGGCGTGGGTGGCCAAGGAGATCTCCGGCTTCCCGAAGCATCGCGTGATCGGAATGGCCGGCGTGCTCGACACCGCGCGTTATCGCGCCTTCCTCGCCACGGCGCTCGACGTGTCCGTGCGTGACATCCAGGCGATGGTGCTCGGCGGCCACGGCGACACGATGGTGCCGCTCATCAGCTACACGACGGTCTCCGGCATCCCCATCACGCAGCTGATGGACAAGGCCACGCTCGACGCGATCGTGGACCGCACGCGCAACGGTGGCGCGGAAATCGTAAAGCACCTCAAGACCGGTTCGGCCTACTACGCGCCGTCGTCGGGCGCGGTGCAGATGGTCGAAGCCATCGTCAACGACCAGAAGCGCATCCTGCCGTGCTCGGCCTGGCTCGAGGGTGCGTACGGGATGAGCGGGCTGTTCCTCGGCGTACCGGTCAAGCTGGGTCGCAACGGCATCGAGAAGGTGCTCGAGGTGACGCTCACCGCCGACGAGCGCGCGGCGCTCGAGAAGAGCGCGCAGGCCGTCCGTGAGCCGATGGGAGTCGTGAAGCTCTAACGTGGACCACGGGAGGGGCCGACTGGCTCCTCCCGCGCGGCTCTGGCCTTGTTGACCCCCCGCAGAGGACGCTGATGCGACTGCTGTTGCAGTTCTGGGATTCGACGATCGGGAAGAAGTGGGTGATGGCCGTGACGGGCATTGGGCTCGTGCTCTTTGCCCTCGGGCATATGGCCGGCAACCTCCAAGTATTCCTCGGCGCGGACGTCTTCAACTCGTACGCGCACAAGCTGCAGTCGCTGGGCCCGCTGCTCTGGATTGCGCGCATCGGCCTGTTCGTGATGGCCGTGCTTCACATCATCTCCGCGCTGCAACTCACGGCGCGGGCGCGCGCTGCGCGGCCACAGGATTACGCCGTGCGCACGTCGCAGGTCTCTACCTGGGCGTCGCGCACGATGCGCGTGGGCGGCATCATCCTCGCGCTGTTCCTCATCTACCACATCCTGCATTTCACCACGGGCACGCTGCACCCCGCCTTCAGTCGCGGCGGCGCGTACGGCAACGTGGTGCTCGGCTTCGAGCGCGTGTGGGTCGCGGTCTTCTACATCGTCGCGATGTCGTTCTTCGGACTGCACCTCTATCACGGCGTGTGGGCCGCGTTCCGCACGCTGGGCGTCGCCAAGCCCAACCCGATGCCGCTCGAGCGCAAGCTCGCCCTCGGACTCGCCGTCATCACCTGGGCAGGATTCATTGCCGTGCCGATCGGCGTCCTGCTCGGCCTCGTCGACTAAGGCTCCCCGTCAATGACCCTCAAGCTCGACGCCAAGATCCCCTCCGGCCCGCTCGCCGAGAAGTGGGACAAGCACCGCTTCGAGATGAAGCTGGTGAACCCGGCCAACAAGCGAAAGTTCAGCGTGATCGTCGTGGGCTCGGGCCTCGCGGGCGCGTCCTCCGCAGCGACGCTCAGTGAGCTGGGCTACAACGTCAGCTGCTTCTGCTTCCAGGACTCGCCGCGCCGCGCGCACTCGATCGCCGCGCAGGGCGGCATCAACGCCGCCAAGAACTACCGCAACGACGGCGACTCCGTGCAGCGCCTGTTCTACGACACCATCAAGGGCGGCGACTTCCGCGCCCGCGAGGCCAACGTGTATCGCCTCGCGCAGGTGTCGGTGGACATCATTGACCAGTGCGTCGCGCAGGGCGTGCCGTTTGCGCGCGAGTATGGCGGCCTGCTGGCAAACCGCTCGTTCGGCGGTGCGCAGGTCTCCCGCACATTCTACGCACGCGGGCAGACAGGGCAGCAGCTGCTGATTGGCGCCTACCAGGCGCTGGAGAAGGAGATCGCCCGCGGCGGCGTGAGGATGTACGAGCGCCACGAGATGCTCGAGCTGGTGCTGGTGGACGGCAAGGCGCGCGGCATCATCGTGCGCGACCTCACCACGGGAGAGATCGAGGCGCACGCGGCGGATGCGGTGATCCTCGCCACCGGTGGCTACGGCAACGTCTTCTACCTCTCGACGAACGCCAAGGGCTGCAACGTCACCGCGACGTACCGGGCGTACAAGAAGGGCGCCGCGTTCGGGAATCCCTGCTTCACGCAGATCCACCCGACCTGCATCCCCGTCGCCGGCGACCATCAGTCCAAGCTGACGCTGATGTCCGAGTCGCTGCGCAACGACGGCCGCGTGTGGGTGCCCAAGCGCCGTGAAGACGTCGGCAAGCACCCCTCGGAGATCGCCGAGGAGGACCGCGACTACTACCTCGAGCGCAAGTATCCGAGCTTCGGCAACCTCTCGCCGCGCGACATCGCCTCGCGCGCCGCGAAGGAAGCCTGCGACGACGGCCGCGGCGTGGGCCCCGGTGGGCGCGGCGTGTACCTCGACTTCGCCGATGCCATCAAGCGGCTCGGCAAGCCCGCGATCGAGGAGCGCTACGGCAACCTCTTCGAGATGTATCAGCGCATCACGGACGAGGACCCGTACCAGCGGCCGATGCGCATCTACCCGGCCGTGCACTACACGATGGGCGGGCTCTGGGT
>CAYPYY010000207.1:0-2801 GCA_964414995.1 uncultured Gemmatimonas sp.
GAGCCGTCGCCGACGATGGCGATGCCCCGCTCCACGCCGCCGATGAGATCGTTCCACGTCGTGTTGTCGTTGCCCGGCATCAGCGAGACGTTGGGCATCCGCTGGAACGCGACGCTGCCCCACGAATCGGCGTAGGAGCAGCCGTGCGAGCGCACGGGGCGACCCTGCGACTGGTACCAGTCGCGCAGCCAGCCCGCCTGCTCGCGGGTGGTCTGATAGTCGTTGAACATCCCGTTCTTGACGATCAGGAAGTCGTCGGGCTTCTCGCCGTCGTCATCCCAGCCGATGGTCGAGAGGGCGCCTTCCTGCGAACGGTCGCCCTGCACGTTCATAATGCTCGGGCCGTACTTGAGCTTCCCGAGGTGCTGCTCCGGCGGCGCGATGAAGCTCGTGCCGGCGTAGTTGGCCTCGTAGCCCATCGCGCGGTCGAGCTCGGTCGGGTGGCCGATGCTCTCGTGGATGGTGAGCCACATATTCGACGGCGCGAGCACGAGGTCGTACTTGCCGACCTCGACGGGCTTGGCCGAGAGCTTTTCGACGGCCTGCTCCGCCCACTTCTTGGCGTTGCCGGGCAGGTCGCACTGGAGGACGTACTCCCAGCCGCGGCCCATCGGGGCGGCCTCGGAGGCCTGGCGGTTCTGGAAGTCCGAGAAGTCCGGCGCGACCGCCGTGGCAGTGAAGAGCGGCCAGGTGCGAATCAGCGTCTGGTCGATGACCGAGCCCTCGGTGCTCGCGAATTGCTTCTCCTGCTTCACGAAGAACAGGATGGAGTTCACGAAGCGCACGTTCTGCACCTTCATCGCCTCGGCGTTGGCGCGCATCAGCACGTCCACCTTCTGCTCGAGCGGGACTTCGAACGGATCGGTCGTGTAGGCGGAGCGCCAGGTGGCGTTGGGGTAGGCCTGCACGGGCGCGAGCTGGATGGCGCGGTCGCGGGCCGGGCGGTTGGCCTTGGCGATCGCCACGGCTTCCCGCGCCGCCGCCGTCACGGCCTCGCGTGTGAGGTCGCGTGTGGCGGCGAAGCCCCAGCAGCCGTCCACGAGCGCGCGCACGCCGCAGCCGAGGGTGTCGGTGTCGACCACGTTGACGATCTGTTGCTCACGCGTCACGACGAAGTTCTGTCGGATGCGGGCGATGCGCGCATCGGCGTAGCCGGCGCCCGCCATCTTTGCGGCGTTGATGGCATCGAGGAGGAGTTCCTTTGACGCGCCGCTCTGGAAGCGGTCGAGGTCGTCCAGGGCCGGGGCGGCGCTCGCGCGTCGAGGCGTGCTCGCGAAAGCGATGGCCGCAGCCGCTGCTCCGGTGGTCCGGAGGAAATCGCGGCGGTCCGTCATATCAGATGGCGTCACTCGTGCTGGTGAAGGTGAAGTCCCGCACCTTGAGCGGCGGGACCATAATCGCCTGACCGGGGCCACCGGCCTCCGAGGCGCTCACGCGCTCGGGGCGGCCCATCGCCAGGACGTTGTTGAGCATAAAGATCGGCGACTCGTTGTAGCGCAGGTTCTTCACCGGACGCGTGATTCGCCCGTTCTCGATGAGGAAGGTGCCGTCGCGCGTGAGGCCCGTGAACAGGATCGTGCGCGGGTCCACGCCGCGGATGTACCAGAAGCGCGTGACGAGGAGGCCGCGCTCCGTCGAGCGAATCATCTCGTCCACGCTGGTCTCGCCGCCGTTCATCGCCAGCGTGCCCGCGGCCGACGTGGGTTGCTTGCCGGTGCGCTGGGCCCAGTACCGATCGTAAGCGAGGTTCTGCACCACGCCATTTTCGATCCACGTGGTGCGCCGGTTGGGCGAGCCGTCAAAGCCCGCGGTATTGGCGGGCACGCGAGGGTCGAGGGGATTCGAAACCAGCGTCACCCGCTCATCTACGACCTTTTCGCCGATCTTGTTTCCGCCGCCGGCCTTGGAGAAGAACGAGCGGCCCTCGTCCGCGTTGCGGGCCCCGAGCGCGCCCCCGATGAGCTGCACGAGGTTGGCGACCGCGGTCGGCTCCAGCACCACCGTGTAGCGACCCGGCTCGATCGCCGCGGGGTTCGCCGAGCGACGCGCCTTCTCGATCGCGCGTTCGGCCAGCACTCGCGGGTCGATGCGCCGAAAGTCGTTGTCGCTGGCGCCCGCCCAACCGGAGCCCGTGCCGTCCTGCGTGCGCACGGTAGTCGTGAACGCCACGCCGGTGCTCCGCTGGTACGCGAACAGGCCCTTGTTGTTAGCAATCGCGAAGGCCTGCGCTTGCGCCTCGAGGTAGCCGGTCGAAATGAGCCCAGCCCGCCGCGCCGGCTCCGTGATGGCCCGCACCGCCTCGGCGCGCGCCTCGGGCTCGAGCGAGGCCGTGGCATCGCTCCACACGATCGGCTCGTCGTACTGCTGTGGGCCGAGTTCCGGCATCAGCTCCGGATCCTCCGGCGCGAGCTTGGCGATCCGCTCGCAGTTGGCCACCGCCTCGCGCAGCGCGGCATCGTCGAGGCGGTTGACCGTGACCGTGGCGACGCGCTTGCCGAACACCGAGCGGATGTTGACGGAGGCGTTGTAGTTGTCGCCCGCGGTGGAGATCTGGTTCACGGCAAAGCGCGTGTTGGCGCGCACGCCGGAGGAGATTGTCACGCGGCATTCGTCGGCGGTCGAGAACGAGAGTACGCGCCGCGCGATGGCCTCGCACTCATTGCGCGAGAGGTGGCGGGCCACCGCCAGCAGGGAATGGAGCGACATTACGCGTTCCTCCCCGTGTTGATGACGGTGATGTTCTTGTGGCGAGTCGGCGGGCAGCCGTGCGAGACCGCGTTGGACTGCGAGGGCTGGCCCTT
>CAYPYY010000208.1:0-2800 GCA_964414995.1 uncultured Gemmatimonas sp.
TGGCGATGTCTTCCTCGAGGATCGGCCCGTGCCCCGTCCACTCCGAGACGCGATGGCCGAGGATCAGCCGGTCGTCACCCAGGCGCAGCAGGTACTCAAACAGCGGATTACCGAGCCGCGGGCGCCGCTGCCCCGCCACGTTGACCGTGCCCGCGGCCGCCTCACCCGCCGCGATGCCCGGTTCTTCGTCGTGTGCGGCCATCAGAAGATGCGAATCCCACGCGGGATCTTGTAGAACTGCGGATGACGGTACGCCTTCTCATTGCCGGGATCAAAGAACGGACCCGCGTCGGAGGGCGCTGACGCCGTGATCTCGTTCGACGGCACCACCCAGAGGTTCACCGCTTCGCCGCGCCGCGTGTACACGTCGCGCGCGTTCTGCAGCGCGTGCTCGGCATCGGTCGCGTGCAAGGAGCCTGCGTGCTCGAAGGGCGCGCCATCGGTGCCCTGCGTGAAGACTTCCCAGAGGGGCCAGGACTGTTCGTTCGTCATTGTGTGCTACGCGGCCGACGTGGCTCGGGACTTCTTGTTGGCGTGCGCCAACGCGGCCTCACGCACCCACTGCCCGTCCGCGTGCGCGGCGTTGCGGGCCGCCAGCCGCTCTGCGTTGCAGGGGCCGTTGCCGCGCACGACGTCCCAGAACTCGTTCCAGTCGATCTCGCCGAACTCCCAGTTCTTGGTCTGCTCGTTGTAACGCAGGTCGGGGTCCGGCACCGTCACGCCGATCGCCTGCGCCTGCGGCACCGTGAGGTTCACGAAGCGCTGCCGGAGCTCGTCATTCGTCTTGCGCTTGACGCGCCACTTGAGGAGCTCGGCGGAGTTCGGCGACTCCTTGTCGCTGGGACCGAACATCATCAGGGCCGGCCACCAGAAGCGGTTCACCGCGTCCTGCAGCATCTCGCGCTGCGCCAGCGTGCCCTGCGCGAGCGTGGCGCAGATCTCGTAGCCCTGGCGCTTGTGGAAGTTCTCTTCCTTGCAGATGCGCACCATCGCGCGCGCGTACGGCCCGTAGGAGGTCTTGGCGAGCACCGTCTGGTTCACGATGGCCGCGCCGTCCACCAGCCAGCCGATCACGCCCATATCCGCCCAGCTCAGGGTCGGATAGTTGAAGATGCTCGAGTACTTCGCGCTGCCGTCGAGCAGTTGCAGGAACAGGTCGTGGCGGTCCACACCGAGCGTCTCGGTGCCGCAATAGATGTAGAGCCCGTGCCCCGCCTCGTCCTGTACCTTGGCGATCAGCGACATCTTCCGCCGGAGCGACGGCGCACGGGTGATCCAATTGCCCTCGGGCAGCATTCCCACCACTTCGGAGTGCGCGTGCTGCGCCATCATCCGGGTCAGCTGCTTGCGATACCGCTCCGGCATCCAGTCCTTGGGCTCGATGCTCTCGCCGGCCGCGATGCGCGCCTCGAAGGCGGCCACCTGCGCCGGATCTTCCTGGGGGGTCGTGGTCTGCGTCATACGCGAAATCTATATAGGGAGTCCACGCACGGGGACGATGCCCGCCGTGGGCGGCGCTATCTTTCCCGCCTATGACGAACGCCTCCCCGGCCCAGCCCGTGCCCGAGGGCCACGTAGAACTTTCCGTCGCCGACGGCATCGGGACGGTGGAGTTCTCGCACCCCAAGGGCAACTCCCTCCCCGCCAAGCTCCTGAACGAGCTCGCCGCCGGCATCACGACGCTCGGTAACGATCCCGCGGCGCGCGTCATCGTCCTGCGCAGCGCCGGCACGAGCACCTTCTGCGCCGGCGCGTCGTTCGACGAGTTCACGGCGGTCGCCACGCCAGAACAGGGCCAAGCGTTCTTCTCAGGCTTCGCCCGCGTCATCCTCGCGATGATTCGCGCGCCCAAGTTCGTGCTCACCCGCGTGCAGGGACGCGCCGCCGGCGGCGCGCTCGGCGTCATCGCCGCCAGCGACTACTCCATTGCCACCCGCAGTGCGCAGGCCAAGCTGTCGGAGCTCCAGGTCGGCATCGGACCCTTTGTCGTCGGCGTGGCACTCGAGCGCAAGCTCGGCCTCGCCGCCTTCCAGTACCTCGGCGTGCACGCCAACTGGCACGACGCGGCGTGGTGTGAACGTCACGGCCTCTACGCGATGCTCTGCGACGACATCCCGGCGCTGGACGCCGCGGTGCGCGAGCACGCCACGCGCCTCGCGGCGTCGAACCCCGAGGCGATGGCGGAGATGAAGCGGATCTTCTGGCGCGGCACCGAGGACTGGGAGTCGCGGATGTCAGAGCGCGCTGCGCTGAGCGGGCGGATGGTGCTCTCGGACTTCACGCGCGAGGCCCTCGCCCGGTTCCGCGCCGGCAAGTAGCGCCACAGCGCCATCCAGCGCCTGCGTGAGATCCGCCAGCACGTCGTCCACGTGCTCCAGCCCCACCGAGACGCGCAGGAGACCCGGCGTGATGCCGACCTCCGCACGCTCGGCCTCGGTAAGCTTGGAATGCGTGGTGCTCGCCGGATGCGTGACGATTGTGCGCGTGTCGCCGAGGTTCGGCGAGTGCGACAGCAGGCGCAGTCCATCAATGACCCGTCGGGCCGTGGCGTAGTCCGCTACCTCCAGCGTGAGGATGCCGCCACCCCAGCGCATCTGCCGCAAGGCCAGCTCGACCTGCGGATGCGACGGCAGATGGGGATAGCGCACCTGCTGCACCGCGGGATGCCGCTCCAACGCGGCAGCCAGGTGCAGCGCGTTGGACGAATGCTTTTCCAGCCGCAGCGCCAGCGTCTCGAGGCTCTTCGAGAGCACCCAGGCATTGAACGGCGAGAGCGCCGGCCCCGAGTGCCGCGCGAGGT
>CAYPYY010000209.1:0-2795 GCA_964414995.1 uncultured Gemmatimonas sp.
CGCCACCTCCTCCACTTGCGGGGGTGGCGATTCCAGAGGCGAGCGGCAAGTACTGCTGCTTCGGATATCCGCATCCAATCGTCCGTGCTAGGCGGATGCTATCCTCCGTGTTGATGCTGTGGGCAAAACTTCTTCGTTGGACGGAGACCCGCAGGTGAAACCTGAGCAGCCACTCAACGCGTATGGCATGTATGGAAAGCCAGTGCGCGGAATGGTACTGATCACAAACAGTCCCCTCGTAAAGCGGTTTCGAGGTCGGGTGAGTGTCGTTTACGACCTCCAGTCTTGTCGTGAAGCTATTGCGGGGGTACTGGAAGTCACTGAACGTCTCTTGAAAGAGGGTTCGACTCCGACTCGTGAGGAGATAGGTCGAGCGCACCGAGATTGGGCCTTCGCTGTAGTTGCTTATGGAAGGTGCTTCTTGTCGGCCGATGGACGCGCGCCATTGACGGTACGTGAGGTCAAAGACCACAAAGGAACGGATGAAGCACATGAGTTGCTTATGGATGCGCGACACAGGTCGGCGGCGCACGTAGCGCTCGAACGAAGACGCATCGAGGTGTTCGCAAACTTCAAGTCGAGCACAGGATCCGTCGTTACAAACCTGGCGGTTATCGAGTCCTATGAAGAACTTCCTGACGGGGCGGCCCTTCGGTTGTGCGTGAGTCACTTGGACGCGCTAATCGCCGGCCTGAACGCCGAGCTGCACGAAATGCAGGCGCATATCTCCAGGCAGCTAAACGAACACCATCTCGTTGAGTTGTCTCGACACTTGACGAGTCGAATGCCATGGGCCTAGAGAGACCATTCCGGCGCAGAATGCGAAGTGCCTGATCGATCGCGTCAGCGCCGCACACCGGGTTGCTCGGTTCGCGGTAGGTGCGGTGTCGCCGAGCCTAGGCTCCGGTGTCGAGCCGCATGGCCAAGTGGCTCTGGTCGTTGTTCGCCATAGAGCCGGAGTTAGCGCCGGAGCATCATGCGGCGATAGGCGCACAACTGCCTTCGATGTGACCCCGAAGCGTGACTACGGAGAGAGCCTTGCTAAGCAGTGAAAACTGGCCACGAAGAGTATCCGGCGATACATGGATTTGGATTTGGTCGCCCACCTCGACGAGGTGGCCGAAGTAGTCCGTCCCTTGGTTTGGCGTCTCCATCCAGAGAGTCCCGTCGGAGTTTGACCATAGGCCGACCCACCAACGGTATCTCTCCAGTTTCAGATAGACCGTGAGATCTTCCGCGTTTCCATTGGACATGAGGGTGGCATCGCACCGATAGCGTGTCTCGACGGTCGAGAACTTCGCTGCGAGCACGAATAGAAGCAAAACACCGAACAAGACGACACCAAGGTACCGCAGGGTCTTCACCGGACTGTCCTTCTAGTCTCTGGCGCCGATGCTGAGATATCTCTTGAACAATGCCTTGGCGGGTTCAAACTGATTTGACAGCCATTCGAGTTCTTTGTGCATCTCGTCGACGACTTTCTCATGGTCGTAGCCTTCGGGCTTTGTCTGAGTGTAGTCGCGATACTCTTGCTTCCACCGCCACAGTTTGAGGCCGTGTCGGTAAATCTCGTCGATGTACTTCATGACTTCCGGGCCGAACAGAAAGTCCGCCTCGGACACGGAAGTCCTGAACTTCAAGAGGTCGTCGGTAGTGGCGTACCCATCGCGCATCACGATACTCAGGATCTTGCGAACCTCCTCATAGATGCGGATGCGTCGGTCGTATCGTTCAAGGTTGAGTTTCTGACGATTCGTTCTCCATTGCTGCCACGCGATGTACACCGCGATGGCAGCGATTACCGGAGTGAGCAATCCTTGAAGCAATCGAATGACGTCTTCGAGCGTCGCTGGGCAGAACATTAGCGCCACTCCTTTGTTCGCCGTCTGCTTCGTCGCGGGGACCGCACCCCCGGCAGGCTACGCACCCCCGTACACACCCCCGACCCTGTGAAACGTGGTGCCGGGTGCAGGAATCGAACCCGCGACCTTCTGATTACAAATCAGCTGCTCTACCGTCTGAGCTAACCCGGCGTGCCTGCGACATTCTACTTCAGCCCGGCACGCCGGCCGGGACGAGCGACGGCTCGATCGCCTGGCTCGACTCGCCCTCGGCATCGCAGCGGCGCATCTCGAGGCGCGTGATCCGGCCCACGCCGCCGTCGAAGGACGCAGGATCGGGCAGCTGGCCGGGCACCGGCAGGTCGGCGTCGATCCAGTAGACGGTACCGCTGCGCTGCCGCTCGGAGACCTCGGGCGCGTAGCCGAGCGCCTTGACCTCGTCGAGGCGCCGCAGCGCGCGCGGCTCCTCGGAGAAGAGCCCGAGCGACACGGTCACGCGGCCCTCCTCGCCGGGCATGATGTAGGCGTCGGTCACGCCGAACTGCCGAAGCCGTTCTACCGCGCCCTCGGCGGCCTCGCGGCTCTCGAGCTGCCCGAGCGCGACCCACCAGCCGGACCACACCGTGCCCTCCGAAGCGCGCTGGCGCGGCCCGAAGCCGAGCTCGCGCAGCCGCGTGGAGGCGCGGGCTGCCTCGGTCAGATCGAGGAACGGCCCGATGCTGACGCAGCGCAGCGGCCGCTCGGCCTCGCCCTCGCTCGAGGCCGGCCGCGCCGGGGCCGGCGCCTCGCGCCCGAGGACGAGGGGCGGCGCGGCCGGCGCGGGCGACGCGCCGGGCGCGAGCGGCGTCGCGATCCAGCGCGACCACGCGAAGAAGGCGACATTGGCGAAGACCAGCAGCAGCAGCAGGCCGCGCACGTTCATTGCTCCTCCGCGACGGCCGCAAGCCCCTCGAG
>CAYPYY010000210.1:0-1133 GCA_964414995.1 uncultured Gemmatimonas sp.
AGTGCCGAAGGGGGGACTCGAACCCCCACGGGCTGTCGCCCACTGCACCCTGAATGCAGCGCGTCTACCAATTCCACCACTTCGGCGTGGAGCAGGAACGTACCGGAGCTAGATACCCAAGTCAACGCTGAATCGTCATCCTTCAGGCGTCAGAATGTCCAAATCCACCCCCGACGATGCGATCGTCCCGATCGCGCGGAACAAGCGCGCAAGCCACGACTACGAGATTCTCGAGACGTGGGAGGCTGGGGTCGTGCTGACGGGAACGGAAGTGAAGGCGCTGCGCGACGGACGCGCGCAGATCACCGATGCCTACGGCATCGTGAAGGACGGCGAGGTGTGGCTGCTCAATGCACACATCGCGCCGTACGATCGTGGGAACATCTACAATCACGCGCCGACGCGGACGCGCAAGCTCCTGCTGCATCAGAAGGAGATCCGGCATCTCATCGGCGCCGTCGAACGGAAGGGGCTCACGCTGGTCGCGCTGGATCTCTACTTCAAGCACGGGCGCGCCAAGCTCAAGCTCGGACTCGGCCGCGGCAAGAAGCTCCACGACAAGCGCGCGGACCTGAAGGAACGCGACGACGCGCGCGAAGTGCAGCGCGCGCTGCGGAGCACGCGCTGATGCGTCGTACGCGACTCACGCTGCGGGGCGCTCGACGGTTGGCGCTGGCGCTCGGCGCGCTGGTGCTCCTCGTGGCGTCGCCGGCCGAGGCGGGCGCGCGGGGCGGCGATGATCGGCCGCCCGGCAACGCCATCCGCGTGCGTGGTGTCTCGGGCGACACGGTGGTCACGCTGTTGCCGACAGAGAGCGGAGGGCTCGTCCGACTGGACGTGATGGCGCGGCTCCTCGGCGGCGGGCTCGACTCCGCGGCCGGCGGGCGCTGGCGCCTCACGCTCTACAGCACCGTGCTGGACCTGCGCACGGGCAGTCCGTTCATCGCGTACAACGGGTTTGTGGTGCCGATGCACGAATCGCTGCGCGTGCACGAGAACGCGCCCTTCGTGCCGCTGCAGCTCTTCAGTGAGATCGTCCCGCGATTCGGTATCGGAATCGTGTGGGATCGCACGCGTGCCGAGGTGCGGCTCTTTCAGGGGCTCGCGCGGAACGCGCCGGGTCCGCGCGGGAC
>CAYPYY010000210.1:1233-2761 GCA_964414995.1 uncultured Gemmatimonas sp.
AATCCCGGCGTCGTCATCGGCGGCCGGCGCATCAACGAGTCGCGGCTGACGCTCGCGATGGCGCAGCGCGTGGAGCGCGAGCTCAAGCAGCGTGGCCTCGACGTCGTGATGACCCGCAGCCGCGACACCCTGATCGCCCGTGATGATCGCGGGCCGATTGCCAACGCGCGTCGCGCCGACCTCTTCATCTCGTTGCACACCAACGCCGCTAATCCGTCGTGGCGCAACGGCCAGCGGGTGCGCGGCGTCGAGACCTACTTCCTCGCCACGGCGCGGACCGAAGACGAGCGGCGCGTCGCCGCGATGGAAAACGACGTCGTGCGCTTCGAGACGCAGACGGATCCCGACAAGGGCGACCCGCTCTCCTTCATCCTCAACGACCTCGCGCAGAACGAACACCTGCGCGAGTCGGCGGACCTGGCCGAACTGGTCCAGGCGCGGCTGGCCGCGCGGCACCCCGGCACCAATCGCGGTGTCAAGCAGGCCGGCTTTGCCGTGCTCGCGCGAGCATTTATGCCTGCCATCCTCGTCGAGGTTGGATTCGGTACCAACGTCGAGGATGCGGCGTGGATGGCGAGCGTCGAGGGGCAGCGCGATATCGCGCAGAGCATCACGGATGCCGTGATCGAGTACCTGCAGCACTACGAGCGGCGCACGCGGCAGGCCACGCCGTGAGTGCTGCGATCCTTGAGGTGCGCGCGGCGGGACTCAGTTTCCAGAATCCTGTCTTGCTCGCCGCGGGCACCGCGGCGTACGGACGCGAAATCGCCGACGTGATGCCGCTCGAGACACTCGGTGGTCTCGTGACGAAGGCCGTCAGCCCGGAGCCGCGCAGTGGCGCGCCCGCGCCGCGCGTGGGGGACTTCGATGGCGGAATGATCAACGCGGTCGGGCTCGCCAACCCCGGGATGCACGCGGTGAAGGCCGAGGATCTTCCGTGGATCGCGCAGCACCTGCGCCGCCCGCAGGTGCTGGTGAATGTCGTAGGCAAGATCGCCGAGGACTTCGGGACGGTGGTGGCGCATCTCGACGACGCGAGTGGCTTCGCCGGCTACGAGTTGAATGTGAGCTGCCCAAATGTGAAGCAGGGCGGGATGGAGTTCGGGGCCGATCCGGCCGCACTGCGCGCCGTGATCACCGGTGCGCGCGCGGCCACCAAGCGGCCGCTGTTCGTGAAGCTTTCGCCGACGCTGCCGAATCTCGCCGACGTGGCCGCGAGCGCCGTGGATGCGGGCGCGGATGGCATCACGGTGATCAACACCATTCCGGGACTCGTGATTGACGTCGCGCAGCGTCGCCCGCTGTTGGGCTTCGGCTCCGGCGGCGTGAGTGGGCCCGGGCTGCTCGCCGTGGGTGTGCTCGCCACGCACCGCGTGCACAAGCGACTGCCGACGACGCCGATCATCGGCGCCGGTGGGGTGCAGCGCGCAGAGGACGTCCTGCAGTACCTCCTCGCCGGGGCGAGTGCGGTCGCGATCGGCACGGCCGCGCTGGCCGATCCCAAGCTGCCCGCGCGTATCGTGCGCGA
>CAYPYY010000211.1:0-2740 GCA_964414995.1 uncultured Gemmatimonas sp.
TAGCGCCCGCTTCGCGGTCGCATTTTATGGAGTGTCTGCAGCAGAAGCACACGTTGCTATGACTGGGCATTCGTCAAGGGCACGCACTACATCGGCGCTCCCGCGTCGAGGGTGGTGAAGCGAGGGGCTCGGATGCCAGCGGCGGCTTCGACGATGAATCCTGCTGCTATACGCCGGTCAGTCTCTGAGAGACCGGAGCGGCACGAAGTGGATTCGTCCGGAGCAGGCGCTGTCTATGCGCGGGGATTCGCGCCCTCGCGAGCGCTACCCGATAACGTGTGACGCGCGTCCTCCCTATCGTGCCGCTGGCACCCGAGCAGAACCTTCGTGTTCTACGCGTGCGGCGGCGCCTCCTCGCGCATCACCGCCCACAGAAAGCCGATCAACTCGCGCGCCACCGCGACCGCCGCGACCTGCCGCGCGTGGCCGTCCTGCAGCCGGTGGTAGCGCTTGTACAGCCGGTGCTGCGCCTTCCACGCGTGCGCGATCACATCGGCCGGCTGGCCCGCCTGCCGCTGCTGGTGGCGCTTGCCCACGCGCGGCAGGTGCCGATAGCTCCACGCCGCCTGCACCAGGACGTGGCGCACGTGCGCGTTCCCGGCCTTCGTCAGCGCGCCCCGGCGCTCCCGCTCCCCGCTCGAGTGCTCGCGCGGCACGAGGCCCACGTAGCTCATCAGCGCGCGCGGCGACGCGAAGCGCCGCCAGTCGCCGAGCTCCGTGGCGAGCACCATCGCCGCCAACGTATCGATGCCGCGGAAGCAGCCGAGGCGACCGACGAGCGGCGCATAGGCCGGCGTCGCCGCCAACCCCGCGACGCGCTGGTCGAGCGCCGTGCGGCGCCCTTCCTTGTAGGAGAGCAGTGCCAAGTGCTCCTGCAGGATCTCGCGGTCCTCCCCGTCGAGCGGGGACGCCTCCCGCAGCAACGTCGCCAGCCACGTGTGGTGCGCCGGGGTCCAGGGCTTGGCCCCATACACGCAGCCGCGCCGCGTGAGGAACTTGAGCACGTAGTGCCGCGAGCGCATCACCTCGCGTTGCAGCGTCATCCGCAGGCGCACCACGTCGCGGATTCGCTCCTCGGCCGCAGCCGGCACGCGCACCGGCGTGAGCTCGCCCGCCCGGTGCAGCCGCGCGAGCTGCACGGCATCGTAGCGGTCGTGCTTCCGCTGCACGCCCGGCCGCGTCGGGATCAACGAGGGCGCAATCACGTCGCAGGCCACGCCCCACGCCGTGCACGCGCGCTGGAGCACGAAGCCCGCACACGACGCCTCGTAGACCACGCGCACCTCCCCCTCGCGCTGCCAGCGCCGCACGTACCGCTCGAGCTTCGGGAGCGCGTTCGGCAGGCGGTCCACGCATTCGGCCTGGGCCGCCCCGTCGCGCAGCACCGCCGAGGTGACCGAGGCCTTGTGCACATCCCAGCCGAGCCAGATAGTTGAGGGAGCTACCACAGACGCTGATGACATGGGTTGGTCCTCCGTTGCAGGAAGGGCGACGTTCCGTCGCCAGTGGCTCTGGCACCTTCGACGCACTCGAGGAGCTAACCCACGAGAGGTCGGGGGGCCAGCCCAGTCATAACTTCTATGCCCGAGGCCCAACCCGCCAGGACGGCGTCGGGCAAGGGCAGAGATCTCAGGGCTGTGGGGGAACTGCAACTGCGACCGCGAGCTTCGCGCGGGCGGCGCCGCGGTCCGGTGCAGGGCCGGGATGAGCTTCGCCGGACCCCTGGGGGTCCGATGCCGGGCGGCACCGGGACTCCTGCGCCGTCCCGCGCGGCGCCGCCAACCAGCCTCGCGGCGCGCCGCCTGCGTCAGGTTCGTGCCCGCCCGGCATAACGACGCTTGGTGACTGATGGCCGTGGCTAGGGTAGCGGGGCGGCGGCCCCGCCTTCATCGTAGGGCGGGTCGGCGTGGCCGCCGCCCCGCAATGATTTGAACGGCCACAGCACAAGCCAACGTTAGGCCGGACTCGGTATAGTCCGGGTACATGGGTAACACTTCTGTCCGGCAACATGGGTGACACTCGTCGAGTCACTCCCGGATGATGTAATCCCGCTCATCGAGCGTCGCAATCAGCACGGCGCCGAAGTAGATGTGCCACACGCCATCGTCGACCTCGTCCAGCCCGACGCGCTCTCCGCTCAGCGCATTCGCGAGGTACAGCAGGCGGTTGTGGAAGCGGAAGGTCCCGCCCGTCGTCACGCCCTTCACCGTGAAGTGCCCGGGATACTCCGGCGCGAGGATCCGGGACGGGTACGCCCGCGGCGAGGGCGCGTACCGCGAGGCGGGCGTCTCGAGGCCCAAGGCCTCGTGGGGCCGCTCCTCGTTGAATTCGTGGCGGAACGCCGTGAACACCCGCTGCTGCGCCCGCATGGTTGCCTGCGCGGGCCGGATTGCGCGCCGCTTGAGCGAGCGGTGCATCCGCTCGTGCGCCCCATTCTCGCTCGGGGTCCCGGGCGTGATCCGCTGATGCGCGATGCCGAGTTTGAGCCACCAGACGCTGAGGCGCGACAGGCCGTGCAGGCCCACGGTCGCGAAGGGCGTTCCGTTGTCGCTGCGGATTGCGCGCGGCAGCCCGTACTCGCGGAACGCCCGCTCGAACACTGGCCACGCCGTCACCGTCTGCGTCGAGGGGCGCGCCTGGCACGCAAGCAGGAAGCGCGTGTGCTGGTCCGCGATCGTGAGCGGATAGCACCACACCCCGTCGCCCGTGCGGAACTCGCCCTTGAAGTCCGTGGTCCACA
>CAYPYY010000212.1:0-2670 GCA_964414995.1 uncultured Gemmatimonas sp.
GACGGGGGCCGCGACAGGCGTCGGCATTCGGGGCGGAGCCGCCGGGGCGCTCGCGACCGGAGCAGCCTCCGGCACAAACGATTCGGGTGCCGCCTCGGCGTCGGACTCGAGCACCGCGCGCGGCACCGCTGACTGCCACGTCGGAGTCGGACTCGCCGCCCCGGCACCTACGCCCGCCATCTGCGTCGCCGCGCCGGCGACCTGCATCACGGCGCCGCACACCGAGCATCGCGCGCGCACCCCTCCTGCAGGCACCTTCGCCGGATCAACGCGAAAGACCGACTGGCACTCGCCACACGTGACGTTCACTACCCCTCCCCCACTCGGGCGGATCGCTGATTCTGCACCGGGAGCTCGCCCGGCGCGCCGTCGCTACGACGATCAACTGCGTACACCGAGCCGTGCAACGACTTCGCATAGCTCTTCATTTCCGTCGCCAATTCGCTGATCTGCCCCGCGTGCGTGAACTGGCGCCGCTCGTTCGTGACCACCCCGACCGAGAGCGTCATCAACGGCACCTTGTGCAGTTGGCCGCGCCGGTCCTTACCAAAGTAGTAGCCCGCGCGGCGGTCCTGCTCGGAGTACTGGAACGGAATCAGCGTGTCGAACACCTCGACTACGGTGCCGCAGGCTTCCGGGATGTGCCGCACCGGGATGACAAAGATGAAATCGTCGCCACCGATGTGGCCCACGAAGCCGTCCTCGCCACAGATGCCCTTGACCACGTCGTGCAGGATGCGCGAGAGGATCCGGATCACGCGATCGCCGTCGTAGTAGCTGTAGCGGTCGTTGTATTCCTTGAAGTGGTCGAGGTCCGCGTAGCAGACGGCGAAGTGCTGCCCGGCCTCGATGCGACGCGTCATCTCAAGCTCGATCTCGATCGTGCCAGGGAGTCGCGTCGACGGGTGCACGAACGTGTCGCGGTCGCTGCGACGCAGCAGCGCGTCGAGTCGCAGCGACACCTCGTGCGTCCCCGTGCCTTCGCGCAGGACCTCGTCGGCGCCCGCGTCGAACGCGGCGGCGAACGCCGCATCGTCGTCCCGCGTGGCGAGCACGACGGGCACGATGCCCGTGAAGGAATCGAGCTTGAGACGCCGACACATCTTGATGGCCGCCGCCGCATCGTGCCGCGCATCCACCAAGACCAACCGCGGCCGCGCTCGCAGCGCGCCACGCATAATCTCATCCGGGTCGCGCTCCAGCCGCGTGGGCGAGCGGCGACTTCCCATCCACTCCCGGACGGAATCCGGGAGCGGCTGGCCATCGGGTGAGAAGATCAGGGCGATGTTCTGCGACACTGAGTCAGCGCTGGAGGGAGATGGCGAAGTTACGGGCGGACGAAAAACGTGTCAAATCTCTGCCTGCCATTGAGTTGCGCGCTCGCGAAGCAACACCGGAATGCCTTCCTCGATCGGGTACGCAACGGCACAGGTACTGCAGGCGAGCCAGGAGCCTCCGTCGCGCCGAACATCGACGAGCGGCTGGCGGCACACGGGGCATACGAGCATCGCCCGAATCTCGCTGGGAATGCCCTCGTCCCCCGTGGTTCGCACGCGATCTGCAGTCATCGCCTGGATACGTCCTCCGGCACCGGGTAGCCGAGGCGCTCGAGCGCCTGAGCGTTCTTTCTCCAGTTCTTCAGTTCCTTGACCCAGAGGTCGAGAAACACGCTGCGGCCCACCAGCGGTTCAATCTTCGCGCGCGCTGCCTGTCCGATCGCTTTGATGCGGCTGCCGCCCTGCCCGATCACGATCCGCTTCTGGCTGTCTCGCTCGACGTAGAGCACTGCTCGAATGTACACGGGGTCCGTGGACTCTCGAAACTCCTCGATGCCCACGGCGATGCCGCAGGGCACCTCGTCCTCAAGTTGCTCCAAGGCAGTCTCGCGCAGGAACTCGGCGACAAAGAAGCGGAGTTGCTGCGTGGAGACGTCCTCGGGATCGTAGAGAAACGGGCTCTCCGGAAGGCGGGCCCGCACCGCGGCCAGTAGCGCGTCAATTCCCTCGCCGGTCGTCGCCGAGATGAACAGGCTGTCGGGAGCGCTCGCGGCGCATTCGGCGCGACGCGCTGGCGAGATCTCATCGACCTTGTTGAAGACCACGAGCGTCGGGGCGGTCGGCGGCGTCGTCAGCTGTGCGAGCTCGGTGAGGTTCTCGGGCAGATCACGGGTGGCGTCCACCAGGTAGAGCACGACGTCCGCATCGGCGATGGCCTGTTGGGCCGCGTGCTGCATCGACCGATGGAGCGCGTAGCGCGGCTCGAGCAGACCCGGGGTGTCGAGAAACACGAGCTGCGAGGCGTCGTCGGAGAGGATGCCCACGACGCGGTCACGAGTGGACTGCGGCTTGGGCGAAACGATGGCGAGCCGCTCCCCGACCAGACGGTTGAGGAGGGTGCTCTTGCCGGCGTTTGGGCGGCCGACGAGGGTGACGAAGCCGGCTTTAGTGGCCATCAGGACAAAGACGATTAACGGCGGGGGTTGGCACTCGCGGCGGGCGCGCGCCTCTCACGGTGTGACGGTTCGGGCGGAGCGAACGGGCGCGCGGCAGCGGGGGTAGCGGAAACGGGAAAGGCCCCAGTCGAGTGATCGACTGGGGCCTTTCATCCCACGAGGGGGTGCCGGCGACGGCCTACTCTCCCGCGACCTCTCGGTCGGAGTACCATCGGCGC
>CAYPYY010000213.1:0-2666 GCA_964414995.1 uncultured Gemmatimonas sp.
CGGCCGCTACGCGGCCGCATCTTTTGGAGTGTCTGCAGCACAAGCCCACGTTAGCCAGACTAGGGCCGCCCGCACACCTCACCACCGGTCGCACCAAGGAGACACACATGCCGATTCCGCAGCGCCTAAGCCGACTCACGCAGATCGGGGCACTAACTCTTCTACTGTCTGGCTGTGACAAGTTCACACCTCAGGACGTAGCCAGTGCGGGTTCTACAGCTCTCGTCGTCGAATCAGTTGTGCAAGGGTTGCGTGAGGCGTCCGACAACGCGGCTCAGGCCTTCGACCAGGTTGCAGCAAATCGCCTTGAAGAAGCGGCCAATCGCCTAGAGGCTCTCCTCCCCTCGCTCCGGGGGGTCCTAGAAGGCGCTGAGAAGAACGCGAATGGTGTCGTCGACAACGCGAATCGCGAAATGGCAGGTACGTTGGCGACACTTCGTACCGACCTTCAGTCAATCGGTGGATACGCCACGGCCAACGTCAACGCCTACCTCGCGCAGGCGAGCGCGATGATGGATGCGGTACCGTTCATTGGCGTTACGCCAGCGGTCTTTAGCATTACTCCTACCGTTCTCGATTCGCTTTCTGCACGAGCAGTCGTTCGCATTGCGGGACATCTTCCGGGCGACCCGAATGAAGATGTACTTCTCACGATTAACGGAGCGGCCGCGACAGTAACTCGTGCCAGTCGCCACACCTTGACCTTTCATGTTCCCGACTCCCTACACGCTGCTGGCACCGCGATTTCTCTTTTGCTCCGCGTGCGCGAGCGGAAAGGACCATTCGGTTGGTTCTCGAAGTGGCATGAGTTCTCGGAGACAGTCCGCGTCGGTGCCGAGACTCCGTTCACGTGTGCTGTTGACACCTACACCGAGAACCCGGACCTCCTGCAACCAGTCGCGAGCACCAAGACTTACGTGGTTGAGGCCAGCACCCAAGGGTCCGCGAATCGTGCCAACGAGAATCGGATACTCTCAGCCAGTTCGCTTTTCCAGTCCACTGTGGACTCGGCGAGTTCCTACGACCTTGAGTCGGTACGCATTCTGTCGCTCGGGGCGACCGTCCAGCGCTTCGGTGGAGGTTGCGGTGATGAGGCATCGTTCGGAAGCGAGATTCAGAGTGGTGGCCTTCTGGCGAGCGTCAGAGCCCATGCACCCTACCTCTCACGCCGTACTAGGAAGCGCGGCTTTCTCAAGTATCAGTACTGTGATCAGGGTGGTACCAAGGTCGTGGCGAGCTTGAGCCCGACGTTTCGGGCGGCGCTGAAGTCGACTCCGGCTCTCCGCCGCACAAGAAGCGACACACTTCGCCTTGGCGATGCAGGTGCAAGCGTTGTCCATTCGTTTGGAAGCAGCCAGCGGTGGGCTTACCACGTCTCATGCTCCTATCGAGACGGCACGGAATCGTGGACGACTGCGCGCGCGACAATCGACTCCAAGAACTTGAGCTCGCTTGTGCGAGGCCTCCAGACTCGCGTCGCTGAGGATCGACTACTGCTGGAGCCTCTCGCACCGGCCCGCTTCGCTGACTCGCCGTGAGAGGTGCGACGAGGTGACTCGTTACGGTTGAATCGTTGTAGCTGCCCGGAAGCTGGCTAACGAAGGTTGGTGCTGCCGGGCACGGTGTGGAGGCGGCGGCTACGCCGCCGCATTTGATGGAGTGCCCGCAGCACAACCCGACGTTATGCGAACTTCATGCCCCGCTTGTGACCACAGATCTCCAGCAAGCGCACAGTCACCTTTTTGACCTGATTGGACCGGGCGCTGAGTCACTAGAAGTCCTGAAGCGCGCCGAGCAGCATCGTGCGTTCTGGAGGCCAGAGCGCACGCGAGTGGTTCTGCTCGCCGAGTCCCATGTCTTCACGGAGTCCTCGGAGCTCGCCTCTGAGCTGCGTCCAGCTGCCGGCGGTCCTCCTGGACTACCAAGGGGTTTCGTTCGCCTTGTCTACTCTCTTGGCTACGGAGAGAATGAGTCGCTCACCCGCCCGATCGACAGCCCGCCGAACAAAGGTACCCCGCAGTTCTGGAAGATCTTTCAGAACTGTGTTCGGCAGCCACACGAGCGTTCGGATCACGCTGCGGTGCAGCGCACAGGAAACCCAGATTCCCGCTCGCGGATCGCCGCCAAGCTTCGCGTGCTGACGCAGCTCAGAGAGCGTGGAGTTTGGCTTGTGGACGCGAGCATCGCAGCACTCTACTTGCCCGGGCGTCCGAAGCCGGCGGCGCGAGTTCGAGAGGCCGTCCTCCAGGCCAGCTGGGATTCCTACACATCCCGCGTCGTACAGTCAGCCGAGCCGGAGGCACTTCTGTGCATCGGAGTAGGCGTAATGCGCGCGCTCGGGTCGCGGCTGGATCGTCTCGGAATCCCGTGGTCCGGCGTACATCAACCGCAGGCGCATCTGTCCTCAGCCGAGCACGACCGCATTCTCGACACGTACGCACAGGTGTGCTCGCGACCTAGCTCCATCACGAGCGTGGTCCGTGTCGCATAACGAAGCTTGCTGCAGACGAGCGCAGCTGGTGTAGCGGTTGTGGGGCCGCTGCTCCACTTTATGGAAGGTCTGCAGCGGCCCCACAACCGCACTTTATGGGAGCGCTCGCAGCAGAAGCAAACGTTATACCGACCCCGAGCACCTGACGTGACACTCGTTGCCGTCTGGAAGCCCA
>CAYPYY010000214.1:0-2655 GCA_964414995.1 uncultured Gemmatimonas sp.
CGCTGCCGCTCCTGCGGCCCCCACACCTCGTTGCCGTCCGCATTGTAGATCGGCACGGCAACGAGAATCAGCGAATCGAGCACATTCGGCGCCGGCGCACGCAGCAGTTCGCGCAACACCGCCTGCAGCGACTCTTTGCCTTCGACTTCGCCACCGTGGATGTTGCCCTGGATGTACACGATGGGCTTTCCACTCGAGCGCGCCTGCGCCGCGGTCCGCACGAGCGGCCTCGCCACGACGACATACGGCACCCCCCGCCCCTGCACCGTCTCCCCAATCACCCCGCGCAGCACCCGACCGGGAAAGAGCGCCTCGAGCGAATCGAGGAACACCATCACATCCGCGTAGGAGGACGTCTCGCGGTAGTCCGACCGCTCCGCCCGCGTCGCTTGCGCCGACAACGGCGCGCCAAGGCCGAGCGCGAGAGCGGTCACGATGCCGAGGAATGCCCTATTCTGCCTCATACGGGCTTCCCGGTAGCCGGATAGAACGTCCGCCCCTCGCGGGCCATCGTCACCAGCACGCCCGCGGGCACGAACCGCCCGGGGAAGCGCGCATTCAACTCCTCGAGCTGCTTCACGACCGCGGCGATCCCCACCGTGTCCATATGCCGGAACGGCCCGCCCCGAAACGGCGGGAACCCAATCCCGAACACCGCGCCAATGTCGCCATCGCGCGGCGAACGGATGATCCCTTCCTCAAGACAGCGCGCCGCCTCATTCACCATCGCGAGCGACAGCCGCCGCTGGATCTCGTCTCGCTCCACCTGCGTCCGGCGCGCGCCGCCAGGATAGAGCTGGTACACACTCTCGTCCACGTCGCCGCGCTTGCCCTTCTCGTCGTAGGCGTAGAAGCCCTTCTTCCCCTTCCGCCCCAGGCGACCGGCCGCGAGCACGTTCTTCAGCGCCACACTCGGCGTCATCCGCGCGCCGAACGCCTCCGCCATAATCGCGCCTGACTTGCCCGCGATATCGAGGCCCACTTCGTCAATCAGGTTGATCGGCCCCACCGGGTAGCCAAAGCGACTCATCGCCTTGTCCACCTCCTCGATCGCGACGCCCTCGTCGAGCAGCAGCCCCGCCTCGTTCACGTACGGCGCGAGGATGCGGTTCACGTAGAAGCCCGGCGCGTCGTTCACGATGATCACCGTCTTGCCGATGCGACGCCCGAACTCCACGACCGTCGCCGTCACCTCCGGCGCGGTCTGCGGCGTCACGATCACCTCCAGCAACGGCATCTTGTGCACCGGCGAGAAGAAGTGCATCCCGATCACGTTGTGCGGGCGCTTGCTCCCGGCCGCGATCTTGGTGATGGGAATCGTGCTCGTGTTCGTCGCGAAGATCGCGTCGGCGCTGAGCACCGCCTCCGTCTCGGCGAGCACCTTGTGCTTGACCGCGAGATCCTCGAACACCGCCTCGATGACCAGCGGCACACGACCGAAGCCCGTGTACTCCGTCGCACCCGCCACCAGCGACATCTGATCGTCGAACTGCTGCTTGGTGATCTGCCGCTTGGTGAGCCAGTCCTTGAGCACGTCGCGCACCGCGGCCACGCCCTTCGCCACCTGCGCTGCGTTCGTGTCCTTGAACCGCACCGGCACGCCCTGCGGCACCGTGATGGACGCGATGCCCGCACCCATAAAGCCCGTGCCCAGCACCGCGATACGATCCACCGGCCGCGCCTTCACGTCGGCACCGACACCGGCGTCCTTCTTGAGCGAGGTCGTCGCGTAGAACAGGAACATCAACTGCTTGCACACCGGCGACATCGACATCTCGCCGAACAGCCGCGCCTCTTCCGCGAAGCCGTGCTCGGGCGAACCGCTGTAGCCCGCCTGGATCGCATCAATGGCCGCGAACAGCGCTGGATACTGGCCCTTGGACTTCTTCAGCGTCATCTCGCGCGCCTGACGGAACACCACCGCGCGCCCGATCGGGTTGTCGTCGAGCAGCAGTTCCTTGGCGCCGTGCTTGCGCGCATCACGCTCGCGCGGGAGCGTGCCGGCGGCGAGCTCCTTCGCACGCTGGATGGCGATCGTGCGCAGCAGGCTCGGGTGCACCATCTCGTCCACGAGCCCCGCCTGGAGCGCCTTCTTGGCGCGCACGTTCTTGCCGGTGAGAATCATATCGAGCGCCGCCTGCAGTCCCACGCGCTTGGGCAGGCGCTGCGTGCCGCCCGCACCCGGAATCAACCCCAACTGCACCTCGGGCAGCGCCAACACCGTCTTCGGCGTGTCGGCGACAATCCGGTACGCACAGGCCAGCGCAAACTCGAGGCCGCCGCCGAGGCACGCGCCTTCAATAGCGGCCACGACCGGCACGCGCCCGCGCTCGATGCGCGCCATCATCGTGTGGCCAAAGGCGCTTGCCTTCTGCGCGTCCGCCGCGGTCTTGAACTCGAGGAACTGATCGATGTCCGCGCCGGCGATGAACGTGCCCGGCTTGCCCGAGATCAACACCGCGCCCTGCACGGCCGTGTCGCGCTCGAGGCGCTCAATCATCGCCGTGAACTCGTCAATCACGGCTGGCGAGAACTTGTTGATGCTCTCGCCCTTCAGGTCGAAAGTGACGACGGCGATGCCGTCCACCATCTCCAGGGTCAGGGCGTTGCTCACGCGCGCTCCACGACCATCGAGAAGCCCAGCCCGCCCGCCGC
>CAYPYY010000215.1:0-2600 GCA_964414995.1 uncultured Gemmatimonas sp.
GATGCCGCCACGCTCGGCGCCGACCGCATCACGGTGCTCAGCCGCAACCTGTACATCGGTGCCGACCTGAATCCGGCCATTGCCGCGCTGGCCAGCAGCTCGCCGGCGGACGACATCCCGGCCATCGTCGCCACGGTCAATGAGATCAACGCCGTGAACTGGCCGCGGCGCGTGCAGGCGCTGGCGGCGGAAATCGTCCGCACCCGTCCGCACGTGGTGGGTCTGCAGGAAGTGTGGACGGTGAACGTGAACCTCACGCCGATCGGCGTGCCGGTTTCGATGCACCTCGACTTCCTCGCCGACCTGATGAACGAGCTCCAGGCGGCCGGGATGCCCTACGCTGTCGCCGCCGCCGTGACCAGCATTGACGCGGCGCCGAATCCACTCGTGGGGGTGCGCGACCGCGACGTGATTCTCGTAGACACGGAGCGCGTGTCGGTCGTGCCGGGCACGATCGAGCTGCAGAACTACGCCGTCAACCTGGGCACCGTCGCGCCGGGCACGACTATCCTGCGCGGCTGGGCAACGCTGCAGGCCACGATTGAAGGGATGCCCATCTGGATCACGAGCACGCACTTCGAGTCTGGGCAGGCCCCGGGGCTCTCGGCGCTGCGCGCGGGCCAGGCGCAGCAGTTGATGGCCTCACTTGCCGGGCGCGCGCCGGCGATCGTCCTTGGCGACCTCAACGATGTCGAGGGCTCGCCGATGTATCAGGTCGTTACCGGCGCAGGCTTCCGTGACACCTGGCGCGAGATGCGCCCCAGCGTGGCCGGGCTGACCTGCTGCCACGTGGAAGATCTCTCAAACGCGTCGGCCGCCGAGAGCTTCACGCAGCGCATTGACTACGTGTTCACGCGCGGCCTCGCGTTCCGCAACGGCGAGGTGCTTGGGCGCATTGACCTCACCGGCGAGCTGGCGAGCGATCGCGTGGACGGCGTGCTGTGGCCGTCGGACCACGCAGGTGTGTTCGCATCGGTGCTGCTGCCGCCGTCGCGGTAGCGGAGGAGTCGGGGGCGGCGGCCTAGTCGCTGGTCGGGCTAGGTCGCCGAACTCCCGTCCAATAGGCTCCGGACTTCCTTCAGCAAGTCATCCACCGAATACGGCTTGCTGATCATCGCAAAGCTCTCGCGCTGGCCCAGCTGTGCGGTGAGTGCCTCGGCTGAGTAGCCCGACGAGAGGAGAATGGGCAGGTTCGGGAAGCGTGCGCGGAGCGTAGTCGCCAGCTCGATGCCGCTGATGCCTGGCATCACGAGGTCGGTCATCACGAGGTGCAGGTCGCCAGTGAGATTGGCGACCTTCTCGAGCGCTTCGTCGCCGGAAGAAGCCTCGAGCACCGTGTAACCCGACTTGGCGAGGATTCGGCTGACGACCATCCGAATCGACGGTTCGTCTTCGACGATGAGAATGGTCTCGGGCCCACGGCGGTCCACGATGGCGTGGCTCGGCCCCGAGGGCCGTTCGACATAGTCGGCCTCGTCCGCGGACGTGAGCGGCAGGTAGATCTCGAAGGTCGTGCCGCGCCCGACCTCGCTATCCACCCAGATGCTGCCGTCGCTCTGCTTGACGATTCCGTACACGGTGGAGAGGCCAAGGCCCGTGCCCTTACCGGCTTCCTTCGTCGTGAAGAAGGGGTCGAAGATGCGCTCCTGTACCTCGGGCGGCATTCCGGTGCCGGTGTCCGAGATGGTCAGGAGGGCAAACGCGCCGGTGCCCATTCCGGTGCGGTGCTCGGCCATTGCGGTATCCACGGCCACGGAGCTCGTGCGCAACGTGAGCACACCGCCGCGGGGCATCGCGTCGCGGGCATTGATGCAGAGATTCATCAACACCTGCTCGATCTGGCTGGGATCGGCCAGGATGCGCAACGGCTGCGGGTGCAGATCGAGGGTGATCGTGACATCCTCCCCGATGACGCGGCGGACGAGACGGTGGAACTCCCGGATGAGCGCGTTGAGGTCCACGACGCTGCGGCGGAGCACCTGCTGGCGACTGAAGGCCAGCAACTGGCGGGTCAGCGTCGCGGCCCGCGTGGCCGCGGCGCGGATACCGAGCAGGTCGTTCCGCAGCGGGGAGTCGAGTCCCACCTCGGCCAGCGTGAGGTCGGTGGTGGTGTTGATGACGGTGAGCAAGTTGTTGAAGTCGTGCGCGATGCCGCCGGCGAGGCGTCCGACCGACTCCATTCGCTGCGCTCGAAGGAGTTGGTCCTGCAGTTCGGCCCGTTCCTGCTCGCGCCTCACCAACTCGGTAATGTCGCGTGCGACGGCAAGCACGAGTCGTTGGCCCCCGACGTCGACGACGCTGCGCGAGACTTCGCTGGGGAAGGTCGTGCCGTCCTTGCGCCGGTGGACGTAGCGGCGGGTGTTTGCGCGCCCGTCCGGCTGCGCCTCCACGTCGGTCTGCCAGTGTGGAAGGTCGGTGAAGCCCTCGACGATGTGCTGTGGCCCGAGCTCGCGCAGTTCCTCGGCGCTGTAACCGAGCTCGCGGTGGGCGGTCTCGTTGAAGTCCACGAAGCGGCCGGTGGCAAGATCCACGATGAAGATGCTGTCGGCGGAGTCGTCGATGAGCGCGCGAAAGAGGGTGGCGCGCTCCTGCGCTTCGCG
>CAYPYY010000216.1:0-2596 GCA_964414995.1 uncultured Gemmatimonas sp.
GTCCGAGAGCGCCTCGAGTGCGACGAGCAACTCGACAGGGTCAGTGGTTGCTCGCGCAGCCAACACCCTGACTTGCGATGTACTGTGCGCGATGAACGCCGCGTCCTCCCGTGCCCACGACACCAGCTGCAATGCAAGCTTGCCGAGTGCCGCAGCATCCGCCGCGTCGGCATCGCGTAGCGTCTTGTCACTCAACTCTGCCAAGGTAGGCTGGCGGAGTCCGAACGCGGTCTCGAATGCGTCAACGGATCGGCGCAGCTCATCAAGTTCACGCCCGAGTGGGTGCTGCTGCGATTGAGCTGCGCTTGAGGACGCTACGACCGTGAAGCAAACTGCGGCGCGGACAAGATTTGCGACGGTCATGCCTTCCCCTCAAGCGGCTGACGGGTCAACTGAACCGCAAAGCGCACGGCCCGATTCGGCATCAGTCGATGCTTATCGCGCGCTGAGAATGTGTTGCTTGTCACTGGGGGTTGTCAAGGATCACCCAGTTCTACGCAGTTGGCGATCACCCAGTTCTACGCACCCGTCTTGCGGGGGTGACTGGGTACCCGACCTCCGTCGCTGGGGGGTGAGGGGGCGGCGGGCGGCGGCGTGAGGAGCTTGTCGAGCTCCCGGAGCCGATAGCTGCGCCCATCGATGTGGACGATGTGCACGTGATGCAGCAGGCGGTCGAGGATCGCGGTGGTGAGGATCTCGTCGCCGGCGAAGACCTCCGGCCAGTCCCGCACGTGCTTGTTGGTGGTCACGATGATGCTGCCCTTCTCGTAGCGGGCCGAGACGAGGCGGAAGAAGAGATTGGCCTCCATCCGGTCGAGCGGGCGGAAGCCGACCTCGTCGATGATCAGCAGCGCGGTGTTGAGGTAGCGCTTGGCCTTGAGCCGGGCGGGCGGGATTGCCGCGTCGGCCTTGAGGGCGTGCAGCAGGTCATCGAGCACGACGTGCATCAGCGAGAAGCCGTTCTTGACGGCCTTCACGCCGAGCCCGCAGGCGAGATGACTCTTGCCCACGCCGGGCGGGCCCAGGAAGAGCACGTTCTGGTGCTCGCGGACGAAACTGCAGGTCGCGAGCGCGTCGAGCTGGCGGCGATCGGCCTTGGGCTGGAAGCCCCAGTCGTACGTCTCGAGCGTCTTGCCCGTGGGGAGCCCGGAGAGCGTCAGCATCGTCGCGATGCGGCGCTCGTCCTTGCGCTCGAGCTGCCGCGTGAGCACGCGGCCCAGGAAGGCACTCGGATCCAGCCGCTCGCGCGCGGCCGTCTCGATCAGTTCCGGGAGGGCGGTCGCCGCGTGGTCCAGCCCCAGGGCGGTGAGCTGCTGGGCGAGGGCATCCAGGGGGATGGCGGGGGCGGGGCTCATGCGCGCGCTCCCGCCGCGGCCGCGACGAGCGCGACGTAGGCGTCGAGCGGCCGCGCGAGCTGGGCGGGGGCGGGGAGGCGCGCCGCCGTCGCCGCGGCGAGCGCCCGGGCCCGGCGCCCCAGCGGCGTCGGCGCGAGGACGGTCGCCGTGGACGGTCCCTCGTAGTGCGCGGGCTCGAGCACGAGGGTGGCCGCGGTGTGGCGGTGATGGCGCGCGAGCTCCTGGCCTGCCCCGCGCACGACGACATGGTGCGCGGTGCCGATGACCTCGACGTCGCGGCCGACCCACGCGAAGGGCACCGAGTACTGGCGCCCCTCGAAGCTGACCAGCGCATCGCGCTGCACCCGACGGGACACCAGCACATCGAAGGGCTCCCCGCAGACCGGGAGCGGCTGGAGGGCCGCCTGCTCCGCGCACCGCGCCTCGGCGATCGTCGTCCCCGTGGCCGGACACCGGAGGCGCGTCTCCAGCGCGGCGAGCCGCGTCGTGACCGCCGCCTGGAGCGGCGCGAGATCCGTCCAGCTCTGCGCGAAGAGCGGCGCGAGGGCGTCATGGACCACGCGGACCCGGCGCTCCACCTTCCCCTTCTCGCGCGGCGTGCGGACGCGGCAGGCCTCGACCACGAAGCCGCAGGACGTCGCGAAGGCGTGGAACGCCGGCGTGAGGGTCGCGGTCGGGCCCGCGCCCGACGCGACCGCCGTCCTGAGGTTATCGATGCGAACGACGTGCGGGACCCCGCCGTAGCTCTGGAAGAGCGCGACGTGGCCGGTCTGCCACGCGACCTGCGTCATGCGGAGCCCGAGCCAGAGCGCACTGCCGCGCGAATGCGCGAGCGTGCCGAGGAGGCCGAAGACGCGAACCGGCGCCCCGGCGAGCTCGACGCGCTCCTCGAGCCAGTCGTGCTGCGCCTGCGCGCCGGGCGGCGTCTCGATCCGCCGAATCGCGCGGACGGGCGGGATCCCGCGGAGCCGGCGGAGGTAGCGCACGAGCGCGGGGTAGCTGCCGCGGTAGCCGTGGTCGGCAACCAAGGCCTCGTACACGAGCTGACCGCAGACGGGGCGGTCGCCACCCGCGGTCGGGGCGAGCTGCTGCAGCACCGCGGCGACGGCGGGCTCGTAGCCATCGAGCGCCGTCGCCTGGTCGGCGCGGCGATCTCGGGCGCCGGTCGCGAGGCGCTGGCGGCGGTAGCGGAGGGCGCCCTCGGTCACCCCGAGGGTCTGGGCGGCGGCGCGGCCGGAGAC
>CAYPYY010000217.1:0-2580 GCA_964414995.1 uncultured Gemmatimonas sp.
TGACGAGCAGGATGCCCTGCCCTTCGCGCGCGAGCGCGTCGAGCAGTTCGAACACCGCCATCTCGTGCGCGATATCGAGGAACGTGGTGGGCTCATCGAGCACGAGGCTACGCCCACCCTGCGCGAGCGCCCGGGCGATGCGCACGCGCTGCCACTCGCCGCCCGAGAGCTGGTCCGTGCTGCGATCGGCGAAGGCCGCGACGTCGGCGCGCTGCACGGCGCGCGCAATCGCCGCCCGGTCCTCGGGGCTGCGTCCCGAGAACGGTCCACCGTGCGGATGCCGCCCCAGCGCGATGTACTCGGGAACCGGCAGCGGGAAGACCGGCTCCTCGCGCTGCGCGACGACTGCCATCTGCGTGGCGACATCGCGACGGGGCATCGTCATGAGGTCACGGCCATCGAGTGCAATGGCGCCGCGCTCGAGCGGCAACCGTCCAAGCAAGGCACGCACCAAGGTGCTCTTGCCGCTGCCGTTCGGGCCGACGACCGCCGTGATGCGACCGGGCGGCACGTCGAAACTGACGCCATCGACGGCGGGCGCCGCCGCGTGCGGATAGCGCATCACCACGTCCGTGAAGCGGATCATCGCATCCTCCGCAGGCGCCAGAGGAAGAACGGCACGCCGATGAGCGCGGTCACGGCGCCGAGCGGGAGTTCCGCGGGACGCAGCAGCGTGCGGGCGGCGAGGTCGGCGAGCACGACCAGTGCCGCGCCGACGAGTGCGGCGGCGAGCAGACTCTCGCGCGTGTTGCGGGCGCCGAGCGCGCGGCCGATCGCGGGTACGATCAAGCCGACGAAGCCGATGAGTCCGGCGCCCGCCACGGTGGCTGCGGCGAGCAGCGAGGCCGCGAAGTAGACGCGGCGCGTCACGCGCTCGACGGGGAGGCCCAACGAGGCCGCCGCGTCTTCGCCCAGGGCGAGCACGTCGATGTCGCGCGCCCACAGGACGAGCAGTCCGATGCCGACCGCCACGTAGAGCGCGACCCAGCGTACGCCACGCCACTGCGCGTCACCGAGGGAGCCCATCATCCACCACAGCGCACCGCGCACGGTGTTCTCCGGCGCCGTGGCGAGGGCGACCATGATGAGCGCCGTGCAGAACGCGCCGACCACGACGCCAGCCATGAGCAGCACGCGCGGGTCGGCGTGGCCGGCCACGGCGCGCGCCACCAGCAACACGACGACGACCGCGGCAACCGCGCCGGCGAATGCGGCCAGCGGCAGCACCGCCGCGGACGCGATGCCGAGCGTGACCGCCGTGACGGCGCCCGCCGCGGCCCCGCCGGAGACGCCAAGCAGATACGGTTCCGCGAGCGGATTGCGCAGTGTGGTCTGCAGCGCAGCACCGCTCACCGCCAAGCCCGCGCCGACAGTGATGCCGAGCGCAATGCGCGGCAGCCGGAGGTCCTGCACGATGGCGATCTGCGTGGCGTCTCCCTGCCCGACGAGCGCGCGCAGCACATCGAGGGCCGCGATCGGCACGGCACCGCCGGCCACCGCCACCACCGCGGCGACGATGACAATGCCCACCAGCAGCAGCCAAAGGCGCAGGCTCACGGCAGGCCCGAGCCGATGTTCGCGAACGAATCCACCAGCGCGCGACGCAGGAAGCGCGCGGCCTCGCCCATGCGCACGCCGGGGCGCCCGACCACCGTGGTGTCGATCACGAGAATGCGACCGGCGCGCACCGCCGGCACGGCCTGCCAGAGCGGATTCGCCCGCAACTTGCGCGCGTTGTTGGGCCCCGCGAGGATCACGTCGGGATTGCGCCGCGCAATCTCCTCCAGCGACACGGCCGGTGACGGCTGCTCGGCGTCGGCAAAGACGTTCACCGCCCCGGCGATCTCCAACAGTTCGGACATGTAGCTGCCGCCGCCGATCGTCATGATCGGCGCATCCCAGATGTGCCAGAACGCGCGCACGGGTTCCGCGGGGCGCGGCATCGCGCGCACCGCCTCGACGGAGGCGCGCACCGAGTCGGCGACGAGGCGGCCGAGCGAATCCACGCCCAGTGCCGCGGCAATCACGGGCAACACGCGCTGCAGGTCGGCGACCTTGTCGGTGCGATGCGTGAGCGTCGCGATGCCGGCGGCGCGCAGCTGCTGCACCGCGGCGCGGTTGGACTCGCTGGCGTAGAGTAGCACCAGGTCCGGCCGCTGGCCCATCACGGCCTCGACGTTGGGCCCCATGCCGGGGCCGAGGTCGGGCACGGCCTTCGCGGCCTCGGGGAACAGGTCCCAGGTCGTGCGCCCGACGGCGCGATCCCCGACACCGAGGGCGAACAGCAACTCGGTCGTCACGGGGTTCAGCGAGACGACGCGCTGTGCCGGCCGCGCGAAGCGCGAGGTGTCGCCGAAGTCGTCGATTACCGTGTACGTGGACGCGGGCCCGCCCGTCGCGGCGCGCTCCTGGCCCGTGCAAGCAGCGAGCAGCACCGCGAGTGTGGCGATCCGACGAACCGGGTCCGAGAACACGTAAGGCTCCTTCCTGGAGTCGGAAGGAGCCCGGATGCACGTCAGCTCGGCCCGTCGATGATCAGCGGACCTACGCAAACGCCACGGACCCTCCCCCGAGGGTGAC
>CAYPYY010000218.1:0-2573 GCA_964414995.1 uncultured Gemmatimonas sp.
ACTGGGACGTGTCGCTTCCACACGGGTTATTCTGGTGGAGGCAGAATTCACGTTAGCCTGACCGGCACGCACTTGAGGTGACTCATGGATCCCAAGAAGCCGTCTCTGCCTGAATCAGAAGCTCAACGCGTGTTGGCGCGCGCAGCAGCCATTGATGCGCACGGTGGGCCCCGCGTGCCGCTCGAGCGCTTGCGGCTCGCCGCGCTCGAGGCCGGGCTCAGCGCTGAGGCATTCGAGGCGGCCCTCACCGAAGTGCGCGAGGCGCGTCCTGCGCCACAGAAGTCCGACACATCCTGGCCTCGTCTCGCGCGCTACACCGCGGCCATCGTCGGAACCGGAGTCGTCCTCGGTATCGGTGCTGCGGTCCTCAATCCCGTCGAGTCCGCCTGGCTGGTCCGCAAGCTCCTCGATCCGGTGGTCCTTGGCCTCGGTGCGGCCCTCGCGATGCGCCTCAAGGTACGACCGCTCGCCCTCGTGCTCGGAGGCCTCGCCGTCGCCACCGGCGCGGAGTTCCTGATGGATCTGTGGGCGGGTCAGCCTGCCATCCGCGGCGCAGAGCCCCACTTCGGACTCATGATTGCCGGCGTCGCGGGCGTCCTCCTCGGCTCGCTCCTACGCCGCTCGCCGCGCGACCCCGACGCGCAGACTGACGCCGTCGCAGCAACCGCGCGCGAGTCAGTGCCACCGCGCCCCACGGACGCCGCGCTGATCGTGAGCGCAGGCTAACGACGCTTGCTGCTGACGGTCACGCTTTGGTAGCGCGGGCTGCGCCCGCGCATTCTATTGGAGTGCCCGCAGCAGAAGCCCACGTTATGCGGACGTCCTGGACGACCAGCATCCTCGCGCGGAGCTCTTGATGGGTAACCGCAAACAGCAGATCCCGGTGTTCGCGCCCGCGAAGAACTCCGGCCAGCGCCCCACAGGCCCCGCGCCCGCCGCGCCTCCGTCGCGCGCGCCGCGTCCACCGGCGATGAAGCCGCAGACCACCTCGGCGAAATCAGGGCGGCGGGGCTCCTAGCGGTACCGACGGTACGCCGCACAACGCCGCTTGCTGCCGATGGCCGCGCTTGGTAGCGCGGGCTGCGCCCGCGCATTCTATTGAAGCGTCCACAGCAGAAGCCCACGTTATGGCGACTTCCGGCGATCGGCGCGCCGAGTCCCGTGCAGGGCAACCGCACCATCAGGGGAACTGCGCGTGACACGCGAGATCTGTGTGACGCACCGACACGTGGGCGGGGTCGCCACGCGGCGATTGCATCCGCTCGGCGGCTCCGACCGCGCGCCAGCCGGTCGCGGCAATGACTCGAGTCCGCGTGCGCGCCATAACGACGCTTGGTGACTGACAGCCACGCTATTGTAGCGCCCGCTGCGCGGGCGCATCTTATTGAGTGGCTGCAGCACAAGCCCACGTTATCTCGACACGCGTGATTTGACAGTCACAATTCGGCGAACGCAGAAGCTGGCGCGCGCACTTCCGATCTCGAGCCCGGAACCGCCGCCCCCAGACACGGCGCTTGGCGACTGGTACGTCAACCGTCTCGTCGTGGACCGACAGCCGCTCCTGCTCCTCGTCGCGGCGCACACGCTCTTCCCCATTCTCGTCCCGGCCCGGGAGGTCGCCTCGCTGCCCGACCGGTTGCCACGCATCGTCGCCTCCGGCCTCTTCCGCGCCAAGATGCCCGTGCGGCAGATCGACGCCGAGGTCGCCGCGATGACGCCGGTGGGCGTGGCAAAGACCGCTGACCGCTCAGTGCTCGGCATCATGGTCGATTTCGCCTATGCGACCGCCGCGTACCTGCCGATTCGCGGCTGGGACGAGACGACGCTTCCGTTCGTCGAAGCGCGGCTTGCGGAGACCCCATGCTTCGCATCCCGGAACTTGCGCGACACCATCTTCCCCCTGGACGCGACCCGTACTGCGCTTGCGGACCGCTGGGGTGCGAGATAACGACGCTTGCTGCCGATGAACGCGGATGCGGATGGCAGTTGTGGGGCGGCCGCCCTGTAGGGCATGGGACGGCCTAGCGGCCGCCCCACAACTGCTTCTTATTGAAGCGTTCACAGCAGAAGCCCACGTTATGCGGATCCGCGCGCCGCTCAGACAAAACGGGTCACTGGGAGTGCACAATTGGGACGAGTCGCCTTCGAGTTGCCTGTACGCGCTTCGCCCAACGCCTTTGTCCTCGCACTTCACGAGTTCATTCAAGCACGCCCCGTCGAGTTCCCTCTCGACATTACCCGTGAAGGCTTGAGTCTTACGGTCGAGGCAGTGCCGTACTCAGGTGCGATGGTTCGGGTACATATGCGGCCGAACACCGCGGGCACCCTTGTAGCACTGGAGGTATTCGCGCCCGATTCCGAAGGATTCGCCACGCTCGTCCAATCGGCGCTCGTGCGAGCGGCATCGACGTGCTGAGTGGATGCGCGCTCGGAGAGGGCCCGCATAACGCCGCTTGCTGCCGACGGCCGTCGGTGCGGTAGCGGGTGGGCGGCCACGCCGTCATACTGATGCGGGTGGGGCGTGGCCGCCCACCCGCATCTCATTGGAACGGCCGCAGCAGAAGCCCACGTTA
>CAYPYY010000219.1:0-2570 GCA_964414995.1 uncultured Gemmatimonas sp.
CGAGCAGCAGCGCCATCCGCGCCACGTTGCGATTGTCCTCACCGGCCTGGTTGGCGCATCCGAGGATCACGTCGGCGATACGCGCCGGATCGAGCCCCGGGTGCCGGGCGAGTAACGAGCGAATGACGTGCGCCGCCAGATCATCGGCGCGCACGGCGCTCAGCGCGCCGCCAAGGTTGCCGATCGGCGTACGCACGCCGTCCACGAGAAATGCGTCAGTCATCGATGGGGCTTCTGCGTGCGATAGACGGTGCCGCGGAAGTGCCCCACGGTCACGCCGTCCTGGTTGGTTACGGTGACGGACGCGAAGCCCGTGCGCCGCGTAGTGGTCTCCTGCGTACCGCGGGCGGTCAGCACGTCGCCCGGCCGCACGGCCGCGGGATAGCTGATCGTGCAATCGAGCGCGACCGAGATCTCGCCGCTGGCATTGGTGCAGAACGCGAGTGCGGTATCTGCCAGCGCGAACACAATGCCTCCGTGTGCCGTGCCGAAGCCGTTGGTCATCTCGGGGCGAACCGTCATCTGCAGCTCGCAAGTTCCCTCGCCGACGCCCACCACCTGCACGCCGAGCCACTGCGAGAACGCGTCCTGCGCGAACATCCGGTCGATGACCGCGCGCGGCGTGGCCGAATCGCTCACGCCAGCAGTCTCCCGCCCTGGCGCGCCACCCGGCGGAGCAACGGACTCGGCCGGTAGCGATCCTCGCCGTACTCCGCCTGCAACGACTCGAGCGTGGCCAGCACCGATGTCGGTCCAATGGCATCGCCCCAAGCGAGGAGTCCGGCGGGGTAGTTCACGCCCTTGGTCATCGCGAGCTCGATGTCCTGCGGCGAGGCGACGCGCATCTGCACCGCATCGGCCGCCTCGTTGATCAGCATCGCGAGCACCCGGTCCACGATGACGCGTCCAAGCGCCGCGTCCTCCGTCGGCACCGGTGCGGCGGCGCCCGCCGCGTAGTCGTAGTAGCCGCGCCCCGACTTGCGCCCCAGCCATCCTGACTCCACCAACCGACGCTGCGTGAGCGACGGCCGATAGCGCGGATCGAAGTACATCGCCTCGAACACCGACTTGGTGACCGCGTAGTTCACGTCGTTGCCAATGAAGTCCATCAGCTCGAACGGCCCCATTCGGAACCCACCCACCGACTTCATCGCCCAGTCGATGGTGGCGCAGTCCGCAATGCCTTCCTCGAGCACGCGCAGCGCCTCGCCATAGAACGGGCGCGCAATGCGATTCACGATGAAGCCCGGCGTGTCACTGGCCACGACGGGGATCTTGCCCCAGTTCTCGACGAGCGCGCGTGCCGCATCGGTGATGGCAGCGTCCGTCGCCAACGCCGGGATCACCTCCACCAGCGGCATCACCGGCGCCGGATTGAAGAAGTGGATGCCCAGCACGCGGTGCGAGCGCTTCACGCTGCCCGCGAGCGCCGCCACCGACAATGACGAGGTGTTGGTCGCGAGCACGGCATCGGGGGCCACAATCTCCTCGAGCGCGCGGAACAGGTGCTGCTTGGCGCCTAGGTCCTCCACGATGGCTTCGATCACGAGCCCACAGTCGGCGAAGGCACGCAGGCCGAGCTCGCCCGCGCCATCCACGTACGCGATGCGCGCCAGCGCGGCGTCCGCATCGGCTTGGGGCACCCGCCCCTTCTCGACCTCGCGCGCGAGGGCCTTTGCGTGCGCCTCGCGCGCCTTGTTCAGCGAAGCCGGAAACGCGTCGGCGAGGACCACCGCGTGTCCGCGCTGCGCCGCGACCTGGGCGATGCCGGCGCCCATCGCGCCCGCACCCACGACTCCCACGCGTACTTCGGCGCCAAACGTCATTGTCACTGCCCCCTGTACTGGGGCGCGCGCTTCTCCAGAAACGCGCGCACGCCTTCCTCATAGTCCGCGGTGCGCCCCGCCTCCTGCATACAGCGCGCCTCCAGCTCCAGCTGCTCGTCGAGTGAGTTGGCCCACGAGGCATTCATCGCGCGCTTCGTGAGGCCGAAGCCGCGCGTTGCCCACTGCGCGAGCTGCTTGGCGAGCGCGCGGGCCGACTCGAGCAACGCAAGGTGCGGGACCACATCCCAGATCAATCCCCACTGCTTCGCCTGCGCCGCGGTGACCTTGCCCGCCAGGAAGAACATTCCCGTCGCACGCTGGGGGCCGACGAGTCGCGGCACGAAGAACGTCCCACTCGTGTCCGGAATCAGGCCAAGCTTGGCAAAGCTCTCGACGAACACGGCCTCCTCGGCGGCAATCGTCAGGTCGCAGGCGAACGCGAGGTTGGCGCCCGCGCCTGCCGCCGTGCCGTTCACGGCGCAGATCACGGGCTTCTCGAGCCCACGGATCGCGCGGATGATAGGGTTATAGCTCGCGCGTACGACGGCGGAGATGTCTGGCATCGGACCGCCATCCTTGGGCAGCACCTCGGAGAGGTCTTGCCCGGCGCAGAACCCGCGGCCGGCGCCCGTGAGCAGCACGGCGCGGATGGCCGGATCGGTCCCTGCCCGCGCGAGCTCGACTTGCAGCGCCTGCGCCATCGCGAGGTCGAAGCTGTTGAGCACCTCGGGGCGATTCAGCGTC
>CAYPYY010000220.1:0-2558 GCA_964414995.1 uncultured Gemmatimonas sp.
GTGCACTTCTGCCCGGCCTTCACCGTCATCTCCTTCACCACTTCCTTCACGAACAGATCGAACTCCTCCGTGCCCGGCGCTGCATCGGGACCGAGGATTGAACAGTTGAGCGAGTCGGCTTCCATATTGAAGCGCACCGCGTGCTCGACGATCGCCTTCGACTCCTTGAGCATCCGGCCCGTCGCGGCCGATCCGGTGAACGCGACCGCATCCTGCTCTGTGACGTGCTCGAGCAAGTCACCCGCGCTGCCGCAGATGAGCTGCACCGCGCCTGCAGGCAGGATGTTCGCCGCGATCATCTCGCGGAACACGGCCTCGGTGAGATAGCTGGTCGCCGTCGCGGGCTTCACGATGGCGGGCACGCCGGCAAGCAACGCCGGCGCCAGCTTCTCAAGCATTCCCCAGACGGGGAAGTTGAATGCATTGATGTGGATGGCGACGCCTTCGAGTGGCACGCAAATGTGGCGACCCACGAACGTGCCGTTCTTGGAGAGCGGCTCGGTCGGTCCCTCGACGTGAAACGTCTCGTTCGGAAACTCGCGGCGGCCGCGGCTCGCGTACGCGAAGAACGTTCCAATGCCGCCGTCAATGTCAATCCACGAGTCCGTCTTGGTCGCACCCGTCTGTGCGCTCACCGCGTAGAACGCGTCCTTGCGCTCCATCAGGTACTTGGCGACCGCCTTGAGCATCGCCGCACGCTGGTGGAACGTCATCGCGCGCAACGTCGGACCACCGACGCGCCGTGCGTACTCAGCCATCGCCTTGAAGTCGAGCCCGCCGCTCGAGGCCTCCGCGACGGGTTCGCCGGTGACCGCGTGATACAGTGTGGCGGACTTGCCGCTTCCCTCGACCCATTGGCCGAGCGCGTAGTTCTGCAGTTTCATCGACTGTCCTCGTTGGCGACCGCGATGGGGTTCACTGCCCGTCGCGCGTCTGTTTCCACGTCTTGAGCACACTGCCCTGCGTCGGCCGGTCGGCCGGCACTTCGCGGAGCGGCGCCACCTCGCGCCACGACCGACGCAGCTCGGCGGGCAGTTGCTGGTAGAGGGCGGTGCCCTCGGACTTCCAGGCCAGCATCTCGTCGCTGACCTCCTTCGCGATCTTGGCCGGGTTGCCGACCACGACGCTGCGCGGCGGCACCTGCATCCCGGTCGGCACAAAGCACAGCGCGCCGACGACGCTCCCGCTCCCGATGACCGCGTTGTCCATCACCACGGCGTTCATCCCGATGAGCGCGTTGGCGCCGATGCGGGCCCCGTGCACGATCGCGCCGTGGCCGATATGTGCGTCGGCCTCGAGCACCACGGTCACGCCGGGGAACATATGGATCGTGCAGTTCTCCTGGACGTTGCAACCGTCTTCGATGACGATGCCGCCCCAGTCACCGCGAATCGCCGCACCGGGGCCGATGTAGACGTCCTTGCCGATGATGACGTTGCCGGTGACCGCGGCCTGCGGATGCACGAACGCGCTCTCGTGCACCACGGGCACGAAGTCGTCGAAGGCGTAGATGGTCACGCGCGCTCGAGGATGAGGGCGTAGCCCTGACCGACGCCGATGCACATCGTGCACAGTGCGTAGCGCGCCTTGCGCTGCGCCAGCTCGCGCGCGGCCGTCAGCGCGAGTCGTGCCCCGCTCATTCCAAGCGGGTGACCGAGCGCAATCGCGCCGCCATTGGGATTCACGCGCGGATCATCGTCGGCGAGGCCAAGCTCGCGCAGGCAGGCGACGCCCTGCGCGGCGAACGCCTCGTTGAGCTCGATCACGTCCATCTGATCGAGCGAAAGGCCGGCGCGTTCGAGCACGAGCCGCGTGGCCGGCACCGGACCCATTCCCATCAGGCGCGGCTCGACGCCCGCCGCGGCACTGGCGACCACTCGAGCCAGCGGGGTGAGCCCGTGCGCGGCGAGCGCCGACGTCGAAGCGAGCAAGAGCGCGGCCGCGCCGTCGTTCAGGCCCGAGCTGTTGCCGGCAGTCACGCTGCCCTTACCATCGTGCCGGAACGCGGGCTTGAGCTTGGCCAAGGTCTCCATCGACGTGTCGGGCCGGAGAAACTCGTCCTCCGCCACGACTACGGGCTCGCCCTTGCGCTGCGGAATGCTGACGGGCGCGATCTCCCGTGCGTGTCGCCCGTTCGCACGCGCCGCGGCCGCCTTGTGCTGCGACCGCACCGCGAACGCATCCTGCGCCTCCCGCGTGATGCCATAGCGCTCGGCCACATTCTCCGCCGTCTCGCCCATCGAGTCGGTGCCGTGTGCCGACTTCATCGCCGGGTTCACGAATCGCCAGCCAAGCGCGGTGTCGAACAGCTGCATATCGCGACCGAAGGGCTGGGCGCTCTTGCTCAGCGCGTACGGCGCGCGCGTCATACTCTCGACGCCGCCCGCCACGTACAACTCGCCCTCGCCCGACTTGATGGCGCGCGCGGCGTTGGCCACCGCGCTCAGCCCGCTCGCACAGAGCCGATTCACCGTCTCACCCGGCACGCTGTGTGGCAGTCCCGCGAGCAGCAGCGCCATCCGCGCCACGTTGCGATTGTCCTCACCGGCCTGGTTGGC
>CAYPYY010000221.1:0-2516 GCA_964414995.1 uncultured Gemmatimonas sp.
ACTGCAACTGCAGATGTAAGATGTAAGATGTGAGATGTAAGAACGCGCCCCGGTCGAGCTTCGCTCGGCCGGGGCGCTGGTTATCTCACATCTTACATCTTAGACCTCACATCTTCTGTTGTCGTTCATCGCGCTCAAGATCGAGCAACGCCTCCAGCTCTGCTACCGCCTCCAGATCTCTCGGCCTTCCCGCCGCGCGCTTGACGTGAATGAGCCAGGGAAGGTCGAGCAGCATTATCTCCCGCCCGAAGATCTCCACCGGCGCACTGTGTGGGAGCAGCTCCTCGTAGGTGCGGCCGCCGGGGATCTCGGCGAGCAGGTCTAGGTCGCCGAGCGACGTCGTCAACGTGAAGTTGAGGCCGCTCTTGAGTGTCGCGACCGACCACTCGAACGGCAGTCCCTTCGGTGCACCCCTCGGATAGGGCGCGAAAGGCTCGAGCGCGGCGTGCAGTCGCTCGAGGTTCTGCGGCTCGCGCGCGTACGACACATCCACGTCCTGCGTGAAGCGCGCCGAGCCGTGGGCGCGAGCGGCCACGCCGCCGATGAGGATGAAGGCGACGCCGGCGTCGGCGAGGGTGGTGAGGAGGCGGTCAACCTGCATCAGCGGCGCGGGCGGCGGCGACGCGCGGTGGCGGCGCGCAGGGCGCTGTCGAGTGCGGAAAGCGAGTTGAGCGCGAGCAGGCGCTCGTCCACGCTGCGGCGCAGGTTCTCGCGCAGGAGCGTGCGATCGATGTCGCGCTTGTAGGACTCGACCACGGGGTCGGGCGCGGAGCGGGGCCGGAGCGACAGCGCGAGCTCGAATCCCGCCGCCGCGAGAAGTCGGGCCAGCGTGTCCACCGACGGGCTCGAGAGGCCCCGCTCGATGCGGGCGACGGCCGGTTGTGAGGTGCCGGCGCGTCGGGCCAGCTCCTGCTGGCTCAGGCCCGCCTTGGTGCGCGCCTCCTTGAGGATAATCGCCGAGTCCATAAAGGTTATTATAATATCGAAAACGATATAGTCAAGCGTGAACCCCTTCAAATGGAAGTGCCGTACGTTTCCCCTATGCGCCCCTTCCTCCTTCGCCTGACGCTCGCGGTCGCCGCGCTCGCCGCCTGCACCCAGCCCGCCCGTCTCGTCCGCTCGGACGCCGAGCGTGTGCTCAGCGGCGTCACACTCAACGCGCCCAACCCGTCGGATTCCGGTCCGCACCGCGTGGGCTACTTCACCTACGGCTCCGGCACCGACAAGCGGCGTGCGGCGTATCGCGACTCGGTGCGCGTGCGCACGCGGTCGGTGAACGGCATTCCGTTCCTGCGCGGGCTCGACGAGAAAGCGGCCAAGAAGCGCTGGAAGTACTGGGGCTTCACCGCCGGCCGGTTGCCGGTGAACGGCCGCGTGTGGTATCCCGAGGGCGAGGGCTCGTTTCCGCTCGTGCTGATCGTGCACGGCAACCACGATATGAAGGAGTATTCGGATCCCGGCTACGAGTACTTGGGGCGTCACCTGGCGAGCCGCGGGTTCATTGCGGTGTCGGTGGACGAGAACTTCCTGAACGGCGCGATCCGCGAGGAGAACGACGCGCGCGGGTGGATGCTGCTCAAGCATCTCGAGGCCTGGCGCAGCATCGCGACGGACAGCGCGTCGCCGGTGCGGGGGAGGGTAGACCTCTCGCGCATCGCGCTCATCGGGCATTCGCGGGGCGGCGAAGCGGTGGTGGTCGCGGCGGCGTTTAACCGGCTCGCGCACTACCCGGACGACGCACGCATTCGCTTTGACTTCAACTTCCCCATCACGTCGCTGATCGCGATCGCGCCCATTGACGGGCAGTATCGGCCGGCGGATCGGCTGCCGCCGGTGCGTGGCGTGCACTACTTCGTGATCCACGGCTCGCACGACGCCGATGTGTCGGTGTTTGCCGGCCAGCGCACCTACCTGCGCGCGGACGTCAGCGACTCCGGGCTCGTGAAGGCGGCGCTGTATGTGTATCGCGCCAATCACGGGCAGTTCAACACGGTGTGGGGCGACAACGACATCGGTGATGCGGGCTGGATGCTGAATCGCCGCACGCTCATCTCCGGCGACGAGCAGCGGAAAGTCGGCCTCGTGTTCTTCACGGGCTTTCTTGAGATGACAGTGAACAACCGGCGCGAGTACGAGCCGATGTTCCGCGACCATCGCACGGTGGGCGCGTGGCTGCCGCCGACGATGTACATCTCGAGCTACGCCGACTGGCGCGTGCGCACGGTGGCGGACTTCGAGGAGGATATCGATGTGACCACCGCGCGCGGCGGCGCGCGCGTGACGGCCAACGGGCTCTCGGCGTGGCGCGAACGTGCGCTGCGCGGCCGCGCCTGGGGCAACCAACCGTTCGAGACGAATACCGCGGTCCTCGGGTGGCGCGCGCAGACCGACAGCACGGCGGACTCGCTGCGCGCGTGGTACCGCGTGGCGCTCACGCCGGAGCAGGTCGCGGGGCTGTCCACGCAGGATGCGTTGCGGTTTGGCATCGTGGACCTCGGGCAGCGACCGAGCGCGCT
>CAYPYY010000222.1:0-2498 GCA_964414995.1 uncultured Gemmatimonas sp.
GCCGCGTCGAGCACCGTGGCGCTCAGTTGCAGGCTGCCACTCGGCAGCAGCACGCTGTCGGACGGCGCCAGCACGACGCGACTCACCGCGAGCGGTTCCACCGTCACCGCGACGGAGTCCGCGAGGGCGTCGCGTTCCGCGATGATGGTCGCGCTGCGCGCAGTGGGGCCGACGTAGAACGACGCCGTGACCTCGCCGGCGACGCTCACGCGCGCCACCGTGGTGTCGGTCGAGCGCCACGTGAGAGGGAAATCGACGAGGCTGTCGCCCGCGGCCGAACGAAGCACGGCGGCGAGTGCGCGGAGCCCGCCCGGTTGCATCGTCACCGCAGCCGGCGTGACGCTCAGCGACTGCGGCGTGAGCGGCAGTACCGTCACGGCGACTGAATCGGCCGCGCCGCCGCCGAACACAATCGCGAATCCCTCCCGTGTGAGCGGTCCGACGTACGGCTTCGCACGGAGCACGCCCGTCGCGCTCACGCTCAGCATCGCCGTGTCGCTCACCACCCAAGCGATCTCTCTGCCGGTGAGCGGCGCACCGAGCGCGTCCTGCACCTCGGCAAGGAGCACAGCCGTGTCGCCGACGGTCAGCGTGACGCTCGGCGGCGTTGCAACGACGCGGGCCGCCGGCACCGGCAGCACAGACACCGGAACGGTATCTGCGCCGGCGCCGCTGCTCACGAGGATGGCGGTGCTCCGCAGCGCCGGACCCGAGTACGGACGCGCGCGCACGATGCCACTCGTGCTTACGGTCGCGACACTCGTGTCGAGCGCCACGAAGGTCACGGGGCGATCCGTCAGCGGTACCAGGTCGAGCGACAGCGGCGCCGCCTGCAGCGCGACCGAGTCGCCCGGCGAGAAACTCACGGCCTCGGGGGTCGCAACGAGCCACGCGACCGAGCGCGGCGGCACGCGCAACGTCACGGTATCCGCGACCGACGCAACGGTCGCGACGATTCGCACGCTCTGCGCGGCGGGTCCGCTGTATGGCTGCGCCGTCACCACGCCCGCAGTGCTGACCCGCGCGACAGTGGTGTCGAGCGAACTCCACGCGACAGGACGATCGGCGAGGAACAGTCCGTCGGTATCGCGCACGGCGGCGCTCAGTGCGAGCGTGCCTCCCGGCTGCACCGAGTCCGCCGGGCTCGCGATCTCAACACTCGCCGCGAACAGCGGATGTACGATCACGCGCACCGTGTCGGCCACTGAGCCCGCGCGCACGACGACCGTGGTCACCCGGGTGGACGCCCCGACATAGAACGCCGCGAGCACGACACCCTCGACGTTCACCGTGGCGATCGTCGTGTCGGTGCTGGTCCACGAAAGCAGGGGCGCGCTCAGCGTGTCGCCGCCCGCCGCGCGCGCGGTCACACGCAAGGTGTCGAACTGGCCCGGCAGCAGGTCCAGCGAATCGCGCTCGGCGACCAGCGTCGCCGCGGCGAGTGGGCGAACGCGGACCACAAGCGTGTCCGCCTTGCCTTCGCTCCAGGCCGCGACGAACACCCAACGCTCCGCCGGTCCGGAGTAGGGACGCGCGCGCAGGCGCCCACCGCTGCGCATCTCGATCGCAGCGGTATCGCTCGAGAGCCACACCACCTCGCGATACGCGAGCGCAGCGCCCGTCTCCGATTCCAGCACCGCGCTCAGCTGCGCGGAATCGCGCGGAAACACGACGACCGTGTCAGGACCGGCGCGCACGCGCGCCACCGGCCACGGCCGAATCTCAACGGGTACGGTATCCTCGCGTGCGCCGAGCGTCCCCACGACAATCGCCGTGTTGCGCACCGCGCCTCCCGGATACGAGCGGGCGCGGACGAGTCCGTCGGCCTCCACCTCCGCGAGCGCGGTGTCCAGCGCGCGCCAGGTGAGCGCGCGGCCGGTCACCGGTGTGCCGTCCAAAAGCTCGACCCGCGCGGACAGGCGCACGGTATCGAGCGGCAACAGACTCACCGCCTCCGGCGATGCGATGACAAAGGCGAGGGGGGCGGGGGCAGTCGGTCCGTCGAGACAAGCGACCACGCCAGCGGCCATCGCGGCAGCGGCGATGACACGGCGACGAACGGATGCGAGGGGAGAGCGGGGCACGCAATCATAAGGATGGCGGTTGGACCGCCACGAGGCGAGTGCGCGGTAACGGTCAGGCGCGCGCGCGCCAGCCTCGCCAGCCTTCGCGTGACAGGAAGAACAGCATCGCCAGCAGCACCAGCGCTGGTGCCACCGGCAGGAGCCCCCGCTCGCGCATCACGGCCGGAAACACCTGCGGCTGTCCGAGGAAGAGCGAGAGCGTGGCGAGGAGCATCGCCGTACACATCCGCCAGAGATGCCGTACCGTGCGTGCACGGCCGCGTACGCCCCCGGCCCGCACGACGCGCAGGTCGCCGACAACGCCGAGCGCCATAATAGTCCCGAACGCCACAAAGAACGGTACGGCGCCGCCCTCCGCGGGAATGCCGGCCGCGCGCGCCGCGAACGAGAACAGCAGCAGCGCGGCGAGTGCTC
>CAYPYY010000223.1:0-2497 GCA_964414995.1 uncultured Gemmatimonas sp.
GTGTCCTTGATGGGCTCGTGCATCACGATGCTGAGTCCGTACCGCGCAGCGGCCTCCAGCACATCACGATGGTGGCGCACCATCAGCTGGCTCTGGTGCGCGTGCCCGGTCCCCTGCATCAGGTCGTTGACATATCCGGTCTTCACCACGCGGACGCCGTGCCGACGGTACAGCGCAAATGCCGAGTCGAGCTGGCGCTGGTAGTTCTCGACGAAGGTCGCCGTCTCGTTGTGCATAATCAGCTGTACGCCCTTCGAGGTCGCGTACGCCGCCACGGTGTCGAGATTGAAGTCTGGCATCGGCTGGGTGAACGAGAACTTGTCGCCCTCGCGCATCCATTCGTTGTTCCAGCCGACGTTCCAACCCTCCACGAGCGTGCCGCCGAGTCCGTTGGCAGCGGCAAAGTCGATGTACTTCTTCGCGTTCGCCGTGGTCGCCCCGTGCGGCTTGCCGTCGCGATCGTTCGTGCTCCACGCCATCGTGCCGATGTGCATTCCCCACCAGATTCCGTTGTACTTCATCGGCGTGATGGGGAAGGTCATCGGCTGCTGGGGCGGAGGATTCAGCCGCAGGGACAACGTGGACGGCGCCAGATCTTCGGCGTTGTCAGCGATCTGAATCGTGCGCCACGGCGTCACCATCGGTGCCTCGCCAACGACGGCCGATCCATCGGCATAGCGGGCGAGCTCCACGCGGAGAGAACGATCGTTGACGTGGGCGCGCGGGTTCTTGCGCAGGTACATCCCGGGGTACTCGATCAGGTCGGCCTCGTGCACCACGAGATGCAGGCCGTTCGTGCCCTGAAGCGTCAGCGGCGTATGCGCCAGTCCCACACGGCTTACGGGACCGCTTGAGTAGAGCACTTCCTGCCGGTCCGGCATCGGCACATCAGCCGGAGCCCACCACGCCTTCATATCCTCCGCAAACCGGAACTCTGTCAGCTCGTCCTGAATCGTGAAGGAGGCGAGGTTCGGACCGCTTTGGAGGTCGTAGCGGAACGCTACGCCGTCGTTGTACACGCGGACGACGAGGTCAAACTCACGCGCCTTGCCACCGCGCTCGAAGATGCGAGCGCGAAGCTCAGTGTGACGATCACGGACGTTCCGCACCTCGCCCCACGGCAGCGTGAATGTGGTGTCGTAGTCACGTGTCGCGTGCGTCCGGATGGACAGGCTGTCCGTGAGCGAGTCGCCGCCGGAGAACACGAAGCCCAGACGCGAGGGCAGAATCACGTGTGCACTGCCGCGCTTGACGGACCATTTGACCGTGCCGCCATCCTGCGTCAGCAGGAAGACGTTCTTGCCGTCCGGCGACGCCGCCACCACCGGCACCTGTTGCGGCCGCATCGCGACCGCAACCACAACCGCCGCCGCCAGCACACCAAGCCGAGTCAGCATCCGCATCTGCATTCGCGTCCGTGTGCGAGTCTTCACTGAGTGTCTCCGACAAGGAGGACGACCGCCGAGCGCGATGGTAAGGTGACCGCCGCGGCGCCGCCGGCATCCACGGTCACCGTGATCCCGGCGCAGCTCCCGCCGACCTTTCCGCCGGTCAGCAAGTCACAGTATACGCCCGCCGGCAGGCTTGTGGGGATATTGGCCACCACCTCCCCCGCCCCATCGTTAATCGCCACGAACCCCAGCGCCCCCCGCGAAAAGGCCACCGCCTCCGTCCCGTTGTTCCACGTCAGCTGCTGCGCCTGACCGACCACCGCGGCTCGGAACCGGAGCATCGCCCGCAACCAGGGGTCGCGGTGCTCACACAGCCACACGCCGTTCGGGGCGGTCGCCGGATCGCTGGCGCAGGCGGGGCCGCCCGGCGCTCCGCCCGCACCGGCCGGCGGTCCGCCATCGCGCCCCGCCCCAGAGGCCCGGTCGAACGAGTAGCCCGACATAATCATCGGATAACCGTACGGCTGCGCGAGCAGGAACACGTTCGCCAGTCGCGCGCTGTTGCCTTCCGACCAGAGGATGCCGTCGCCGCGCTGCGTGTCGTGGTTGTTCACGAACACCAGCGCCTTGCCCGTGGGCATCAAGCCCCAGTTCGACTGGCTGAAGGTCGCCAGCTCCGCAACTTTCTGCCCGTCCTTGCCGAGGAACTTGTCGGCCAGCCCGCGCGCCTTGAATTCGGTGATGTCGGACGCGCCGCCGCTCGCATAGCCGATGCCGTAGTAGTCGCTGACGCGCACGGCTTCACCACCGTAATCGATGACCTCGAGAAACCAATACGGACGCGGCTTCCCCGCCGCCACCATCGCCCGATTCACCCGCGACACGATGCTGTCGAGCTCCACCGGGTGAATGTGCTTGGCGGCATCGATCCGATAGCCGGCCACACCGAGGTTCGAGAGCTCAATCAGGTAGCCGGCGACCTTCTGCTGCACCGACGCGCTCACGGTGTTGAGGTCCGCGAGGCCCACCAGCTCGCAGTCCCAGACCTGCGTGGGGTTGTTCCAGTCGGAGATGCCGCAGGAGTTGTGGAAGTCCGCGCGCGTGTA
>CAYPYY010000224.1:0-2490 GCA_964414995.1 uncultured Gemmatimonas sp.
TCTGGTCACCGTCGAAGTCGGCGTTGAACGCCGCGCAGACGAGCGGGTGAATACGAATGGCCTTGCCCTCGACCAGCACCGGCTCGAACGCCTGGATGCCCAGGCGGTGGAGCGTCGGCGCACGGTTGAGGAGCACCGGATGGTCGCGGATGATCTCTTCGAGGATCTCGAACACCTCGGACGACTCGCGCTCCACGATCTTCTTGGCGCGCTTCACCGTCTCGGCGATGCCCTTCTCCACGAGCTTGTGGATGATGAACGGCTTGAAGAGCTCCAGCGCCATCGCCTTCGGCAGACCGCACTGGTGCAGCTTGAGCTCCGGGCCCACCACGATGACCGAGCGGCCCGAGTAGTCCACGCGCTTGCCGAGCAGGTTCTGACGGAACCGGCCCTGCTTGCCCTTGAGCATGTCGGACAGCGACTTCAGCGGACGCTTGCCGCGGCCGCGGATCGCCTTCGAGCGACGGCCGTTGTCGAACAACGCGTCCACCGCCTCCTGCAGCATGCGCTTCTCGTTGCGCAGGATGACTTCCGGCGCGCGGTGCGAGATGAGCTTGGTGAGGCGGTTGTTGCGGTTGATGACGCGGCGGTACAGGTCGTTCAGGTCGGACGTGGCAAAGCGACCGCCGTCCAATGGAACAAGGGGACGGAGATCCGGCGGAATCACCGGCACCACGTCCATAATCATCCACTCGGGCTTGTTGCGCAGGCCGGAGTGGTCGCCCGAGTTGCGGAACGCGTCGACGATCTTGAGGCGCTTGAGCATCGCCTTCTTCTTGTGCTGCGACTGCTCCGTGCCGACGGCGGCTCGCAGCTCCTCGGCGACCTTGTCCACGTCGAGGCGGCGCAGCAACTCGCGCACGGCCGGCGCGCCGATGTCGGCGAGGAAGGCGCTGTCGCCCTCTTCCTTGGCCTTCATCCGCAGCTGCAGGAACTGCTCTTCGTCGAGGAGGTCGTTCATCTTGACCTCCTGGCTGCCGGGGTCGATCACCACATAGTTGCTGTAGTAGATGACCTTCTCGAGATCACGGAGCGTGAGATCGAGGACGTTGCCCATCGGGCTCGGCAGGGTCTTGAAGAACCAGATGTGCGCCACCGGCACGGCCAGCTCGATGTGGCCCATCCGGTCGCGACGCACCTTGCTCAGCGTCACCTCGACGCCGCAGCGATCGCAGATCACGCCGCGGTAGCGGATGCGCTTGTACTTGCCGCAATGGCACTCCCAGTCCTTGACCGGGCCAAAGATCTTCTCGCAGAACAAGCCGTCCTTCTCGGGCTTGAACGAGCGATAGTTGATCGTCTCGGGCTTGGTGACCTCACCCCACGACCACCACGAACGGAGGCCGGCCATCTCCAGCCGCTCCCGCTCCTTGGGGTCCCGGGGGCCGCGAATCTCCTCGGGCGAGGCGATGCGGACCTGGATGTAGTCGAACGCCGAGGCGCTCTTCTCGCGAACGCTGCGGAAATCGATCATCGGTTATTCCTCCGACCCGATGCCGAGTAGTCCACCCTCGGCGTGCGAGTCCATCGTGACGTGGATGCCCAGCGCCTGCAGTTCCTTCACCAGCACGTTGAACGACTCCGGCGTGCCCGGCTCCGGAAGGTTCTGCCCCTTCACGATCGCCTCGTACACACGCGAACGGCCGTTCACGTCGTCCGACTTGACCGTCAGGATCTCCTGCAGGGTGTGCGCGGCGCCGTACGCCTCGAGCGCCCACACTTCCATCTCGCCGAAGCGCTGACCGCCGAACTGCGCCTTGCCCGCCAGCGGCTGCTGCGTGACCAGCGAGTACGGTCCGATGCTCCGGGCGTGGATCTTGTCGTCCACCAGGTGGCTGAGCTTGAGCATATAGACCTGACCGACGGTGACCGGGTTGGCGAAGGTCTCGCCCGTGCGGCCGTCGCGCAGGCGGATCTTGCCGCCCGGCATCATTCCGCCCGCCGTCATCAGTTCCTTGGCCGCCGCGTCCACGTCGGCCTCGCTCTTTTTGCCCTGCGTCGCGGCCAAGGCCGGACGCCCCATCGCCTCCAGCAGCGCCGCGTCGTCCAGCTCCGCGCGCTTCTGCAGCTCCTTGATGGCCTTCTTCATCTCGTCCTTCTGCGACTTCGAGAGCTCCTCGCCCTCGATCGCCGCCTCGTGGTGCGCGATCGCGTGCGTCACCGCTACGCGCTCACGCTCGGCGAGCTCGCGACCCGCGGCCGCGAGATAGTCGAACGTGCGCTTGTAGACGGCCTTCGACGCCTCGCCCATCCCGCGGGCGTTGAGGTCGTTGATCGACGCATCGTGCAGCAGCTCCACCTTGTGCTCCTCGGCGACGTCCGGACGGAGGTCGTCGAGCAGCGCGGCCAGTTCCTCCGGCGCGTAACCCGGCGCCGGCGTCTCGAGCGCCAGCGCGCCCTTGACCCACTGCAGGCCGGCGAGACGCAGGCAAAGTCCGATCTCGCGCTCCGTCGCGCCCTGGAACACCGGCGTCTTCGCGTAGAAGCCGA
>CAYPYY010000225.1:0-2488 GCA_964414995.1 uncultured Gemmatimonas sp.
TACGGCGAGATGCGCGCACGCTGGGGCGGCAACCTCGGCGCCAAGTTCTTCGCGCTGTTCGTGGGGCAGGGCGTACTCGATGTCGTGCTGACGCTTGGACTCCTTGCGGCGGCGGTGGACCCGACGCCACGCATCCATTGGAGCACGTGGGCAGGCGCCGTACTCGCGGCGATTGCGATGCTCGGTGAAGCCACCGCGGACCGACAACTGCGGCGGTTCAAGGCGGACCCTGCGAACCGCGGCCAAGTCTGTCGGATCGGGCTCTGGGGTTGGTCGCGGCACCCGAACTACTTCTTTGACTGGCTGGTCTGGTGCGGCTTCGCGCTGCTGGGACTTGCCTCGCCGTGGGGCTGGCTCGGGCTCGCGGCGCCGGCGCTGATGCTCTACTTCCTCACCCGTGTCACTGGCATTGCGGCGACCGAGGCGCACGCCGTTCGCTCACGGGGAGAGGCGTACCGGAAGTACCAGCGCGAGGTCAGCGCCTTTGTGCCGCGGCCGCCGCGCACTCGGGAATAGTGCGACCGCCGGGTATCTTTCAATGATGAAACGACTGTGGGTGTTGCTGCTCGGCTTGGCGACGGCGTGTGGCGAGCCGATGCGGGGCATCGAGATCGAGGATGCGGAGCCGGCCCCGGCGCTCGCGTTCACCGCCTACGACGGGTCACGCGTGGACGTGAGCGCCGAGCGCGGGAAGGTGGTGCTCCTCTACTTCGGGTACACGCACTGCCCCGATGTGTGTCCGACCACGCTGAGTGATTGGGCCCGCGCACGGCGCGCGTTGGGTGCTCGCGCCTCGCAGGTGCGATTCGTGTTTGTGAGTATGGACCCCGACCGCGACACGCCAGAGCTCGCCTTCAAGTATGCAAAGCAGTTCGACTCGAGCTTTGTCGGGGTGACCGGCACGTCCGAGGAACTCGAGGCGCTCAAGCAAGCGTGGCGGATCGCTGCGTATCCCGAAGGCGATGTGCGCGAGCGCAACTACACCGTGGCTCACCCGGCGCACACCTTCGTGGTGGATCGTCGTGGACGCCTGCGTTTTCTCTACCGACCCGGAGTGAGTGGTGAAGAGCTGGCTCGCGATCTGCGTCGTCTGCTGTAGCAGCCTCGCTGCCGCCTGCGGCAAGCAGGAGGTGCCCGCCCCAAGGTCGGCGCTGGAGGTTCGGAGCGCCTGGGCGCGCGCGGCCGACAGCGGTGCGTCCACGGCGATCTACTTCACGCTCGGGAACGGGGGCGCCGTGGCGGACACGCTCACGGCCGTGGTCAGCGCCGACGGGGAGGAGACGGCGATGCACGTCTCGATGCAGCACGGAGGGACGATGCATATGTCGCCCGTCACGCAGCTGCCGGTGCCGGCGAACGATTCCGTCTCGTTCCGGCCGCTGGGGGCGCACGTGATGGTCTCGGGGCTGCGGCGGGGACTTGTGGTAGGCGACACGGTGAGGGCCACGCTCCGATTCGTGTCGGGTGCGACGCTCGAGGTACGGGCTGGTGTCCGGACGCCCTGAGCTGCTCCGCGGGCGTGGCGTCGCTATCGGGCTGGTCGTCCTTGTGGTGGCGGCCCTGACGTGGTGGACGTGGCCGCGCCCGGCGGTGACGATTCGGATCGCGCCCGGCGGCGCGGCGACGGTGGCGGGAGCCGCCCTTCCGGAGACACTCTTTATCAAGGCGCGCGGCCGCAGTACGGTCGTGCGCGTGGTCAACGCTGACACGCTCCGGCATCAGTTGGCGCTCTTCTGGGCCGATGCGGGGGAAACGAAGGACTTTACGATTGCCTATCCGGGTACATACGGTGGAGTCTGTTCCGCCCACCCGACCGGCAACCTGACGTACGTGGTGCAATGAACCGAGCACGGATCCTCTTGGGGGCGTTGGGCATCGCGATGAGCGGTGCCGCGCTTGCGCACGCCCAGGGTCCGAGCGTGACCCCCATCTCCACGGGGTCCGCCCCGAGCGAGTTCTGCCCGCAGACCGATGAATCGTGCGTGCCGCCCGCCCTCGCGCGTGAGTTTCGCGGGCTGTGGATTGCGTCGGTGGCCAACATCGACTGGCCGTCGCGTCCGGGCCTGCCGGCGGTCGACGCACAGCAGGAGCTGATTGCGCTGCTCGACCGTGCGCGGGCAAGCGGACTGAACGCCGTCATCCTCCAGGTGCGTCCCGCTGGCGACGCGCTGTATGCGTCGGAGATTGAGCCCTGGAGCGAGTACCTCACCGGGCAGCAGGGAGTGGCGCCACGCCCGTACTGGGATCCGCTGACGTTCGCGGTGACGGAAGCGCATCGGCGCGGCCTCGAGCTGCACGCGTGGTTCAATCCGTATCGCGCGCGGCACTCGTCGTCCAAGAGCGAGTATGCGCGGCGGCATCTCGCGATGGTGCGACCGAATCTTGTGCATCGCTATGGACGCCAGGACTGGATGGATCCGGGCGAGGCGGCGGTGCGGCAGCACACGATTCGCGTCATTCTCGACGTCGTGAAGCGCTACGACATCGA
>CAYPYY010000226.1:0-2470 GCA_964414995.1 uncultured Gemmatimonas sp.
GTAAGCGTCCGGCTCGCAGGGGTCGACCGTCGATGTGTCGGCGGCCGTACGGAGCGTGAGCTACGCGAGGATGCCGTCGGAGCGGGCGCGCTGCCACGCGCGCGGGAGCCACGCCGCCGGGTGCGCGCCCGTGAACCGCGTCAGGAGATCCGTGAGATACGCCTCGATGTCGAGCTTCGCCTGGCGGGCGTTCTCGATCACCGTGAAGAGACTCGCGAGCCGCGGCCCCGCGTCGGGATGCCCGATGAAAAGCCAGTTCCTCGCGCCGAGCTTGAGGGGCCGGATCGCGTTCTCCGCACTGTTGTGGTCGAGCACCGCCCCCGGCGTCGTGACACACCGCATCAGCGACGCGCGCTGGCCCAGCAGATAGCCGAACGCGACGGCGAGGGCCGTCTTCGGCGGAAGCCGCACCAGCTCCGTCGCCGCCCGCGTGAAGAGGGCGTCGGCCAGCGGGCGACTGAAGCGCGGGCGCCACATCGCGAGCCGCTCGGCCAGGGCCGCGCGGTGCTCCGCGGGAGCCGCGGCGAGCCGCGCCCGGACCCGCGCGTCGTAGCGGAAGAGCCGATCGACCTGGGCCCGATACGCGACGGCGCGCGCATCGCCGCTCTCCACCGCGTCGACGAAATAGCGGCGGGCATGCGCCCAGCAGCCGAGATGCGTGATCCGCTCCGGGGGGCCTAACGCGTCGAGCCCCGACGCCCCATCGGTCTGCACCACGCCGTGATAGGTCCGGAGGATCCGCGCAGGCTCCTTCGGCGTCTTCGTCAACTGGAAGTCATACCACAGGAGCCCATGCACCGCCGGATCCGGACTCCGTGCGCGATAGGTCCACACATGCGACGTCTGTGCTTTGCCCGGCCGCGTGCGATCGCAGCAATCGAGCGGCGTCGCGTCGACATGCACGTAGCCGCTGGCGAGTACCTGCCGGCGGAGCTCCGCCGCCAGCGGGGCCAGGCGCCGATCGAGTTCCGCCATCAGGTCGACCTGCGTCGAGCGCGGCAGATGAATCCCGATCCGCTCGAGCTCCTGCGCCTGGCGATAGTACGGCACATGGCCGGCGAAGCGCGCGGTGGCGATGTGGGCGACGACACTGACATGTACGTGCGCCCGCGGCCAGATCTCCGTCGGCCACGGCGTCGTGAGCGGCGCCGTCTTCTTCGTGCTCACCCACACCTGCCGCTCGTAGCGCTTGACGAAGAGCGTGCCGGGCCGTCGCGCGAGGACTTCGAGCACTTCGACAAAGCCCGGCATGAGACCGCGCGTGTGGACGTCGGGCGGATCGGGTACGCGTACCAACTCACGCGGGAGCGCCGGATCGAGCGGGCGAGGCGTGTGCGGCGTGCGCCCGCCTGGGGCGCGCGGCACGCGGGACGTATGGTGAGGGGCGGTGACCGCGGCGGGCGGAGGCAACTCGCCAAAGAGCGACAGCGCGTCCGGCGTCGGCGACGACGCGCCGCCGTGGCGCCCGGCGAGCTGCTGCTCGAGGTCCTGAATCCGGAGGGTGAGCTGGCGGCGCTCCAGCGCCCAGGCCGCCTGCAAGGCCTCGACCTGCGCCACGAAGGCCGCAAACTGCGCCGGGGTCACAGCCTCCGGTCGTGGGGTGGGCGGCGTCGCCATCGCGCCGTCAATATACACCTCACGCCCCGCGAGCGCCAGCCTGCTGCCTAACGCCTAACGCGCGTCACGCGTCCGCGGTCAGGCCCGCGTCCACCGGCTGCCACCACCGGCGGAGCCGCGTACGCGTCGGATCGATCCCGCCGAGGAGCAGGTGGAGATCCGTCGCGGTGAGCTGCACCGTCCGTGCCCCGTCCCCGGGCCAGCGGAACGTGCCCCGCTCCAGGCGCTTCACGCAGATCCAGATGCCGCCCGTGTCATAGCAGAACAACTTGACCGCGTCGCGTCGCCGATTCGCAAACCCATAGATCGCTCCACTCAACGGCTCATGGTGGAGCTCCGTCAGGATGCGGGCATAGAGCGCACTGATCCCGTGCCGCAGATCCGTCACGCCGGTGGCCAGAAAGATGGCCCGCCCGCTGCCGAGGCCCGGGATCATGGGTCCTCGCCCCGCACCACCCCACGCAGCACGGTGACGAGTGTCGCGACATCCAGGCCGGCGACTTCGAGGGCGAGGCCACTCGGCGCGCGAAGCACCACGAGCGGCGCGACGCTGGGTGCGGTCACCACCGGCACCAGCTGCACCCGTGCGAAGCGCGCAGGGCCCCGCGTCGCGGCCGCGGGGCGAGCGCCCGCCTCGCGCCGCCACAGCGCGAAGGTCGACATCGGGACGTCGACGCGCGCGCAAAACACCCGCAGCGTCTCGCCACTGCGCCGATACGCGGCGAGCACCTGCCCTTTCTTTGCAGCGCTCCAGCGCCGATAGCGCGAACGCCTCCGACTTCTTGGTGTCGTCATGCGCGCCAACGTACGCGCGCTCCGGCATTCCGTCACCACGTCCGACTCGGACGCTTAC
>CAYPYY010000227.1:0-2469 GCA_964414995.1 uncultured Gemmatimonas sp.
ATCACGAACGAGTCCGGCAACGAGGAGTGGGACGGCGTGTGGGACGTGCGCACGCAGATCACGGACGCGGGCTGGCAGGCGGAGATGCTGATCCCGTGGTCCACGCTGCGGTATCCGGATGACGTGGAGCAGATGGGAATGAACTTCCGGCGGTTCCTGCCGCGCACGAACGAAGAGCTGCTGTGGCGCGCGTGGCGGCGCACGGAAGGCCTGCGCTTCCTCGAGCGCGAGGGGACGATCGCGGGATTCGAAGACCTGCCCCCGCGCGCACGCGCGGAGTTGCGCCCGTACGTGCTGGGGCAGGCGGCGCCGGCGGAGCGCACGTTCGCGACCGATGGGTCGTCCACCGTGGCGCGCGAGGCACGGGCCTTCGGGAGTGCAGGGCTCGATGTCAAGCTGCCGGTGACGCCGACGCTCACCGCGGACCTCACGACCAACCCGGACTTCGCGCAGGCCGACGTGGACCGGCAGATCGTGAACCTCACGCGGTTCCCGCTGTTCTTTCCGGAGCGTCGCCCGTTCTTCACGGAAGGCGCGAGTGTCTTCCAGTTCGGTCGTGAGCAGCAGACTCAGCTGTTCTATTCGCGGCGCATCGGCCTTTCCAGCGCGGGCACGCCGGTGACGATTCCCGTCGGGGCACGCGTGCAGGGGCGCGTCGGGCAGTACCAGGTCGGCTTCATCGCGGCGGCGACGAGCGACAACGAAGATTCGCGCGACGTGGTCGCGCGGGTGCGGCGTGATGTGCTGGGCCGCGGCTTCGTGGGCGCGATGGCGACCTACAGCGATCGGCCGGCGCGTCCGGGGTCCGTGGCCGGCGGCGTGGACTTCAACCTGCCGTACATCGTGCGCGGCGGCGACAACCTCATCGTGCTCGGCAGCGCGGCCTGGAGTCGCGACAGCGTGGGCGGCGGTACGGGTGGCTATTACCGACTCGTCGTGGACTATCCCAACGACCACGCCGACATCTTCGTGTCGTACGACCGCGTGCAGGCGGACTACAATCCGGCGCTCGGGTTCGTGTTGCAGCGCGGGATTCATCGCCTCAACGGCTCTACGCGCATCACGCCGCGCCCCAAGGATGCGCGCGTGGTGCGGCGCTGGGAGTTCAACGCGCTCGGCTACAACCTCGTGTGGCGCGACAGCGGCGGGCTGGACAACGGCAACATCAACGTCCGGCCGATCGGTGTGCAGTTCCAGACGGGAGACCGCGTCGAGCTCAATCTCTACCGGCTCTTCGACGGCCCGCAGGAGCCCTTCGAGATTGTCAGCGGCACGACGATTGCCGCGGGTTCGTACTGGTGGAACCGCGCGGAGTTCATCTTCGAAGGCGCGAACCTGCGACGCTTCGTCCCGCGCGTGGAGACGTCAGTGGGCGAGTTCTACACGGGGCGGCGCTTCGACTTCGAGACGTCGTTCCGCGCGCGGCTCCAGCCGCACTACGAGTTCACGCTCGAGTACGAGCGCAATGACGTCACGCTGCCCGAAGGCGCGTTCGTGGCCAACACCGGCCGGCTGCGCGCCGACTACGCGGTGAATCCGCGCCTCACGATTACCGGCTTCGCGCAGTACGACGACCAATCCGACCGCGGCGCGCTGAATGCGCGCCTGCGGTGGACGCCGAGCCCGGGCTCGGACCTGTTCGTGGTCTGGAACTCCGTGTGGCCGGTTGAGCCGTGGCGTGCGTTTCAGCTCAGCAAGCCGCAGCGCGGCGCACTGGTCATCAAGTACACGCAGTACCTGAAGATCTGATCAGCGGGCCCGCGTGGCGCGGTGCACGATGTACGCGCAGGCGGCGAGCACGGCGAAGATCATCGCCGCACTCGCCCGCACGCCGCGGGCCCCATCGCCGTCAATGCCGACCATCTCCGGCAGGAAGAACAGCATCCCGCTCAGCGTCAGGGCGTGCACGAGCAGCACCACTGCCGCACTCGAGCGCTGCTGCCAGACCTGGAGCGCGGCGGTGAGGCCCGTGAGCCCTACCGCCGCCTGCCAGATGGTGAGCGACCCCGGCGAGTCGGTCCTGTTGATCAGGTAGTAGACGACCTGCGCGAACGCGTTGATGGTGTCGACGCCGACGACGATCGCAATGAGAGTCAGGTACCAGGGACGTTTCACGGTGCCTCCACCACCAGGGTTCGCCTACTGATTGTCGTCCATATTCGGCCGCGGCGTATCACGCACAGTCGGATAGCGAATGCCGAGCTGTTCGAGGTACGTGCGGTACTTCTTGGGATCGTAGTAGTGGCGCTGCAGCTCGGGCTTGTAGCGCGCCATAATGTCCGCGTTCATCCAGATCGGCGGCTGGTCCGTCGGCGCGATGAACGGCCGGTACTGCACCTGCGCCGTCTGCACCTCGCGGAAGTACTTCCACGCGTCAGCCACGACCTGCGGTCGCGTGAGGATGTCGAGCAGCGTCAGCGCCTGGACCTTCGCACCCGCGACTGCGCCCTTGTGCGCGATCGGCGTGGC
>CAYPYY010000228.1:0-2457 GCA_964414995.1 uncultured Gemmatimonas sp.
AGGGCGTTGCTCACGCGCGCTCCACGACCATCGAGAAGCCCAGCCCGCCCGCCGCGCAGACTGTCATTAGGCCGAACTGCCCGTTCCGCCGCGCCAGCTCGTTCACCAGCGTCGTCGTGATGCGTGCCCCGGTGGCGCCGAACGGATGCCCGATGCTGACCGAGCCGCCCATCACGTTGAGCTTGCTGCGGTCCACTTCACCCACAGGTTCGCTGAAGCCCGCGCGCGCCGCCCACTCGCGCGACTCGAATCCCTTGAGGTTCGAGAGCACCTGCGCGGCAAACGCCTCGTGCATCTCCACGAGATCCATATCCTTGAGCGTGAGCCCCGCGCGATGCAGCGCCTTGGGCGCGGCGAGCACCGGCGCCTGCAGCAACTGCTCGCCCGGGTCCAGCGCCGCGTAGGCATACGAGCGGATGTAGGCCTTGGGCGTGAATCCGCGCGCCCGCGCCACGTCTTCGCGCATCAGCAGCACGGCGGCGGCGCCGTCGGTGAGCGGCGACGCATTGCCCGCCGTCACCGAACCATAGCGCTTGTCGAACACCGGCTTGAGCGCCGCGAGCGCCTCGTAGCTGGTATCGGCGCGGATGATGTTGTCTTCCGTCACCGGCTCGTACTTGGGACCGGCGATCACCGGCGCGATCTCCGCCGTGAGGCGGCCGTCCTTGGTGCCCTGCGCCGCATTCAGGTGCGACGCCAGCGCCAGCCGGTCCTGCGCCTCGCGCGTGATGCCGTTGATCTTCGCCATCTTGTCGGCCGACTGCCCCATCGTCTCGCCCGTCGTGGGCTCGGCGATGGCCGGCGTGATCGGAATGAAGTCCTTGCCGCGGATCTTCGAGAACGCCTGCACGCGCTGCCCCAGCGACTTGGCCTTGGACGCCGCGACGAGCGCGTCGGAGAATCCGCGCGAATGCAGGATCGGCACGTTCGAGAGCGACTCCGCGCCACCGGCGATCGCCACCTCGGCGTGGCCGAGCGCAATCTGGTCGGCGGCGTCGGTGATGGCCTGGTTGGCCGAGGCGCAGGCGCGCGACACACTAAACGCGTCCACGCCCTTCGGCAGCAGCGGCATCAACGCGATCTCGCGCGCGATGTTCGGCGCCACGACGTTGGGGATGACCGTCCCGTAGACGAGCAGGTCGAGTGACGCGGGGTCCAGATCGGTCCGATGCACCAGCTCGCTGACGGCGATCTTGCCAAGCTCGATCGCGCTCAACGCCCGAAGGGTGGTGCCGGCCTTGGCGAAGGGAGTGCGGACGCCGGCGATGATCGCCACGCGCCGTCCCGGCTCATAGATAGGCATCTGTGAAAGCTACGGGGGTCCGCTCCCCCGTGGAGGGGTCTCCTGCGCCTATCCCCGCCGCCCCCAAGCGGGTATCGTGGAGGCGATGTCCCTCTCCCGCCCCCACCGCCGCGCCGAGCGCATCGCATCACTGGCCGAGCGGCGATTCGATCTGTTGGTCGTCGGCGGCGGCATCACCGGGGCCGGCGTGGCCCGCGACGCAGCCCGCCGCGGACTTTCCGTCGCCCTCGTCGAGGCCGAGGACTTCGCGTCCGGCACGTCCAGCCGCTCCTCGCGCCTCATCCACGGTGGGGTCCGCTACCTCGAGCACGGCTACCTGCACCTCGTGTGGGAGTCGAGCCGCGAACGGCGCCTGTTGCTCAAACACTCGCCGCATCTCGTGCGCCCGCTGCGATTCACCTGGCCGGTGTATCGCGGCGCCCGCGTCAAGCGCTGGCAGCTCGCGGCCGCCCTCACGCTGTACGACGCGCTGGCGATGTTCCGGAACGTCGGCCGCCACCGGCGACTCTCGTCCACGGGCGTACTCGAAGCCGAGCCGGCGCTCGCCGCGCACGACCTGCTCGGCGGCGCCACGTATTGGGACGCGGCCACGGACGATTCCCGCCTCACGCTCGCCAACGTGATTGACGCGAGCACGCACGGCGCCGTCGTGCTCAATCACGCACCCGTGAAGGCGCTCACGTTCGCCTCGGCCAATGGTCCGGTAAACGGTGCCGAGATCCGCGACCTCATCAGCGGGCGCGACGTGCGGGTGAAGGCGCGCCTCGTCGTGAACTGCACCGGCCCGTGGACCGACGAGATCACGCGACTGGAACAGCGCGATGCGGGGCCGGCCGTGCGCGGCACCAAGGGCGTCCACATCGCCGTGAAGGCCTCGCGCGTCGCGAACGTCGGCGCCGTGACGATGCTCTCGCCCGACGACGGACGCGTGATGTTCACGCTCCCGGGAAGCGGTGGGCACACGATCATTGGCACCACCGACACGCCGACGGACGAGCATCCGTCCCTGGTGCGCGCTTCGCGGGCCGACGTGGCCTACCTGCTGAGCGCCTGCAACCGCTTCTTCCCCGACGCCAAGCTCACCGAGGGCGATGTCGTGAGCGCCTGGGCCGGCATCCGCCCGCTGGTGGCCAGCGGCAACCGCGGCGATCCGT
>CAYPYY010000229.1:0-2457 GCA_964414995.1 uncultured Gemmatimonas sp.
AGGGCGTTGCTCACGCGCGCTCCACGACCATCGAGAAGCCCAGCCCGCCCGCCGCACACACGGTCATCAGGCCGAACTGCCCGTTCCGCCGCGCCAGCTCGTTCACCAGCGTCGTCGTGATACGTGCGCCGGTGGCCCCGAACGGATGCCCGATGCTCACCGAGCCGCCCATCACGTTGAGCTTGCTGCGGTCCACTGCACCCACGGGCTCACTGAAGCCCGCGCGTGCGGCCCACTCGCGCGACTCGAATCCCTTCAGGTTCGACAGCACCTGCGCGGCGAACGCCTCGTGCATCTCCACGAGATCCATATCCTTGAGCGAGAGCCCCGCGCGCTTGAGCGCCTTGGGCGCGGCAAGCACCGGCGCCTGCAGCAACTGCTCGCCCGGGTCCACCGCCGCATACGCGTACGAGCGGATGTAGGCCTTGGGTGTGAAGCCGCGCGCCCGCGCTACGTCCTCGCGCATCAACAGCACCGCGGCGGCGCCGTCCGTGAGCGGCGACGCATTGCCCGCCGTCACCGACCCATAGCGCTTGTCGAACACCGGTTTGAGCGCCGCGAGCGCCTCGTAGCTGGTATCCGCGCGAATGATGTTGTCCTCCGTCACCGCCTCGTACTTGGGACCGGCGATTACCGGCGCGATCTCCGCCGTCAGGCGCCCGTCCTTCGTGCCCTGCGCCGCATTCAGGTGCGAGGCCAGCGCCAGCCGGTCCTGCGCCTCGCGCGTGATGCCGTTGATCTTCGCCATCTTGTCGGCCGACTGCCCCATCGTCTCGCCCGTCGTGGGCTCGGCGATGGCCGGCGTGATCGGAATGAAGTCCTTGCCGCGGATCTTCGAGAACGCCTGCACGCGCTGCCCCAGCGACTTGGCCTTGGACGCCGCGACGAGCGCGTCGGAGAATCCGCGCGAATGCAGGATCGGCACGTTCGAGAGCGACTCCGCGCCACCGGCGATCGCCACCTCGGCGTGGCCGAGCGCAATCTGGTCGGCGGCGTCGGTGATGGCCTGGTTGGCCGAGGCGCAGGCGCGCGACACACTAAACGCGTCCACGCCCTTCGGCAGCAGCGGCATCAACGCGATCTCGCGCGCGATGTTCGGCGCCACGACGTTGGGGATGACCGTCCCGTAGACGAGCAGGTCGAGTGACGCGGGGTCCAGATCGGTCCGATGCACCAGCTCGCTGACGGCGATCTTGCCAAGCTCGATCGCGCTCAACGCCCGAAGGGTGGTGCCGGCCTTGGCGAAGGGAGTGCGGACGCCGGCGATGATCGCCACGCGCCGTCCCGGCTCATAGATAGGCATCCGTGAAAGCTACGGGGGTCCGCTCCCCCGTGGAGGGGTCTTGGGCGGCTATCCCCGCCGCCCCCAAGCGGGTATCGTGGAGACGATGTCCACCTCCCGCCCCCACCGCCGCGCCGAGCGCCTCTTATCGCTGGCCGAGCGGCGATTCGACCTGCTGGTCGTGGGGGGCGGCATAACGGGGGCCGGCGTGGCCCGCGACGCCGCCCGCCGCGGGCTCTCGGTGGCGCTGGTCGAGGCCGAGGACTTCGCGTCGGGCACGTCCAGCCGCTCGTCGCGCCTCATCCACGGCGGCGTGCGCTACCTGGAGCACGGCTACCTGCACCTCGTGTGGGAATCGAGCCGCGAGCGCCGGCTCCTGCTGCAACACTCGCCGCACCTCGTGCGCCCGCTGCGCTTCACGTGGCCGGTATATCGCGGCGCGCGCGTCAAGCGCTGGCAGCTCGCGGCCGCCCTCACGATGTACGACGCGCTGGCGATGTTCCGAAACGTCGGACGCCACCGGCGCCTGTCATCCACGGGCGTGCTCGAAGCCGAGCCGGCCCTCGCCGCGCACGACCTACTCGGCGGCGCCACGTACTGGGACGCGGCGACCGACGATTCCCGCCTCACGCTCGCCAACGTCATTGACGCCGATGCGCACGGTGCCGTCGTCGTCAATCACGCACCGGTGAAGGCGCTCACCTTCGCCTCCGCCACCGGCCCCGTGAATGGCGCCGAGATCAGTGACCTCATCAGCGGGCGCGTCGTGCGGGTGAAGGCGCGGCTCGTCGTGAACTGCACCGGCCCCTGGACCGACGAGATCGTGCGACTCGAGCAGCGCGACGCCGGGCCGGCCGTGCGTGGCACCAAGGGTGTGCATATCGCCGTGAAGGCCTCGCGCGTCGCGAACGTTGGCGCGGTGACGATGCTCTCGCCCGACGACGGGCGCGTGCTGTTCACGCTGCCCGGGAGCGGCGGGCACACGATTATCGGCACCACCGACACGCCCACGGACGAACATCCGTCCGTGGTGCGCGCCTCCCGCGCCGACGTGAGCTACCTGCTGAGCGCGTGCAACCGCTTCTTCCCCGACGCCAAGCTCACCGAGGGCGATGTCGTAAGCGCCTGGGCCGGCATCCGCCCGCTGGTGGCCAGCGGCAACCGCGGCGATCCGT
>CAYPYY010000230.1:0-2449 GCA_964414995.1 uncultured Gemmatimonas sp.
CGCTCGCGCGGGCGAGTATATTCCCGAGATGGCTCCCGGGACGATGAAGGCGTTCAAGTCCGCGCTTGAGTCGGGGGCGTTCGACCCGGTCTATGTCTTCCACGGCGCGGACGACTACCTGAAGGACGAGAAGGTGCGCGCGCTGGTGGCGCGCGCGACGGACCCGTCCACGCGCGACTTCAACTACGAGGCGTTGCGCGGTGGCGAAGTCGAGGTCGCACAGATCTCGAGTGCGCTCGAGGCCCTGCCGATGCTTGCCGCGCGACGCGTGGTGGTGCTGCGCGACCCGGGCGCGCTCAAGAAGGCCCACCGGGAACGCCTCGAGAAGTACCTCAAGCGACCGGCGGCGGACACGACGCTCGTGCTGGTGGTGCCGAGCAGCGGGAAGTACGAGGCCTGGATGGGCGCGAACGCCACCGTGCTTGAGTTCGCGGCGCTCGAAGGCGACACGCTCGTGAAGTGGATCGCGCACGAAGCAAAGACGCAGTGCGCAATCGACATCACCGAGGGCGCGGCACAGCGTCTTGCGGGATACGGCGGCAGCGACTTGGCGCTCCTCTCTGGCGAGCTCCGCAAGCTGGCGGCGTACTGTGATGGCGCTCGGATCGACGAGGCCGCGGTCGAGGCGATTACGGGCGTGCGGCCCGGCGTCACGCTCGCGGACCTGCTCGACCGCGTGGCACAGCGGGACACGATGGGTGCCGTGGCAATCGTCGAGGACGTGCTCGCGCAGCCCAAGCAGTCGGGCGTGACGACGGTGCTGGCGCTCACCGCGCAGACGCTGGCGATTGGCTGGGGTGTGGCGGCGCGGGCGCGCGGAATGGCGGCCGGGCAACTGGAACGCGAGTACTTCACGTTGCTCAAGGAAGCGGGAAGCGTGTACACCGGTCGCGCGTGGGGCGATGCGACAAAGGCGTGGGCGCGCGCCGTGCCAAAGTGGAGCGTGGCGGATGTGTTGCGCGCGCTGCCGCACCTGCACGCGGCGGACGCGGCGCTGAAGGACACGAAGATCTCCAGTGAGGCGCAGATCGTGACGTCGTTACTCTTGGCGATGACGCCGGCCAGCGGCCGGCAGCGGGCCGCGTGATGCACGCGCTCAATCGCGTCATCATTCTCGCGTATGCGGGCGCAGTGGCGGCGCTGTCTGCGGCGGTGCTCGCCCCCCAGCGCCTGGAGGCGCAGGCGGCTCCGAGTGATTCGGCGCGCGCGGTTGCGGCAACCGCCGCTCGGCGGATGGTGTTCCTACGCGCCCAGCGACTGGTCAACGACGGCAACGGCACGGAAGGGCGCGCGCTGCTGGACTCGCTACTCAACGAGACGCCGCCTCGCTCGGCGGAAGAGGCCGAGGTGCTGTTCTGGCGCGCGACGATTGCGGAGTCGTGGGACCAGGCCGAGCGCGACTACCTGCGCGTGATGCTCCAACACGAGGGCTCGCCGCGGGCGGCATTCGCGATGCTGCGGCTGGCGCAGGGTGAACTGACGCGCGGCGACCGCGACGCGGCGCTGCGGTATCTCGAGCGACTGGCAACCGAATCGCCGGACTCGCCGCTGCGCGCAGAAGGCGCGCTCTGGCAGGGACGCATCCTGCTGGATCGTGGTACGCGGGTGCGCGGGTGCGAGGTGCTCCGCGACGGACGCGCGCGGGTCAGCGCGGGGTCGCTCGAGCTGGAGAATCAGTACGACTACCTGCTGCGCACCTGCCCACCACCGTCGGATTCAGCGATTGCGGCGACTCCACCGGCGCAGCCGCCGCCCGGACAGCCCGCGCAACAGACGCCACAGACGCCACAGACTCCACAGGCGCCAGCGCCGGCTCAGCAGCCCGCAGCGCCGGCGCCGGTACCGGTGCCCTCACCGCCTGCCACCGGTCCAATGTGGTCCGTGCAGATCGCGGCGTGGCCTACGCGCGATGAAGCCGACCGCTTTCTCGCGGCTGTGCGCGCCAAGGGATACGATGCGCGCATCGACGGCGAGGCCGCACCGTTCCGCGTGCGCTTCGGGCGATACGCGACTCGCGACGCTGCGAGCGCGGCAATGGCCGAGTACCGCCAGAAGGAGCGCGCGGACGCGTTCCTCGTGCAGGTGCCGCGTTGACGAAGGGAGTCGGCGAGACGCCGTTGATGGCGCAGTACCGCGAGATCAAGGCGCGACATCCGGACGCGATCCTGTTCTTTCGGATGGGCGACTTCTACGAGATGTTCTATGACGATGCCGAGGTTGCGGCGCGGGTGCTGGGGCTGACGCTGACTTCGCGCAACAACGGCGGTGCCGCGGAAGTGCCGCTGGCCGGCATTCCGGTGAAGGCGGCGTCGGAGTATCTGCGGCGGTTCGTGTCGCAGGGGTTTCGCGTGGCGATCTGCGAGCAGGTGGAGGATCCGCGGCTTGCCAAGGGCATCGTGCGCCGTGAAGTGATCGAGACGATCACGCCGGGCGCGGCCTTCAGCGACGA
>CAYPYY010000231.1:0-2392 GCA_964414995.1 uncultured Gemmatimonas sp.
GCTCGGACTCCAACAGCTGTTCAGGAATCGCCCCACAGTTGATCGTCACGAACGGGCCGCGTGACCGGGTGCTGTGAAAATGAATCGCTTTCGCGAGCAACTCCTTGCCCGTGCCACTCTCGCCTTCGAGCAGCACGGTCGTGTCGCTGTGTGCCACGCGTGAGGCGGTCTCACAGACGGCCCGCATGGTGCGGGCGCCGGCAATCATGTTGGCAAACGAGAGGCGCTCCGCGACGACTTCCCGGAGATAGCGGTTCTCCGATTGAAGGGCGGCCATCTCGAGCGCGCGCTTCACGGCGGTGGTCAACTGCGCGCGTGAAAACGGTTTGGTGAGGTAGTCTGTCGCGCCGAGTTTCATCGCCTCGACGGCGGAGTCGATCGTCCCGTGCGCGGTGAGCATCACCACCGGCAGATCCGGGTGCATCGTCTTGAGACGGACCAGGAGCTCCAATCCATCCATTTCGGGCATGCGGACGTCCGACACCACGAGGCTGACGGGGCCAGCGTCGCGCACGGCGGTGAGGCCCTCCGCACCCGAGGCGGCGGTGACGACACGGTACCCGTCCTCGCCCAACTGATACTCGACCACGCGCCGAAGGCTGTCGTCGTCGTCGATCACGAGGACCGTCGCCGGGGCGGTCACGACGCCGTACTCCCGCGGCTCGTCGCCGACGGAGGGTATCCACGCGGGAGCTCGGTGACGAACTCCGTGCCGGTCGTGGGATCGGACGACGCCCAGAGGCGTCCCCCATGGGCCGTGACGATTTGCTGCGCGATGGCCAGCCCCAGGCCCGTGCCGTGCTCTTTGGTGGTGAAGAACGGCTCGAAGATGCGGGACAGGTGCTCAGGTGCGATGCCCGTACCGCGATCCCGCACGCGAATACGGACGACGTCTGGTTCCGTCTCCTGCACGACCTGCACCGCGCTCCCCGCGGCACTCGCCTGGAGCGCGTTCAGCATGAGGTTGAGGAGCACCTGTGCGATCTGCTCGGGATCGATCGTCACGGAGGTCGCCGAGACGCTGGGATCGATCTCCAGCGCCACGGCCCGCCGGTCGCTCTCCGGCTGCAGCAGGGCGGCCGTATGGTGGCAGATCTCCGCGAGCGTCGCGGGGCGCAGCGCCGGAGCGTGGGGCCGCGCATACGTCAGGAATTCATCGACGAGACCTTCCAAGCGATGGAGCTCCTTCGTGGCGATCTGCGAGAACTCGGCCTCGGGCGTCTGCGGCTGGACGCGCGACGAGATGATCTCGCACGCGCCTTTCACCGCCGCGAGCGGGCTCCGGAGCTCGTGCGCTAGACCCGCCGCGATCTCGCCAAGCGCGGTCAGCCGGTCCGCGCGCCGGAGCCGCTCCTGGGACTCTAGCATCTCGCGGTTGGTCTGAGCCAACCGCTCAGCGCTCTCACGATAGCGGGCGACCAGCTGCCGTTGCGAGGCCGCGAGCACGCCAACGGTCAGACCGATCACGTGGAAGACGATCACCTGCGCGTAGAGGCTCGCCGAATACGGAACGTTCCCCGCCCAGGCGGCCCGGATATGCGGGATGAACACGGCCGACGTGACGGCGGCTGCCGCGACGCCACCAGCCACACCGAACCACGACGCCGCGACCACAATTGGAAGGAAGCAGAGATAGTTGTAGATCTCGTGGAGCACGACGTGCGACGGATCCGTGCGGTAGTGGAGGGTCGCGATGGCGGCAATGGCTACCAACAGAGCCGCAATCTGAGGGAGCCAACCCGCAGGCCCGCCCAGTTCTCGGCGCGGCCGGCCGGTCACGATCGCCCGCGGCACGGCGGTGGGTCTTGGCATCGTGGAGTCCTGTGGTGATGGTGGCATTGCGTCGTGCACCGTGCCATGGGTCGCCGCCACCACGTTACACCTGACCCTGGGCGCCTTGCGACGAAATGGCGAGCGGGGGCGCCGCGCCGCGGGCGATCACCGGTCCACCGCGCGAGCGGGCCGGCAGTCTTGCTGCTCGGCATCAAGACCGTGCTTGTGCATGCGGTACAGGAGGGCGCTACGGGAAAGCCCCACGAAGCGCGCGGCCTGGGACCTGTTGCCGTGACTAACTCTCAGCGCAAAAGCGATGAGGGCACGCTCGACTCGGTCGATTGGCACTCCATCACTCGGCACGATGAGCGACGTCTGAGACACCTCATCGGGCGCGCCGAATCGGACGCGGATGCGAGGCGTGGCGGAAGACGCATCACTCGGGAGTGCCACCGCAGAGATGGGGGCAATACCTGTGCCACCGTCGTTCGCATCCACATCATGCGGGGCAAGCCTCACATGCCTGGACTGAGAAGGCCGCGGACTGCGCGACTGCAGCCGTGCCACTGCTTGAAAACAGACACAGGCGCGGCGTTCGTGGCCCCCCGGATTCTTACGC
>CAYPYY010000232.1:0-2385 GCA_964414995.1 uncultured Gemmatimonas sp.
GACGGCGACTCGCTCTCGATTGGGCTCGGGCAACTCAGCCACGCGATTCGTCGCAACGTGAATATGCTGTACGTGCTCGAGAACAACGGCGTGTACGGCCTCACGAAGGGCCAGTTCTCGGCGTCGGCGGACATCGGCAGCAAGAGCAAGAAGGGCGAGGCCAACGCGCAGTCGCCGATCGACCCTGTGCTTCTCGCGCTCACGCTCGGCGCGACCTTCGTAGCGCGGTCGTTCTCCGGCGACAAGCAGCAGCTGGTGCCGATTCTCAAGGCGGGCATAATGCACCGCGGCTTCGCCTTGGTGGATGTGATCTCACCCTGCGTGACGTTCAACGACCACGAGGGCAGCACCAAGAGCTACGCGTACACGCGGCAGCACGAGGTGGAGGCCGTGAGTGCCGACTTCGTACCGCTGCGCCGCGAGATCACCGTGCCAGAGACGGACGAAGCCGTGCGTGTGGTGCAGTTGCACGACGGCGCCAGTGTCCGACTGCGCGCCACGTCGTCCGACTACGATCCCACCAATCGCGCGTCCGCGTACAGCCACGTGCGCGACTGCCAGGCGCGCGGCGAGCTCGCGACGGGCCTGCTCTTCGTGGAGGAGGGCGGGCATCCGGAGCTCTGCGATGGGCTCCGCCTGCCGGCCACGCCGCTCATCGATCTGCCCTACGAGCGGCTCTGCCCCGGCAAGAGCGCCTTGGACTCGCTGATGGAGGAATTCCGCTAGGGCGCGAGAGCGATCGTCTGTCGCGACGACGACTCGCAATGCCGATTCGCTCGCGACAGATTGTGGGGTCCGCCACCTCCACGCGCTTCCCCCGGAGCCCCGTTGTCCGACGCCCTCGACCGCCGTTCGCTGCTCAAGCAGGCCCTTCTCGCTGGCGCCGGCCTGTCGGCGCTGGGGGCGCTCGGCCCCGACGCCGTGCTCGCCGAGTCCATTGATGCGGCCGATCGGCCGGAGGCGGAACCGCCGCGCGCAGCGAACGCACGCACGATGCGGGGCGTCCCATTCGAGCGACGCGAGACCGTGCGGTTTGCGATCGTGGGCACCGGACTGCGCGGCCGCTCGATTCTCTCGGAGCTCCTCGCGATCGACAACGTGCGGATCACTGCGGTCGCCGACATCGCGCCGGAGAAGGCCGCGCGCGCCGTGAAGATGTGCACCGACGCTGGGCAGCCCGCGCCGGCCGTGTACACGAACGGGGAGCGCGACTTCGAACAGTTGGTGCAGCGCGACGACGTGGACTTCGTGTACACCGCCACGCCCTGGGACTGGCACACGCCAGTGATGCTCGCGGCGCTGCGCGCCGGGAAGCATTGCGGCACGGAATGCCCGACGGGCATCACGCTGCGCGACCTCTGGGCACTGGTGGATGCGAGCGAGCGGTCGCGGCGACACTGCCTGCAGCTCGAGAACTGCAACTACGGCTACAACGAGATGCTGGTGAACCGGCTCGTCCACGACGGCGTGCTCGGCGAGATCCAGCACGGGGCCGCCGCGTACATCCACGACCTGCGGCAGATCCTCTTCGAGACGCGCGACGAGGGGCTCTGGCGTCGGGACTACCACACGACGATCAACGGCAACCTCTACCCGACGCACGGCCTGGGGCCGGTGGCGTGGTATATGGACATCCACAACGGCGATCGTTTCGACTATCTGGTCTCGATGAGCACCAACGAGGCGGGGCTGACGCTGTATCGCGAGGCGACGGTGACGGACCGGACCGATCCGCGCTGGCGCGAGCGTTACGTGACGGGCGACCTGAACACGTCGCTGATCCGGACGGTGAAGGGGCGGACGATCCTATTGCAGCACGATGTGTCGAGCCCACGCCCGTACTCGCGGCTCAATCACGTGAGCGGGACCAAGGGCACGTTCGAGGACTACCCGGCGCGCATCTATGTAGAGGGGCGGGGGCAGTCACATCGGTGGGCCTCGCTGGATGCGTACAAGGCGACGCACGAGCACCCGCTCTGGACCAACATCGGCGAGCTCGCGCGTCGCAAGGGTGGGCACGGCGGGATGGACTTCGTGATGATGTGGCGCCTGGTGCAGTGCCTGCGCGAGGGACTCGCGCCGGACTTTGACGTCTATGACGCGGCGGCGTGGAGCGCGCCGTTGCCCCTCTCGCAGATGTCGGTGGCCAAGCGCAGCAAGCCGATGCGATTCCCTGACTTCACCCGCGGTTCGTGGGAGGGTGCGCGCGTATGAGACTGACGTTTCTCGACTGGGCGATCGTCGTCGGCAGCCTCGCGATTGCGTTCGTGCCGGCCGTGTTCCTCGCGCGGCGCGCGGGCGAGAGCACCGCAGAGTTCTTCACGAGCGGGCGCGCGGCGCCGTGGTGGCTCATCGGCATCTCGATGGTCGCGACGACCTTCAGCA
>CAYPYY010000233.1:0-2352 GCA_964414995.1 uncultured Gemmatimonas sp.
TGCTGGTGCGCACGTTCGACCACACGCGCGGCGAGGGTGCGTTCGTGGGGCTCGGCGCGGCGGCGGGCTCGCTGATGGGCATCGGCACGGCGGTGCTGGTGTCGGGCACGGCGGAGCGCTCGTCGTCGGTGACGCTGGCCTTCGGGACGCTAGGGGCAATTGGCGGAGCGTGGCTCACGGAGCGCTCGCAGCAGCCTGCGCAGGACGAAGGACGTCGGATGCAGGTCGGTGCGCGGCGTCCGCCACGCGTGCAGTTGACTCCGACGGCGGCGCTGGCCGCCGCGGCCGGCGTGCAGGGCGCGCACCCGATCGTGCGCATTACCTTCTGAGCGACGACTCTCGACGGATGACGCGATGAAATTCCTCGACCGGTTACAGGACAGCCTCGAGCGGCTCTGGGAGTACGTACCGGCGCTGTTCGGCGCGGCGGTGGTGCTCACGCTGGGCTATCTCGTGGCGCGCCTCGCGCAGCGCACCGTTCAGCGGATGCTCAGGCGCGTGCACCTGAACGAGACGCTGGCGCGCGGGGGCGTGGTGCCGCCGCTCGATCCCTACGGCAAGGCGCTGACGCCGTCGCGGGTGATCGCCAACGTCGTGTTCTGGTTCATCCTGTTCACGGCGATGCTGCTGGCGGCCGATACGCTGGGCATCGACTACCTCGGGCAGGCGTTCAGCGAGCTCGTGAGCTACGTGCCGAGCGTGATTGCGGCGGTGGTGATCGTGATCCTCGGCATCGTGCTGGGCGACCTCGTGGCGGCGCTGATCTCGGCGTCGGCGGGTGCCCTGAGCGGTGCGCCGGTGCTGGCGCGGCTGGGCAAGGGCGGCGTCGTGCTGCTCGCGGTATTTATGTCGCTGCAGGAGCTGGGTGTGGCGACCGGCATCGTGACGACCGCGTTTGCGATCATCTTCGGTGCGATCGCACTGGCGTTGGCGCTGTCGTTCGGGCTGGGGAACCGCGAGCTGGCGGGCGAGATCACGCGGCGCGCGTACGAGACCTGGCGCAGCGAGCGGGACGCGGCGCGGCGTCAGGCGGAGATCGACGAGGCGCCGTCGGTGGAGAATCCGTAGGCGCGCGTCCGCGCCACGTTTTCAGAGGGAAATTGCGGTTGTTTGTGTGCGCGTAAACGGGTAATTTTCGGGGTCGTGCGTCGCGTCTTTCCCCGACCCCAAAATCCCCGTTTATGACGGCACCGAACAACCGGGAACGCATCCTCCCGCGCCTGATCCAGGACGAGGTGAAGGAATCGTTCATCAACTACTCGATGAGCGTCATCGTGAGCCGCGCGCTGCCGGACGTGCGCGACGGCCTCAAGCCGGTGCACCGGCGCGTGCTGTACGCGATGAACGAACTCGGGTTGGTGCCGGGACGCCCCTACAAGAAGTCGGCGACGGTGGTCGGCGACGTGCTCGGCAAGTACCACCCGCACGGCGACCAGTCGGTGTACGACGCGCTGGTGCGAATGGTGCAGGACTTCTCGCTGCGCTATCCGCTGGTGGATGGGCAGGGGAACTTCGGTTCCGTGGACGGCGACCCGGCGGCGGCGTACCGCTACACGGAGTCGCGGCTGACGCGCATCGCGGTCGAGATGCTGACGGACATCGACAAGAACACGGTGGACTTTGCGCCGAACTTCGATGACCGGCTGGAGGAGCCGACGGTGCTGCCCTCGGCGGTGCCGAACCTCTTGGTGAACGGCTCGGCGGGCATCGCGGTCGGAATGGCGACGAACATCCCGCCGCACAACCTGCGTGAGGTGGCCGCGGCGGTGACGGCGATGATCGACAACCCCGACCTGACGGTCGAGGAGATCCGCGGGCTGGTGAAGGGCCCGGACTTCCCGACGGCGGGCTTCATCTACGGCCGCGCGGGGATCAAGGACTACATCGAGACGGGCCGCGGCAAGGTCGTGATGCGCGCGCGCGCCGTGATCGAGGAGAAGGAGTCGTCGAACAAGACGCAGATCGTCGTCACGGAGCTGCCGTACCAGGTGAACCGCTCGAACCTCGTGTCGAGCATCGCCGAGCTGGTGCGCGAGAAGAAGATCGAGGGCGTGAGCGACCTGCGCGACGAGTCGGATGCGAACACGCGCATCGTGATCGAGCTCAAGCGCGACGCGATCCCGAAGGTGGTGCTGAACCAGCTATACAAGCACACGTCGATGCAGAGCACGTTCGGCGTGATTATGCTCGCGCTGGTGCCGGACCCGGCGACGAAGCGGCTGGTGCCGAAGGTGATGGGGATGCGCGAGGTGCTGCAGCACTACATCGCGCACCGCCACGAAGTGATCGTGCGGCGCACGCAGTTCGACCTCGACAAGGCGAAGGAGCGCGAGCACATCCTCGAGGGCCTGA
>CAYPYY010000234.1:0-2351 GCA_964414995.1 uncultured Gemmatimonas sp.
CGGACTTCACTTGCTCTACGCGCTTCACGTGACCTCGTCGGTGTCAGGCTAACGTGGGCTTCTGCTGTGAACGCTTCAATAAGAGGCAGTTGTGGGGCGGCCGCTAGGCCGTCCCATGCCCTATAGAGTGGCCGCCCCACAACTGCTTCCGCAGCGCGTTCATCGGCAGCAAGCGGCGTTAGGTTGCGCGCGCGGCCACCGGGTCAGTCGGTGGGCGGCAGACTCGTAGTCGAATCTGAGAAGCCGAAGAAGCGGTCGACGTACCAACGACCATCTGAGGCCCGGGACAGCCACAGCATGAAGCGGCCGTGCTCCTCGACACGCTGGCCGGCGGGAGCGGTCCACGATTCGCGGTAGCCGAGGACCTCGGTCGCTGTGACGCCGGCGACGCGCCGTGCCACCAGCGTCAGGTCGAGACGAAGACTGTCGCGTGTGCGCCAGTTGTCCAGCATGAGCGCCGCCAACTCGGAGCGGCCACGAACGGGTGCGAGCGTCGGCCACTCGAATACGACCGAGTCGCTGTGCAACTCTGCGTAGGCGACGGGATCGCGCTCCCGATGCAGGGCGCTCATGCGCAAATGCAGCGAATCGAGCGCCACAGCTGCCTGCGACTCAAGCGCCATGTCACACTGCTGGCCGCAGCCGAGGGCGACAAGGATGAGGAGACAGAGGTGCAGGCGGATCATCGGCGTCTCGGATCTTGCTCAGGTCGACCTAACGTGTGCTTCTGCTGCGAGCGCTCCCATAAGATGCGGTTGTGGGGCCCCAGTAGACCTTGTCCTAAGATGAGGCTGGGGCCCCACAACCGCTACACTAGCTGCGCTCGTCGGCAGCAAGCGTCGTTATACCGCTGCGCGCTGAATCATTACTCGTAGCTCCACTCGCGACGGAGCTTCGCGGCCTCCTGCTCGATGAACTGGGCAGAAACTCCAGTTGATCGAACATGCGACTCGGTCTCCTGAGCGAGGCGCTTCTGAAGTGCGAGTGCATCGGTAGCGAGAACATCAAGTCTATCAACGAGGCGTGCATACGCTTGCGGATCATTGATTGCGCCTCGATTCTCGCGTTTCGCTCGATGGACGAGCCAGTTGCGCTCAGATACGAGGCGGCTCAGATCGTCGGCCAGACTCGCATCGACTGCCTCGCCCTTTCGGAGCGCGGCAACAAGCTCGCCGAACGACTTCCGCTGAGCGGCTTCGAGTGTCGGTGCGGCTGCAGCCTCGCCGACGCCCTGAATGGGTCGTAAGCGGATGGCGAAATAGAGCACCGCGGCATCCTCCGTCTCGGCAAGCTGCCATAGAGCAAAGCCCACCTTCTCCATAAGCCGCGCTAGTCGCATCGCCGTGTGAAGCATGTCTATCGAGGATGCCACGGTTGTCGGTATAACGTGTGCTTCTGCTGCGAGCGCTCCCATAAGATGCGGTTGTGGGGCCTCGGCGAACCTTAGAGAAGATGGAGCCGAGGCCCCACAACCGCTACCATACCTGCGCTCGTCGGCAGCAAGCGTCGTTATACCGCGCGCGGCGACTCAGAGTCCGCCGACAAAACCGCATCCGGCGTTCTGCGCGCGGATGGCGCCGAAGATGCCAGACGGGACCGCGAACGCTCCCGGAATCAGCCCCGTCGTGAGCTCTCGGTGCACTTCTTCATACACGCCACCACGCTTGTTCACGATGCTGCGGGCTACGTGCCCGAGTGCGAAGTCGCACACGAGCAAGATGGCACCGCGCGCGACCAAGTCACCAAGCGCGCCCTCTTCCGGGATCATGCCGGGCGGACGGTCGAGGAACGGATTGCGGAGGGCGGGTGCATTGGTGAGCGGGTCGACAACACTGGATTCCACACCGAGTTCGTAGCGACGCCAAAGCTCGTCGCGCACACCCAGTGGTGCAGCGCGCGTGCGCAGATTGACCACGACGCGTGCGCGATGCTTGCCAACACCATACGCCGCATCGCAGTTGTCGAGATAGCGCGTCGCAATCATGAGCGACACGCGTGAGGCTTGCGTCGTGTCGATGAGTCCACGATCGGTGGCATCGCTCAACTGGTCGATCCAGCTGAGATCGTATGCGCCAGTCGAGCCTGGTTCCAATCGCGTCCCCGGCTCACTCGCAAGTGCGGGCACGGCGGGCAGGGCAAGCGCGAAGGTCAGCACGCCGAGTTGATCGAGGAACGTTCGGCGCGACGGAGCGTCATCACTCGGGCTATACACGAGATCCTCTCAGGTCGGTATAACGTGGGCTTCTGCTGCAAGCGCTCCCATAAAATGCGGTTGTGGGGCCGCTGCAGACCTTCACATAAAGTGGAGCAGCGGCCCCACAACCGCTACCGCACCCGCGCTTGTCGGCAGC
>CAYPYY010000235.1:0-2347 GCA_964414995.1 uncultured Gemmatimonas sp.
TCAAAGTCGCCGGCACTTGTTCCTCTGCTCGCTGAGGCGGTAGACGTTAGCAGTCGCCACCAAAGCCTGGGAACTCCACGGTATTGACGGGCGCTATAGCGGGCCCTGCGGGCGGCGGCCTGGTGGTGGCGCCGCCCGCGCGAGTGCGTGATCACGTCAGGCGGATCGGGCGGGATGTGGTGGAAGCTTTGTCGGGCGAGCGGATGTCGAATCTCGGGGACGCTCAGCTCCGTGCGCGTGGTGCCCGGCGGCGCCCCTTTTTTCGCGACGATTGCCGCGCCCGCATCGCGGCGAGAAAGGCGTGCGCATAGAGCGTCAGCGTCTTGAAGCGAGACCACACCACGCACGTGCGCAATTCGTACTGATCAAGGCCCACCTCCTGCTTGCTGGTTTCGACGCCCAATTCAATGGCCCAGCGGCGGTCGGCCACCTGGACGAGCGTGTCGAGGGCGACGCGGCGCGGCGTGAACACGGCATAGTACGCGCGTTCCCCTGAGGTGAGATGGCGACGCACGACCAGCGCGTGATGGCCGGCAGCGCCGCCGCGTGCGAGCGGAACCACGGCCCAGTCGTAGACGCGCGGGCCTTTGCCGCCCGCACCCGCGCTCCGTGGAACCCACGCCGCGTCCGGCAGCGTGTCCGCCACGGTCGTGGCGCGCAGTTGTCGGGGCCTGCCCTGCCGCCACACCCAGAGGTGCTCGATCGGGCGGATGGCGAGGACAAACGCTTGCCGCTTGGTCCCGAGCCGCCGCCGGAGCGGGCGATCATTCCCGTAGACCTCGTCGCCCACGACCCACGCGGGCGTGAGCCCGCCGGAGAGCGTGCGCGCCAGCATCGCCTGCGCGAGCTGCGGCTTCGTCCGAAATGCGACCGTCTCGGGAATCCCGGCTTCGCGGCACCGTGGCCGATCGGCGAGCCACGACTCCGGGAGATACAACTCGCGATCGACGAAGGCGTGGCCGCGCGCGGTCGCGTACGCGAGGAAGACCCCGATCTGGCAGTTCTCGATGCGGCCCGCCGTCGCACTGTCCTGCCGCTGGACCCCGACCGACTTCGTGCCCTTCTTCAAGAACCCGGTTTCGTCGACGATCAGCACGCTCTCGTTAGTGCCCAGCGCGCTCGCGAAATACGCGCGCAGATCCTCGCGCACCACGTCGACGTCCCACGCCGCACTGGCGATGAGGCGCTGCATCCCGTGCAGAGTCGACGCCGCCGCGGCTTCGGCGAGTTGCCATCGGTTGCGGCGCGCATCGCCCACCACCGTGACGCGCAGGAACCGCCCGAGTCGCTCCCGCGATTCCGGCCGGGGGACAAACGCGCCAATCCGCGACGCCACCGACTCCAACTCCCGCGCCGATGCCGCCGCCAGTCGCTGCTCGCGCATCAGTCCGCTCCAGTCGCCGTTACCACACAGACTACGGCGGCGCCAGATCTGCAACTGTAGTACTGAAGAGCGCGCCGGAGCGCGCGAATCCGACGCCACAGCCACCCACATCTAAACGTCTGACTGCGCGGCACGCCCACGGCCTACGGTCGGCCCCCGTGCTACTTGGTTCGCCGCGTCGAGTTAAACCCGATCGTCGCTCCGGCAGCCGGCAGGCTCGCCAGCACGTTTGCGACCGTCCACCGCATCGCCGTGCTCATTCCGCTGCGCGGCCGCTCCTGAGGCCCGAGCAAGGACCGCTGCAGCCCCCACGCCATCACGAAGCCGATCCCGGTTCCGAGATACGTTGTGGCAAAGTCGCCCGTCTGGTCCCCGATGCTCCCGATGCCGTACACCGTGCCGGCCGTCGTCAGGCCGGCTGCCACGATGCCCGACGTGAACCCCAGCCGCCGTCGCGTGTCTTCCGAGGTCACGCCGACCGCGTCGCCCACGCGCTGGCCCACGTACCGCCCAACAATGAAGCCGCCGATGCCCGTGTACGTCCCCACCACCACTTCCGCGGTGACACGGCCTGCCGAGAGCGGCGGCCGGGCCTGCTGCGCGCTGAGCGGGGCCGCCGCGAGCGTCGCGACGAGTCCCGCCACGGTGGCCGCAGCGCCAATGGACTTCACGCGGTCTCCTCTGCGGCCGCCGACATCGGCACCAGCGCGCGCGAGCGAATCTCGCCGCTGACGCGGGCCAGGAAGTCGTCGACGGCGACAATCTCCTGCTTCTTCCCCGCCCCGCGCACGCGCACGGCCACCTGACCGTTCTCGGCCTCGCGCTTTCCGCACACCGCCATATAGGGGACCTTCATCAGCTCGCCATCCCGGATGCGATAGTTCAGGGTGTCGCTGCGGTCGTCACAGACAGCACGGATGCCGGCGGCGCGAAGTTTCGCCGTCACCTCCTGCGCGTACCCCA
>CAYPYY010000236.1:0-2336 GCA_964414995.1 uncultured Gemmatimonas sp.
GTGCCGTTCAAGGTGTCGTTCTCGAGCATTCCCGACGAGACCACGGCGCTCTGCGACCTCGTGCTGCCGGATCACCACGCGCTGGAGAGCTGGGGCGACGCTGAGGCGGTAAAGGGTGTCCTCTCGCTGCAGCAGCCGGTGATGGACCCGGTGTTCGACTCGCGCTCGACGGCGGATGTACTGCTGTCGGTGGCGAAGAGCGATCCCGCGCTGGCCTCGCGCTTCCGCGCGGCGGACTATCGCGCGATGATCGCCGAGCGCGTGGGTGGCAATGCCGCACTGCGCGAGGCGCTGCCGAAGGCCATCGTGCGCGGCTCCAGCGCGACGCGCTCGGTGAGCACGTCGCGCGTCGCCGCGGCTCCGATGGCGGAGTCCACCGGCGATTACCAGCTCCTCACGTACATCTCGCCGACGGTCGGCGACGGGCGCGGCGCGAACAAGCCGTGGCTGCAGGAACTGCCGGATCCCGTCACCAAGATCTGTTGGCAGACGGTCGTGGAGATGCACGGCGAGACCGCCGCGGCGCTCGGCATCGAGGACGGCGACCTGGTCACGGTCGAGACGGCCGCCGGCTCGCTGACGGCGCCGGCGCTCATCTACATCGGCCTGCGGCCGGACACGGTTGCAATCGCGCTCGGCCGCGGCCAGTCGGATGCGGCCGGTCGCTACGCGGTCTCGGGCGAGAACGCGTACGCGCTGCTGGCGCAGGCCGAGGACAGCCGCAGCGGCGGCGCCGTGTACGGTGCCACCCGCGCCAAGCTCAGCAAGGCGGCGGGCAACCAGCGCCTCGTCACCACCGAAGGTTCGGGCCGCCAGCACGGCCGCAACATCGCGCAGGCGACCACGGTCGCGTCGCTGCTCGCCGGCACCAACGAGGTGCAGCACCACCACTTCGACGGACAGGCGAGCACGGACTTCCTGCCCGGCCTGCGCTCACCCACGGCGAACGACGCGCAGGGCGAGTTCGGCGTGCCGGGCTCGAAGGACATCGGCCAGTACGACCCGAACCACTGGTCCGGTGCCGCCAAGCGGCGCTGGGCAATGACGATTGACCTCGCCAAGTGCACGGGCTGCTCGGCCTGCGTGACGGCGTGCTATGCGGAGAACAACATCCCGACGGTGGGTGCGTCGTGGCAGGGGCCGGTGCTGCTGCCGGACCGCACCGGCTTCGGCGCCAACATCACGCGGTCGCGCGAGATGGCCTGGATTCGCCTCGAGCGCTACTACGAGCTCGATCGCGAACCGAAGGATGTGAAGTTCGATCCGGCGCACCCGGACTTCGAGACGCGTTTCATCCCGATGATGTGCCAGCACTGCGGCAACGCGCCCTGCGAGCCCGTGTGCCCGGTGTACGCGACGTACCACGCGCCCAACGGCCTGAACGTGCAGGTCTACAACCGCTGCGTCGGCACGCGCTACTGCTCGAACAACTGCCCGTACAAGGTCCGCTACTACAACTGGTTCGGCTACGGCGACCCCAACCGCTCGCAGTACGCGTTCCCGGAGCCGCTGCACTGGCAGCTGAACCCGGACGTGACGGTCCGCCAGAAGGGCATCATGGAGAAGTGCACGTTCTGCGTGCAGCGCATCAAGGAAGCCGAGAACCGCGTGGCGCTCGAGGGCCGCGAGCTCGAGCCCGACGAGTTCACGACGGCCTGCGCACAGGCCTGTCCGTCGCGGGCCATCGTGTTCGGCGACGCCGCGGACGAGAACTGGTCGGTGGCCAAGTGGGCGAAGGACCGGCGCGCCTACCACGTGTTCGAGGAGCTCAACACCTACACGGCGGTGGTCTACTTGCAGAAGGTCAACCATCCGGCGCCTGCGGCGTCGGCCCACGCGTAAGGAGGGCGGCACAATGGCAACGCTTGCGCAGCCCGTCGACGAACCGCGCCGGCCGAACATCGCCTCGGCGGACATCCAGCTCCCCGCGGTCAAGACCTACGAGCAGGTCGACAACGAGATCCTCGCGATCCTCAAGCCGACCAAGGCGTGGTTCTTCGGCCTCCTGACGGCGATGGCCTGCCTCGGGCTCGGCATCTTCTCGTGGGGCTATCAGATCCACCAGGGACTCGGCGTGGCGGGCTACAACCCGCCGGTGATGTGGGGCGTCTACATCATCACGTTCGTGTTCTGGGTCGGTATCGGTCACGCCGGCACGCTGATCTCGGCGATTCTCTATCTGTTCCGCGCCGGATTCCGCACGACGATCTATCGCGCCGCCGAGGCGATGACGGTGTTCGCCGTGATGACGGCGGGTCTGTTCCCGATCATCCACATCGGGCGGCCGTGGAAGTTCTTCTGGCTGATCCCGTATCCGAACTGGCGCCTGCTGTGGC
>CAYPYY010000237.1:0-2329 GCA_964414995.1 uncultured Gemmatimonas sp.
CAGCTTGGCACTGCTACGCCCTGTGAACAACCTCCTGAGCCACTACACCTAGGCTGGTTGCGGCGGCCCCGCCAAACCCTTCTTATTGGAGCGTTCACAGCAGAAGCACACGTCACGCCGAACACACACTGCTGAGCGTGATTGAGCCGCAACTGATCGTCCCCGTACGCCGAATACCGCTCCTAGCCGCGTTGCTAAGCGCCTTCGCGGGCGCCGGACAGCTGTACGCCGGCTGGGCGCGACGTGCGTGGCTGGCTTTCGCGCTCGACCTGCTTGTGGGCGCCGCCACTGTCGCGACGTGGTTCTTGGCACCGATGCCCGCAGCTGCCACCGCAACCGCCGCCTACTTCATCTGGCGCATCTTGGTCGTCGTCGACGCGTGGCGCCTGGCCCGCACACGCCCGCGCGCCTTGGCGCGTGCCCGAGGTTGGCGATTCGGCGTGGCACTCGCACTCTTCCTTGTCGTTTCGCTGGCGGTGGGTGAAGCAGCCGGGTCGGTCATCCGAGCGTCTGGACAGACGTTTCGGATTCCGTCGGCCGCGATGGCTCCCACGGTATTGCCCGGGGACTATCTGGTCGCCGTACGCCGCGGTGCCCAGCGCTACGCAATCGGAGACCTCCGCGTCTACACGGACTCCCGCGGTGACACCGTGTTCAAGCGCATAGTTGGCGTTGGAGGGGATACGCTGGAGATGCGCGCCGGAGCGCTGCTCCGCAATGGCATCGCGGTTCCAGAGCCGTACGTGGAGCCCGCCGCGTTGACAGAGGACGTTGAGGCCCCTGAGTTCGAGTGGCAACGCAGCGCACTCGTCTCAACCGTCGATGCGGCACGCTATCGTCCGTCGTACCTCACTTGGGGACCGCTTGTCGTTCCTCCAGAGCACATCTTCACGCTCGGCGACAACCGCGGCAACAGTCTCGACAGCAGGTACCTCGGGTTTGTTGCTGATTCTGCCATCCTGTACCGAATACATCTGGTGTACTTCTCCTACGCAGCGGACTCCGGCGTGCGGTGGGGGCGAATTGGGCTGAACAAGTTCTAGTTCGGACTAGCGGAACGTCCCAAACGCGAGGCGGAGAAATGACGACCATACGATATCTGCTTCCGACTCTTGCTGGTCTCGCGCTCGCCGGAATTGATGCCGCGCCCCTCGCCGCCCAGTCGCACGTCGGCCTGCGCTCCGCACTCCTCCTCACCGCACCCAGCACTCACCGCGCCAATCTCGGCTTCTTCGTCACCGCCGGGATGCGGCGGCGAGAGGAATCCCGCGGCCGGTACACCGGCTTCGCCGTGGATGTGGGGGGAACGGTGTGGCCGTCAGGGTGGTCCGCCACCTCGGGCGCGGTGCGGCTGACGCACCAGCTCGGCCCGAAGAGCGAGGCCATCTACCTGCTCCTGACCGGTGGCTATGCCGTAGACCGCGTCACGCTCAAGGGTGCACCGGCTGCCACCGTGCACAACGTGATGTTTGGTTACGGCTTCGGCGGCCGACTCTCGGAACGATACAACCTCGAGCTAGAGATGCGCCTCGCCGGTCCCAACGCGGTCGTGGGCGACGCCGACGTGTTTCAGATCAGCGTCAATCTGGTGCGCGTGTTCCGATAGCCGGCACCGCCGCTCAGCCACCCTTCCGCGCAATCAGCGTCTGCTGCCACCGATCGGTGTGGTAGATCTCCGCAATCGTGAGCCCATTCGCGGCCATCAGCGCGCGCATCGTCTCTAGCTCATACGCCACCGCCGCCTCGGGATACCGCAGACTGTCCACGAAGCAGCGATCCATCTTGTGCGAGAACGTCCAGCGATCGCCGAGGCGTCCCTTGAGATGGTCGAGCAGGAACAGCGTCATATGGAGATGCCCACCCGGCGCCAGCACGCGGGCGCACTCGCGCACGTAGTGCTCCGCGTCTGCGTAGAGCAGATGGCTGAACACCGAGACGGAGACGATGAGCGTCACCGACGCATCGCCGGTGGGGAAGCGGTAGCTCAGCGAGGCCGTGCCCTGGGGATTGTAGACCTTGCTGAACACATCGGCGTGCGAGAAGCGGGTGTGCGCGTCGGTGAGGTGGGACGCGCACCAGGCGATCATCTCGCGGTCCACATCCTGTCCGTGGTAGCCGCCTCTGCCGGCGAGGTAGCGCTTCATCGCGATGGCGTTGCGCCCACAGCCGCAGCCGAGCTCAAAGACCTGTGAGTCGGGCTTCAGGTAGCCGCGTTAGGCGAGCTCGTCCACGAGCTCTTGCCCCGACGCCACGAAGTACGCGTGGTTCCGGAGAATCGTGATGCCGACGCCGATGCGCATTCGCAGCGAGGCCGGCGGCAGATCGCGCC
>CAYPYY010000238.1:0-2319 GCA_964414995.1 uncultured Gemmatimonas sp.
CAGATGCCGCGCCCCCGGCGCACACAACGCCACCGCCGCCCACGCCACATCCGCCGCACTCGCCACCCGCCCATTCGGAATCCCTGCCGCAATCCGCTCCCTCCCGCCATCCGCGAAGGCAGGCGCACACATCTCCGTATCCACCCACCCCGGCGCCACGCAGTTCACCGTAATCCCCCGCCGCGCGAGCTCAATCGCCTGCGACTTCACGAAGCTGATCATCGCCCCCTTCGTCGCCGCGTAGTCCGCGTGCCCCGCCTCGCCCCGCTGCCCCGCCGTGGACGAGATGTGCACGATCCGCCCGCCCTCACCCATCACCCGCGCCGCCGCACGCGACACGAAGAACATCGCATCCAGGTTCTCCCGCATCGTCCGGCGCCAACGCTCGTCGCTCATCTCGTGCACCGGCACATCCTCCACCGGCCAGATCCCCGCCGAGTGCACCACAATGTCCACCCCGCCAAACTCCGCCACGGCCGCGCCAATCAGCCCATCCGCTCCCGACGCCTCACCAAGGTCGCCCGCGAATGCCGTCGCCCGCACGCCACGCGTCACGAGCCGCGCCACCATCGCCGCCGCCTCCGCGCGCCGCGACCGATAGCCCACGCACACGTGCGCCCCGCACTCCGCGAGGAGTTCACTCACCGCGCCACCAATCCCGCGCGAGCCACCCGTCACCACCGCGCGCTTGCCGGCCAGCGAGAACATCGGCGCCACGCTCATCCCGCCACCTCGGCGTCAATCGCGTCGCAGATCGCGTGCTCGATGGCCAGGTGCAGCTCCTGCGCACGGTCCGTACGCGTCGTCGGCACAATTAACGTGAGGTCCGCAGCATCCTTCACCTTGCCGCCATCCTTGGCCGTGAGGACGAGCGTCTTGATGCCCATCTGCTTGGCCACCGCAATCGCGCGCAGGCAGTTCGGCGAGTTGCCGCTCGTCGTGTGCACGATCAGCAAATCACCGGCACGACCGATCGCCTCCACCTGACGGCTGAAGATGTCGTCGAAGGAGAAGTCGTTACCCGCCGCCGTCAGCGCTGACGTGTCCGTGGTGAGGGCAATCGCCCTGAGCGCTCGCCGCGTGCGCAGGTATCGGATCGTGTACTCCGTGGCGATGTGCTGGGCGTCCGCCGCGCTGCCACCATTACCGCAGAACAAGAGCGTGCCCCCGGCGTTCAGCGTCGCGCGCACCATCGCCGTGGCCTGCTCGATCTGCGCCTCCAACGCGTCCGCGGCGCGTGCCGCGGTCTCCGCGAGCTCGCGCAGATGGTTCGCACCGCTCACCGCGCCACCTCCTCAATCCGCCGCATCGCCAGCACGGCCCGCTCCCCTAGCGAACCCACATCATCCGCCGCCGCCTCAAACGCCCACGTCACACACGCATCCGCCGCGAGGAGGTCCAGCGCCACCTCACGACCCTTGCCCTCCCCCGTCGCCAGCACCGCCGCGAGCAACGACTCCCCGGCCCGAAGCAGCGCCTCCGCCACCGACAGCTCACGCCACTCCGGATGCGCGCTGAGCACCCCCTGCACACGCGCGACGAGCGCGCCTGGCGAGTCCGCCCCACGCTCGGCCACCCACTGCGCGTGACTCACGCGCCACCCGCGAGCGCCGCGCGCGCCGCGTCCTGCGCCGCGCTCAGCACCGCCGCCGACTGATCGCTTGGCACGCCCGCCTGCGCCATATGGTCCTTGCCGCCACCCTTGATGCCCGTGCGCGTGGCCACCGCCTTCACCAGCGCGCCGGCATTCACGCCCTTCGCGCGCAGGTCGTCGCTGACGACCACCACGAGGCCAGACTTGCCGTCCTCGAACTCGCCGAGCAGCAAGCCGACGCCCGTGCCGAGCCCCTCGCGCATCACGTCGCCCAGGGCCTGCAGGTCCTTCATCGCCGGTACCTTCACGCTCTTGGCCGCGAGCTTGGCACCGGCGACGGTCTCCGCACCGCCCAGCAGGTCGGCCTGTGCCCCGCCGCCCTTGAGCGCCTCCTCGAGCCGCCGCTCCAACTGCTTGCGCTCAGCCAGCAAGGCGTCCACACGCTTCGCCACCAGCTCGGGCGTCATCGCGTTCATCTTGAGGCGCGACGCCAGCTCGCCGAGCGCCGCTTCACGCTCGCGCAGCAGCGCGTACGCACGCCGCCCGGTCACCGCTTCGATGCGGCGTACCCCGGCGGCGACACCGCTCTCGCTCAGGATGCGCAGCATCCCGATCTGCCCCGTGTTGCGCACGTGCGTGCCGCCGCAGAGTTCCGTGCTGCGGCCGCCGGCGATCTCCACCACACGCACGACGTCGCCGTACTTCTCGCCGAACAGCGCCATTGC
>CAYPYY010000239.1:0-2317 GCA_964414995.1 uncultured Gemmatimonas sp.
CACCCGGAAAGCGCGAGGTTTCGCGCCGTACCAGACCTCCAACCGACCGCCCAAATGTCATCCGCCTCCAGATTCCTTCCGCTCGTCTTGCTCGCTGCGCCACTGGGAGTTGGCGCGCAGGGCGCGCCGCGCTCGCTTCCGGCGCCGAACGCTTCATTTGAGGAGCCGTTCAGCTCCGTGGACTTTGGCCGTGTGCGCGAGCTGCGCGACGGACGCGTGATGGTCGCGGACGCGCGCGACAAGGTCGTGTCCGTGGTGGACTTCCGCTCGGGCAATGCGACGACGGTCGGGCGTGAGGGCAGCGGCCCGCAGGAGTTCGGGCTTCCGATGCGGCTGTACATCGCGCCCAACGACACGACGCTGCTCTACGACCCGCTCAACCAGCGCTATCTACTGATTGGGCCGGATGCGAAGCCGATCAACACGTTCCGGACCGAGGGTGAGCCCGCGGCACCGCGGCCGGGCGCCGGCCCGCAGATGATTGCGATGGGGCTGTTCGGGCGCATCACGGATGCGCGCGGCCGGATCTACGGTGAGGCCTCGCCGTTCACGATGGGCCCCGACGGGCGTCCGCAGACGGCGGACTCGGCCGCAATCATCCGATACGACCGCGGCACGCGCCGCATCGACACGCTGGCCTACGTGAAGCTGCAGCAGCAGAACGCGCAGGTGAGCGGCGGGCAGAACAATATGCGGGTGATGATCGGCGGGGCGAATCCGCTGGCCCCGCGCGACGAGTGGACGGTGTTCCCCGACGGGCGTGTGGCGATCGTGCGCGCCGCCGACTATCACGTGGACTGGGTGATGCCGAACGGGACCAAGCGGTCCTCGCCGCCGATTGCGTACACGCCCGTGCGGATGAACGCGGCTGAGATTCGCCACGAGGAGAACCTGCGCAATCTGGCGCGGGCGAATCAGATGTCGGTGTCAATGTCGATGGGTCCGAACGGCACGCAGCGCACGGCCCAGATGGGTCCGCCGCCGAACGCGCCGCCGCTGGAACCGCTCACCGATTGGCCGGCCGTGAAGCCGCCGTTCCGCGCGGGGTTCACGAGCGTGCTCGCGCGCCCCAACGGGGAGCTCTGGGTGCGCCGCACGGAGAATGCGGCGGCAAAGGGCACGCTGTACGACGTGATTGACCAGAACGGCCGCGTGACGATGCAGGTGCGCCTGCAGGATGGCTGGACGCTGGTCGGCTTTGGCAACGGGACGATTTACACGACGCGCAAGGACGAGGACGACCTTGTGTACCTCCAGCGCCACGCGGTCGGCGAGACGGCGCTTCGGGGGTAGGTCCGCAGTCCCCGAGGCGACGGAATGGTGTCGTCGCGACTCGCCGGGAACGCGGCGAGTCGCGAGATTCCACGGATGACACGGCGCCTCCTCGTTCTGCCCCTGCTCGCGGCGCTCGCGAGCGCGGCCTGTGACCGTAGCGCGCCTGACGCGCCCGGCGTCGTGCGGAGTGATTCCTCCGGGGTGCGCCTCATCACCTCGAGCGGGCCCGATCGCGAACTCGCGTGGCGGCTCGACTCGGTGGATGTGCTGCGCGACTCGCTCGGCGAGGCGTGGGTGTTCACGGCGGTGTCGCCGTCGCAGGTGCTCACCGACCGCGCCGGACGCACCTACGTGCTCGAGAACGAACCGGCGGTGCGCCGTTTTGGGCGGGATGGTCGGTATGAGCGTTCGTTCGGACGTAAGGGCGGCGCGCCGGGCGAGATGGAGTTCGCCATTGCGCTGCTGCAGCAGGCGGATTCCGTGGCTGTGCTCGATGTGGAGCGCGGCGTGCTCGTGCGCTGGGGCCCGGACCTCGAGCCGATTAACGATCTGGGACTGCGAGGCGGACTGAGCGGTGCAGACCGCCTGGCGTTCCGCACGGGCGGTGTGTGGATCCAGAAGCGCTCGTTCGTGGGTGACAGCACGTTGGTGGCGCTCTACGGCGACACCACGGCCACCACGCCGCTGCTGCGGGTTTCGCAGCCGCGCGGCAGGATTCTCCGCGGATGCAACAACACCATGGGCATCGCGCTTCCACCGTTCTTCTCGCCGGACCTGCATTGGGATGCACAGGGCGCGCGGCTGCTCGCGACCGTGGGGCCGCGCTACGAGCTCAACCTCTACGAGGGCCCGCGCCTGATCGCGAGCGTGCGGCGCGAGTATGCCGGCCGCAAACCGACCGCGGATGACCTCGGTCGGCTCTACCCCGAGGGGCTGCGCCTGCGCGGGGGCTCGCAGGAGTGCACGTTCTCAAAGGAGCAGTTGCTCGAGTCGGTCGGCACCGCCGCGCAGATGCCGCCCGCGTTCGGCTTGGCGTTGCTCG
>CAYPYY010000240.1:0-2316 GCA_964414995.1 uncultured Gemmatimonas sp.
CCCACGACGTCCAGCTTGGGAAGCTGGCATTCTACCAACTGAATTACGCCCGCAACTCCTCTGAAACTACGCCCCCGCCCAGTAGCCGAGCAAGGGCCAAACCCGCCATCCCGCGCTACTTTAGCGCGGTGTCCTCCCCCTGGCGCTCCATCCCCAACTGGCTCTCCGCACTCCGGCTCGTCGGCACCCCGGCGCTGTTCCCGCTCGTGCGGCTGGAGTCCCCCGCCCCATTCCTCGCCTGGTACGCCGTCCTCGCGCTCACGGACTTCCTCGACGGATTCCTCGCCCGCCGTTGGCACGAGACCACGGAGCTCGGCGCGATGCTCGACTCCGTCGCCGACATCGCGTTCTACCTCGCCACTGCGGCCGTGGTCTGGATGCGCTTTCCGCAGTACGTCCGCCCCAACCTCGCGTGGCTCGCCGCTGCGGTGGCGATGCTCGTGGTGCTCATTGCGTACACGCGCCTGCGCTTCGGCCGCGTGCTCTTGCCGCACACGCATTTGAGTCGCGCCGCCGGCGTCCTCGCAGTCGTCGCCGCGCTCGCTGCCTTCGCCACGGACGCCACGCTGCTCCTGCGTGGCGTAATCCTGCTCTACGCGATCGCGTTCGTGGAGCAAATCGCGATGTTCGCACGATTCGGTGCGGTGCCGCTCGACACGCGCTCGTACTTCTCGATCAAGCCGCCACGCGCGTGAGTGGCGTGCGCGCCGCTAGAGCTTGGTACTGAAGTCCACCGCGACGGCCGTGTTGCTCGGCAGCGCGAGCGTGATGCTGCCATCGCCGGCCACCGTGATGCTCGTGCCCACGCACACGCCGCCCACCTTGCCGCCGGTGATGAGATCGCAGTACGTGCCGGCCGGCAGCGCCGTGGGCACCACGGCGTTCACTGTTCCGTTCTCGCGATTGATGGCCACGAATCCCTTGTCGCCCCGCGAGAACGCGATCGCGTTGGCGTCGTTGTCCCACCAGTTCGTGATGGACGTGCCCGCCACTCGGCGACGGAAACCCACCATCATCCGAATGTGCGGATCGCGGTGTTCGCAGACCCAGTCACCGGTGGCCGCCGTGGCCCAGCTCGACGCGCAGCTCACGTTGGTGGTCCAGCCCTCCGCGTTGCGCGGCGGACCCTCGCTGCGCTGCGCGGGACAATCGAACGCGAAGCCCGACAGCACCGACGGATACCCGTACGGATGCGCCAGCATAAACACGTTCGCTAGGCGAAACACATCGCCGTCCTTGTAGCCGATCCCGCACTCACGCTGCGTGTCGTGGTTCTGCAGGAACACCACCGCCTTCTCGGTGGGCAACATCCCCCACGCGCTCGGCGAGAACTGCGCGCCGGAGGGCCCGTTAGGGTCGAGCTGATGCAGCGACTGCCCACCAAGCTTCGTGAACTTGTCGCCGATGCCCTTGTACGTGAATTCGGTGATGTCGCTAGCGCCGCCAGTGGAGTAGCCCACACCGTAGTAGTCGAGCTGACGGATGGCCTCGCCGCTGCCCGCACTAATCTCGAGAAACACATACGGGATGGGCCGCGCCTCGGCCGTCATCGTCGCGTTCAGCGTGTCGATGATGTGGTCGAGATCCACCTGCTGGATATGCTTGGCCGCGTCAATGCGGAAGCCGGCGACGCCGAGTCGCGCGAGATCAATGAGATAGTTGGAAAGCGTCCGGCGCACCTTCGCGCTCGACGTGCGCAAGTCAGGGAGCGAATAGAGCTCGCAGTCCTGGACCTGCACCGCGCTCGAATAGTCGAACACGCCGCAGGGCGTGTGGAAGTCCTCAGGGCCGTAGAGATCGGGATAGCTGTACTTCGAGTACGCCGTTCCCGCGCTGCCCACGCCGGGACTCGGGAAGTTCGTCATATGGTTGATGACGGCGTCCACGTAGATGCCGACGCCCACCGCCGCGCAGCGCTGCACCATATCCACGAACTTGGTCTGCGTGCCCGAGCGGCTGCGTGTGAGCGCGTAGGTGACCGGTTGGTAGCGTTGCGACCAATCCTGGTTGGGCGTACGGCTGTGCTCGTTCGGAGGCGAGACCTGCACGGCCTTGAAGCCGGCCGGCCCGAGCACGTTCTCGCACTCGGCGGCGATGTCGTCCCAGCGCCAGTCGAAGAGGTGGACGGCGGTGTAGCCCGCGGCGCCGAGTCCGGTGGCGCGGAAGTCCGTGGGGAGGGAGGGGCGCGGGGGCGGCGGCTCAATCACCGGCGGCGGCAGCGTCGTGCTGTCGGTGCACGCGAGGGCCGTCGCGCACACGTATGCCACGGCGACCCGCCGCACGGTAGCTTCTATAGATGGCATCCACCCTCTCCTG
>CAYPYY010000241.1:0-2286 GCA_964414995.1 uncultured Gemmatimonas sp.
CCGGGCGCGGTGATCGTGGACGTGGCGATCGACCAGGGCGGCTGCGTGGAGACGATCAAGGCCACGACGCACGAGAATCCGGTCTACACGGTGGATGGCATCATCCACTACGGCGTGGCGAATATGCCGGGCGGGGTGCCGCGCACCTCAACGCTGGCGCTCACGAACGCGACCTTCCCGTATGCGCTCAAGCTGGCGAACAAGGGCTGGAAGCAGGCGCTCAAGGAAGATCCCGCGCTGCTCAAGGGCCTGAACGTGGTGGACGGCAAGGTCACGTATCAGGGCGTGGCGGAGGCGTTCGGGATGGAGTATCACGAAGCCGGCAAGTTCGTGAAGTAGCGCGAAGCCAGAGGGAGAAGCGAAGCCGGACGCACGAAAGGCGCCGGATTGAAGGGAGGAGGGGGAGGAGCGGCCGTTTCGGCGTTCCTCCCCTCTTTGCGTCCGTAGGCGCGGGTTGGCCCGAGACGGAAACGACACCTGGCGGGGTAGTGTCGGCTGGAGCCGATTCACGTTGCGGGGGCGTCGGGCGCGTGGTACGCTCCTAGCGTGCGGGGCGGCGAGGGCAGTCAAAAGCCGGGGGGCGATGTGACGGAGCGACCGGGGGCAAAGGCGCGGATGGCGTTTGGGGCACGGGTTCCGGAGTCCGGAGTCCGGCTGGTCGCGGCGGCGCTGCTGGTGGGCGCGGCAGTGCTCGTTGGCGCCGGGCGAGTGTACGCGCAGGAAGTGGGGTCGGTCTCCGGAGTGGTGCGCGACTCCTTGGGTCGTGGCCTCGCCGGGGTGGCGGTGACGCTCGACCGGACGTCCGTGAAAGCCGAGACGGGGCTGGATGGGCGCTTCACGCTGCCGCGGGTGCCCGTGAGCGAGGGCGAGCTCGTCCTGCTTGCGCGGCGGCTTGGGTATCGGCCTGAGCGCCGCATCGTGCGCGCGGGTGATTCCCAGATTGTCATCAGTATGTCCGAGGTGCCGCGGGCGCTGGCGCCGGTGGTGGTCAACGGGCGCGAGAACCTGCGGGGCAACGCGCTGGCCTTTTACCGTCGAATGGACCAGGGACAGGGTCGATTCCTGACGGCCGAACAGATCGAGCGCCGCCAGGCCTACACGATGCGCGATATGCTGAGCGGCGTGCCGGGCGTCCGGATGGAGACCCACCGTGGGCGCACGCACGTGCGGTTGCGCGGCTCGACGGTGTCGCCGATGGTGTTTCTCGATGGCGTGCGAATGGCCGCCGGCGAGTCCGACATCGAACTGCTCGACCCGCGCACCTTCCTGGGCGTGGAGATTTACTCGGGCGATGCGACGCTGCCGATCGAGTTCAATCAGGGCGGCCTGACGGGGCAGCGCGGCGGGGCGATCCTCATCTGGACGCGGGAGGGGCAGGTGGTCCCGCGCCGCCCGCGGCGCTCAGACGGCCAGTCTGCCGCCGCCATCATCGCCGGGATGATCGAGCGTGGCGATGTCCGCACCGAGGACCAGGTGGACACGCCGGCTCGCCCCGACCCCAACGCGCCCCTCGCACCGCACTACCCGGACTCGCTGTTCTCCGCCGGCGTGACGGGCTCGGTCATTGCGGAGTTCGTGATCGAGGCCGACGGCCGGCTCTTGCCAGAGACGCTGGAAATCGTGGCGGCCACCCACCCGATGTTCGCGGAGTCGACGCGGCGGGCGCTGCTGGCCACGCGGTTCCTCCCGGCGACCCTGCGTGGCCAGCGAGTGGCTCAGGCGGTGCAACTGCCGATTCGGTTCACGCTCCCGCGCGAGCAAGCCGAGGCCAAGTAGCGCTTTGCGCGGTGCCGTCGAGCGCCGCGCCTTGTAGGGGGCGAGCACGGGGACTAACTTCCGCTCTGATAAGCGGTTGCCTTCCTCTGCCCTCAGCCGTCTGCATCCCCCAGACGCGCGAGATCCTGCCTTGCCCCTGAAGTGGCCGTTCTTCCAAAACGGTGGTTTTCTTCCGGCGAACGCCATCGCCGTTGATCTCGGCACGGCAAACACGCTGATCTACGTGAAGGGCGAAGGCATCGTGCTCAATGAGCCGAGCGTGGTCGCCATCGATCGCGAGACAAAGAAGATCAAGGGCGTTGGTCTCGAGGCAAAGCGAATGCTCGGTCGCACGCCCGATGGCGTCATCGCCGTGCGCCCGATGAAGGACGGCGTGATCGCCGACTTCGATGTGACCGAGAAGATGCTGCGCTTCTTCCTCGAGCTCATCATCAAGAACCACGTGTTCAAGGTGAAGCCGCGCGTGATTGTGTGCGTGCCCTCGGGCATCACCGAAGTGGAGAAGCGCGC
>CAYPYY010000242.1:0-2252 GCA_964414995.1 uncultured Gemmatimonas sp.
GCATCCCGCTAACTTCAACAGGCTCCACACCTTACGCCTGTTCCACGCGCGATGCCGACCTACGAATACCGCTGCCCCGAAGGCCACGACTCCGAAGACTTCGTGCTCAAGATCTCCGACGCCAAGTCCGAGATCGCGTGCCCGACGTGCGGGCAAGTCGCGGCGCGCAAAGTGAGCGCCGGCTCCGGCCTCCTCTTCAAGGGCTCGGGCTTTTACATCACCGACTACGGCAAGGACGGCAAGAAGGACCAGAAGGCCGACGCGAAGCCCGCGGCGGCAACGTCCGACGCCGCGAGCGCGGCCACGCCCGCCGCGAAGTCCGAGACCAAGCCCGCCGCCGACAAGAGCGCGAGCAGCAGCGGCACGAGCAGCACCAAGTGAGCGGCCTCGACTCCCTGCGCGACGCGCTCGCGCAGGCCGCCACGGCGATCGGCGCGAGCGCTGACACCAAGGTTGCGCTCGAGCGCCCGCGCGATCCGTCGCACGGCGACTGGGCCACCAATCTCGCGATGACGCTCGCCAAGCCGCTCGGGAAGAAGCCGCGTGACATTGCCGATGCGCTCGTCGCTGCACTCGACCGCAAGGCGGCCGGCGTGTCCGAGGTGAGCATCGCGGGGCCGGGCTTCATCAACTTCCGGCTCGACACCGCCGACCTCGCCTCGGGGCTCGCGCGCGTGCTCGCCGCGGGTGACGCGTGGGGTCGCGGCAACGCAGGGGCCGGGAAGCCGGCGGTCGTGGAGTTCGTCTCCGCGAATCCCACCGGACCGCTGCACGTCGGCCACGGCCGTCAGGCCGCGCTCGGCGACGCCATCGCGGCCCTGTTGCAATCGCAGGGCTGGACGGTGCAGCGTGAGTTCTACTACAACGACGCCGGCGTGCAGATCGCCAACCTCGCACTCTCCGTGCAGGCGCGGTTGCAGGAGTCGGCTGGCGATTCCGTTGTGATTCCCGAGGGCGGATACCACGGCGAGTACATCCGCGAGATCGCCGCGCGGTATGCCGCCGAGCATCCCGAGGATCGGCGCGGGCAAAATCTCGAGCAGGTGCGGCAGGTCGCAGTGCGCGAGCTGCGCAAGGAACAGGACCTGGATCTGCGCGCCTTCGGCGTGCAGTTCGACGTCTATTACCTCGAGAGTTCGCTGTACACCGACGGTCTTGTCGAGAAGACGGTGGCCGGACTCATCGCTAAGGGCCACACCTTCGAGGACGACGGCGCGCTGTACCTGCGCACCACCGAGTTCGGCGACGACAAGGACCGCGTGATGCGGAAGCGCGACGGCACGTACACGTACTTCGTGCCCGACGTGGCGTATCACGTCACCAAGTTCGAGCGCGGATTCACGCGCGCCATCAACGTGCAGGGCGCCGACCATCACGGCACCACGGCGCGCGTGCGCGCCGGATTGCAGGCGCTCGAGATGGGCATCCCGCAGGGATTCCCGGAGTACGTGCTGCACCAGATGGTCACCGTGATGCGCAGCGGCGAGGAAGTGAAGATCTCCAAGCGCGCCGGCAGCTACGTGACCGTGCGCGACCTGATTGACGAAGTCGGTCGCGACGCCGTGCGCTACTTCTTCCTGATGCGGAAGGGCGACAGCCAACTGGTGTTCGACGTGGATCTCGCCCGCTCACAGAGCGAGGAGAATCCCGTCTACTACATCCAGATGGCGCACGCGCGCGTGTGCGGCATCTTCCGCGTGGGCGAGGTGGATCTGGCGTCGGTGACCGGCGAGGGCGTGAACTGGGGTGTGCTCGACACGCCCGAGGAGCGCGAGCTCGCGAAGGCGTTGCTCGACTGGCCGGCGTTCGTCGCGGCCAGCGCCGACGCGCTCGAGCCGCACCGCATTGCCAACTGGTTGCTCGAGACGGCGCGCTTGGTGCACACCTGGTATCACAAACATCACGTGCTTGGTGAGGCGCCCGAGGTGATGCGCGCGCGCCTCGCTCTGGCGAAGGCCTGCCGCATCACGCTCGCCAACGGCCTCGCCCTGCTCGGCATCACCGCGCCCGAAAGGATGTAAGTTTTTGCGCGCCGCCGCGCGCCGTTCAGGTGTGCGGCGGCGAGTGTGTGTTCGCTTCCCCAACGACCCGGATCTCCTGCGAATGTCCGTGCTAGTGGTTGGCTCCGTTGCGCTGGATTCCGTCGAGACCCCCTTCGGCAAGGCCGATGAGGTGCTCGGCGGTTCGGCCAACTACTTCTCCGCCTCGGCGTCGCATCAGACGCCGGTGCAGCTCGTCGGTGTGATCGGCTC
>CAYPYY010000243.1:0-2235 GCA_964414995.1 uncultured Gemmatimonas sp.
GCCCCGTCATTGACCTGCGCAGTGATACGGTGACCAAGCCCACGCCCGCGATGCGTCGGGCGATGGCCGAGGCCGAGGTAGGCGACGACGTCCTGGACGGCGATCCGACGGTGCGGCGTCTCGAGGAGCGCGCAGCGGCGCTGCTCGGCAAGCCGCGCGCGCTGTTCTTCCCCACCGGCACGATGGCCAACCAGGCGGCGCTCTGGCTGCTTGGCGAGCCGGGAACCGAAGTCTACGCGCACGACGATTCGCACATCGTGAACTGGGAGATCGCCGGCACGGCGGCACTCGTCGGGATGCAAGTGCGCCTCGTGCGAGGGGCGCCGGTGCTGACCGCGGACGCGCTGCAGGCAATGCTGCGCCCCGCATCGCCGCACGCGCCGCGGGCCACCGTGGTGTGCGCGGAGAACACGCACAATGGTGCCGGCGGAATGGTCACGCCGCTCGCGGAGCTGCAGCGCATTCGCGATGTGGCCGCGGCGGCGGGAATGCCAGTGCACCTCGATGGCGCACGCCTCTGGAATGCCCACGTCGCCTCGGGCACGTCGCTGGCGGAGTTTGCCGCCTGCGCCGAGACGGTGATGTGCTCGTTCTCCAAGGGGCTGGGCGCGCCGGTGGGGGCGATCCTCGCGGGTGGGGACCGGGTGATGGCGAAGGCGTGGGAGGTCCGGAAGCGGCTGGGCGGCGGAATGCGGCAGTCGGGCGTGCTTGCGGCTGCGGCGCTGCACGGGCTCGACGTGCACCTGCCGCGTCTGCACGAAGACCACCGGCGCGCGCGGGAGCTGGCGGCCGGGGTGGCGGCAATCGGCGAAGTGCGCGTGGTGCCTCCCGATACGAATATCGTGATGCTCGACCTGCCGGATCGGCTCGACGCACCGGGCGTGGCCGCGCGTGCCCGCGAGCGGGGGCTGCTCGTCACTCCGTGGAACGCGACGCGCGTGCGCTGCGTGCTGCATCTCGATATTGACGATGCGGCCTGCGCAGCGGCGATCACGACCCTTCGGGAGGTCCTGCGGTGAACATTTGGCTCTTACTGGGCGGCCTGCTTCTGATCGGCGCGGCCGGCTTCCATTCGCTGATGGGCGAGAAGGTCGTGCTTGCGCGCCTCTACCGTCGCGCGCAAGAGCGTCCCGAGGGCGGGCGCCGGGCCTATGACGATCCGGCGGTGCGCAACTCGATCCGCCTCGCGTGGCACTCGCTCAGCGTGGCGCTGGTTGGGTTCTCCGGACTGCTGTTCAACGCGGCGCTGCATCTGGATGCGTTCGGCGCAGCGTGGAATGGCGTGGCGACGATCCTGGTGGCGACCTTCGCAGCGCTGGCGTTGCTCACCTTGGCCATCGCGCGCGGGCGGCACGTCGGGTGGATGTGGTACATCGCAACCGCGGCGACGGCCTGGCTGAGCCGGAGCTGATGGCAGGCGCGGAGGACTCGCGAGCGGGAGAGGCCTCGCTCCGACTGCTGGCCGCAGGAGAACGAGAGCTGCAGCGCATCGTGCTCGATATGCACGACGGTCCCGTGCAGGACATCTTTGCCGCCGTCTCACACCTGCAGTTGCTGGAGCGCGACCTGGCGGATCACGCGGGCCTCCAGCACCGGGCGTCGCAGGCGACGCAACTGCTCGAGCGCGCGCTCGGCGAGATTCGCACCCTCATCGGCGTGTTTCGGCCGCCGGGTTTCGAGCGCCGTTCGATCGGCGACCTCATCGAAGGGCTGACCGTGCAGCACGAGGCGATGACCGATCAGCTCGTCGTGCTCACGATGGATGAACCCCTCGGCGAGTGCTCGTTGCCGGTGAAGATTGCGCTGTATCGTATCTTGCAGGAGGCCTTGGCCAATGGCTTTCGGCACGGTGGCGCGCAGCGCGCGACGGTCACGCTTGAGCGGCTCGAGGCCTCGCTGCGCCTGACGGTGGAGGACAACGGCCGGGGGTTCGAGACGCGGCGCGTACTGGCGGCGGAGGAGGGAGTGGGCGTGGAAGGCGGACACTTCGGCTTGCGAGGCATCCAGGATCGCGTGGCGATGCTCGGCGGCACGTTTGCGCTGCGGTCCACGCCCGGTGAGGGGACGATGCTGCGCGTGACCGTGCCGGCCGACGCGTGACAAAGGCCCGCAAGATCCGGGTGGTGCTGGTGGACGATCACGGCATCGTCCTTGAGGGGCTGCGCGCGCTGCTGGATGCAGAAGCCGACATCGAAGTCGTGGGCGCGTTGACCGACGGGCAGTCCGTGCGCACTG
>CAYPYY010000244.1:0-2235 GCA_964414995.1 uncultured Gemmatimonas sp.
CAGTGCGCACGGACTGCCCGTCGGTCAACGCGCCCACGACTTCGATGTCGGCTTCCGCATCCAGCAGCGCGCGCAGCCCCTCGAGCACGATGCCGTGATCGTCCACGAGGACCACGCGAATCTTGCGCGGCTTCGTCACGCGTCCGCCGGCACGGTGACGCGCAGCATCGTGCCCTGCCCAGGCGTGGAGCGCAGCGCGAACGTGCCGCCGAGCATCGCCACGCGATCCTGGATGCCGCGCAATCCGAAGTGGCCACCTTCCACGCCTACCCCCTCCTCCGCTGCCAGGACACGCCGCGTCTCGAACCCTCGCCCATTGTCCTCCACGGTCAGCCGCAGCGACGCACCGTGGCGCTCGACGGTGACCGTCGCCCGTTGGGCACCGCCGTGCCGAAACCCGTTGGCGAGCGCCTCCTGCAAGATACGATACAGCGCGATCTTCACCGGAAGCGAACAGTCGCCGAGCGCGTCGTCCAGCGTGAGCTCCACGAGCTGGTCGGTCATCGCCTCGTGTTGGACGGTCAGGCCTTCGATCAGGTCGCCGATGGAGCGGCGCTCGAATCCCGGCGGACGAAACACGCCGATCAGGGTGCGAATCTCGCCCAGCGCACGCTCAAGGAGTTGCGCGGCCTGTGAGGCCCGCCGCTGGAGCTCGGCGTGGTCCGCCAAGTCGCGCTCCAACAAGTGCAGGTGAGAGACGGCAGCGAAGATGTCCTGCACGGGACCGTCGTGCATATCGAGCACGATGCGCTGCAGTTCCCGTTCGCCCGCGGCGAGCAGCCGGAGTGAGGCCTCGCCCGCTCGCGAGTCGTCCGCGCCCGCCATTAGCTCCGGCTCAGCCAGGCCGTCGCCGCCGTTGCGATGTACCACATCCAGCCCACGTGCCGGCCCCGCGCGATCGCCAGCGTCAGCAGCGCCAGCGCCGCGAAAGTCGCCACGAGGATCGTCGCCACGCCGTTCCACGCGGCACCGAAGGCGTCCTGATGCAGTCCGGCGTTGATCAGCAGGCCCGAGAATCCAACCAGCGCCACGCTCAGCGAGTGCCAAGCCAGTCGGATCGAGTTGCGCACCGCCGGATCGTCGTAGGCGCGCCGCCCGCCCTCGGGGCGCTCCTGCGCACGGCGGTACAGGCGCGCGAGCACGACCTTTTCACCCATCAATGAGTGAAAGCCCGCCGCTCCAATGAGGAGCAGGCCGCCCAACAAGAGCCAAAGGTTCATCGCAGGACCTCCTGAAGGGTCGCGATCGCCGCTGCGCACGCCGCGTCGTCAATGTCCAAGTGCAACACGCAGCGCACGCGCGTCGCGTTCCACGGAGTGACGAGCAGCCCCAGCTCGCGGGCACGCGCGGCGACGCCGGGCCCGTCCAGCCGCGCCGGCAGATCGAGCATCACGATGTTCGTGTCGGGCGGCACGACGCGCACATCCCCGATTGCCGCCACCCCCGCCGCCAGTTCGCGCGCTCGCCGATGATCCTCGTGTAGGCGCGGCAAGTGTGCGTCGAGGCCGTGCAGGGCCGCAGCGGCGAGCACGCCCGACTGCCGCATTCCACCGCCCAAGCGCTTGCGCACTTCCCAGGCCTTGGCCATTGCGCGCTCGCTCCCGGTAAGGATCGCCCCCACCGGCGCGCCCAGCCCCTTGGAGAACGAGCACATCACCGTCTCGGCGCACCCGGCGAACTCCGCCAACGACGTCCCCGTCGCGACGTGCGCGTTCCACAGCCGCGCGCCGTCCAAGTGCACCGGCATTCCGGCGGCAGCCGCAACGTCACGGATGCGCTGAAGCTCCGCCAACGGCGTGACCATCCCGCCCGCACCGTTGTGCGTGTTCTCCGCGCACACGACCGTGGCCCGCGGCGCGTGCGGCGAGGCCGGACGCAGCATCGCACGCAACGCGTCCGCCGTCATCACCGGCGCCCCGCGCACGAGACGCACCTGCATCCCCACCAGCGCGGCCGTCCCGGCGATCTCCCAGTTCACGATGTGCGAATCGTCGTGGGCATAGACCTCGGTGCCCGGCTCACCCAGCAGCCACAGCGCGGCCTGGTTGGCCATCGTCCCCGTCGGAAAGAACAGCGCCCGCGGCTTGCCGAGCATCGCGGCCACGCGCTCCTCGAGACGTCGGACGGTGGGGTCGCCGTCGAGCACATCATCGCCCACCTCGGCCTCGGCCATCGCCCGTCGCATCGCGGGCGTGGGCTTGGTCACCGTATCACTGCGCAGGTCAATGACGGGGC
>CAYPYY010000245.1:0-2234 GCA_964414995.1 uncultured Gemmatimonas sp.
CGGGTCTCGAGAAACAACGCGTACTGCGCCGCGTCGCGCGGCAGGTCATAGCGCAACGTGACGACGTCGCCCGGGAAGGTCGTGAGCTGTTCGTGATCGTTCGTGAGCGTGGCGCGCACATCGCGCTCGCCGGCGGCATTGCGCAGCTGTGCCACGGCAGGCATCAGGTAGTGATCGTCGAGGCGCTCGCCGAGCGACACGAGCGCGGCCTGGTCCACGCGCCAGTTGCCCTTGGCGAGAATCAGGCGCACCCGGAGCGGCGCCCCGTCGCCGCGCGCGGCCAGCGGCACTAACCGGCGGTCGTAGGCAATGGGGCCGGCCTCGTCGTAGCGCGCCGCCACGGTCCAGCGGCCGTCCGTGCCCTCCTGCTCCACCATCACCGTGCCGATAAGGCGGTTCACCGTAGCCAGCGGACGCAGCGCAGCGGACTCACCACGCTCGAGCCGCGCCAGCCAGGCGCCGGCATCGTGGCCCAGCCACGCCATCGTCTGATACAGCACGTAGGTCGAGACAAAGCTCTGTCGCGCCGAGAGCAGCAGCGCCGGGTTCGCCTCGCGCTCGTCGAACTCGAGTCGCACGGTATCCTGCCGTGCGAGATCCTCCGCGTCGGTGACATCGCTCCACTCGAGCGCGTCGCGCGCCGCGACGGCGGCGCGGCAGTCCCCACCGGCCGCGCGGCAGCGGGACGGCCCTCGCGCGTCGCGCACCGCGTGAAAACGTCCGTCCGACGTGGCCGCCACGTCGGCGTCGGCCGGTCGCGGCACCGCACGCAACCGCGTCCAGCGCACCGCGTGCGTCTCCCAGGCCTCGTTGCGCATCTCCATCTCGACGACCGACCCGCCGGCGCGCGTGAGTTGCAGGTCATCCAGATCCGTGTCCTCAAGGATCCGCGCGATGCTCGACGAGAATCCCTCGGCGCGCGGGCGCTGCGCGTCCTCGCCCGAGACGTAGAACGTCGGGCAGGAACCAAAGCAGCTCTTCGGGTCCGCCACGCAACTGAGCGTCAACGCGCCCCACGTCACGGTCCAGACGTTGAGCAGCCCGTTCCCGATCGAGAACGCCGAGGTGGGCGAATCGGCCTCGACCAGCGCCACCGAGTCGAGCGGCACGACGGCTTCGCCCCGCACGGCCCGGGCGGGATCGCGGGTCGCGTCAAAGCGGGTCCCGACTCCACGGATGGTGCTCGAGTCGGCAAGATGCCAGGTCGTGAGGATCTGCACGTCGCCGTTCTTGAGATGCAGCTTCACGAAGGCCTGCGAGTTCTGTTCCGCGCCTGGCCGCCCGACCAGTGCAGACAGGGTGTCGAGATGCGGCGCGTGCACGCTCGGTTGGCGCACACTCACGCTGCACGCGGCGACCACGAGCGCGGCGGCGAGCAGGGTGGCTGGGATTCTGGGGGACATCGGGCGCATCGTGGGTCTCCGTCGTCGGTGATGCCACAACTCTCGCGATCCGGCAGCGACATACCAGAGCGGAAACGACGTAGAGCGCCGAGGGAATCACGTAGCCCATTAGATTCCGGCCATTCCCTGACTCGTCCCGCAGCCGAGCGTTCCCTCCCGTGCCCGATACCCAGCTTTCCCCTGACGTCGTCGTCATCGGCGGCGGCCCCGGCGGCTACGTCGCCTCGATCCGCGCCGCGCAACTCGGCCTGTCCGTCGTCTGCGTCGAGTACGACAAGACGCTGGGCGGCACCTGCGTCAACGTGGGTTGCATTCCCTCTAAGGCCCTGCTGAGCTCCTCCGAGCACTACGAGTTCGCCCTCAAGCACGCCGAGGAACACGGCATCCGCCTTGGCAGCGTCTCGCTCGACCTGAGCCGGATGCTCCGCCGCAAGGATGAAGTCGTCGCGCAGAACACGAAGGGCGTGGAGTTCCTCTTCAAGAAGAACAAGGTGACCTGGGCCAAGGGCGTGGGCACGCTGCGCCCGGGCAATCGCGTGGAGGTCAAGGGACACGACGGCACGCTGACGACCTACTCGCCGCGACACGTGATTCTCGCAACCGGCTCGGTGCCGGCGGCACTGCCCTTCCTCCCGTTCGACGAGGAGCGGATCCTGAGCAACACCGGGGCTCTCCGCATTCCGGAAGTCCCGCGGCACCTCATCGTGATCGGCGGCGGCGTCATCGGCCTTGAGCTCGGTTCCGTGTGGCGGCGGCTCGGCGCCAAGGTCACGGTGATCGAGTACGCCCCGACCATCCTGCCCGGCAACGACGACGACATCACCAAGGAAG
>CAYPYY010000246.1:0-2207 GCA_964414995.1 uncultured Gemmatimonas sp.
CGGCGGAGTCGTCGATGAGCGCGCGAAAGAGGGTGGCGCGCTCCTGCGCTTCGCGCCGCTCCGTGATGTCGCTGAGCGCGGCAAACAGCGTGGTCGGACGGCCCGCGGCATCGCGTTCGGTCTCGCCGCGCAGCCAGACCCAGCGAGTGCCGCCCCGTCCGTCGCGGAGGCGCAGTTCCACGGAGAGCGGAGCATCGCCTTCGAGGTGGTCGGCGAGCGCGGCCCGTGCGAGGGGGATATCGTCAGCGAAGACGCGCTGGAAGAAGGCGGACTCGGCATCTGTGGCGTTGGCCGCGTCGAGCCCCGCGAGTTCGAGGTAGCGCGGGGAGACGTACACCGAGTCGTTGCTGAGGTCCCACTCCCAGATGGCGTCGTTGGTCGCGCGAATCACGCGTGCGTACCGGTCCTCGGTGCGCCGTCGGTCGGTGTCGGCCCGTTCACGTGCGCGCACAAGTTCAAGCCGATGCTCGCTTGCGACGAGTTGGCGGCGCTGGGTGAGCGCGAGGGCGCTGGAGCCGGTGACGAGCAGCAATAGCAGGAGCAGTGAGACGAGCCGCACGGCGGTACGCGCGGCGGGCGCGGCGACCTCAGCCCGATTAACCTTGGCAATCAGGATCCACGGCGTGCCGGGCACTCGGGCGGCCGCGGCGATGACCGGTACGCCGCGATAGTCCACGTCCTCCAACTCGCGCGCGCCTTCGCGGATGGTGCGGCCGACGAGACTGTGCCCGACCGGTACCCGCAGTCGCAGTGCGGCGTCCGCGCGGTGCCGTAGCTCGTTCAGTACGACGGCGGAGTCGCCTTCCTCGCGCCAGAGCACAAACTCCGCGGAATTGAGCCGCAGCGGTCGCTCGTTGACCAGCGGAAAGAGAGCGCGGCGGGGATTGATGCGGAGGAGCAGCCACGTGAGCTCTCGGCCTTCACCAAGTGGAATCCAAGTATCGATCGCCAGCGTGTTGCCGTAGCGCTCAAGGTCGTCGCTCTGCACGTTGCGCTGGCCCGCGTTGATGAGTTCGCGCAGGCGGACGGCCGCGCCCACGGGTTCGACCGTCCGCGGCTCGAATCGGACCGGCGTACCCGCCGCGTCGTAGAGCGCGGCGGCGGAGTAGCCGTCTTCAAGGACAAACGCCGCGACCCAGTCACGACCGGTCGCGGATCTGCTGTGCAGCGCCGCCGCGGTCGGGGCGTTGAACGGAATGCGGTCAAAGGCTCGCGCCGTGCTGAGGTAGCCCTCGCGCCAAGCGGCGATCTGTGCGGCTTTCAGGTCGACGGCGAGCAGCAGTGCCTCAGAGCTCTCGCGGCGCGAGCGCGAGACCTCACCGACGTACCAGTACAGGCCCGCGCTGACAAACACTGTCATCAGCAACGCGCCGAGAAACAGGAGCGGCCCCCGCGATGCGCGCGCCGATTCGTCCTCGGCATCCTGGATGAGGAGGCTCAGGGGCCAGAGGCTTACTCCCGACACCAGCACGCCGGCGGTGGCGAGCACGGCGAGAAGCAGGGCGGTGGGTGCGGCGACAGGGATGACGCTTGTGCCGTAGAGCGGCGGGGCATCGAGGGCATAGCCCTCGAGGATGGCGGCCGCCACCAGCAGAGCCGCGAGGTTGAGCAACGCGGCGAGCTGTGGGCCGCGTCCTCGCAGCGTGCGGAGCACACACGCTGCCGCGATGGCGATGACAAGGGCCGCGGTGATGGCGCCCATCCGGCCAAGCGTGACTCCACCGAGCATCTCGGATGTGCCCGAGAGCCAGCGTTCCAGCGGCAACTCGACGATCTCGTATTCGCGGAGCAGTGCCTGGACGGCGAGAGCGACGACCACGGCATCGAGGCCGAGGCACAGTGCGCGCGCCGCCCGCGTGGCTGGCCGAATCGTGGACGCCCACGTGACGGCGGCGAGCAGGGTGACGACGAGACCGGTCAGCGGCGCGATCGGGACCCAGTCCGGCGCCAGTCCAAGCCACGCGGTGTGTCCCGTGGCCCAGGCCAACATCACCCCCACCCCCGACACCGCCGCAATGACGGCAAGCAGGCGGGCAACTCGGTCGGCGACGAGTTGAGCGCGGGAAGTCATCTCGGGGGGAGAATGCACCACAAGGTCGGAATAAGGTACCGCTCATGGCGGGGGCTGGACAGGCGGAGGACAGGGGTCAGCGGTCGCCGCTGGCGGCCGACCATCCGGGACCCGCAGATTCTGACTATGACTACCC
>CAYPYY010000247.1:0-2207 GCA_964414995.1 uncultured Gemmatimonas sp.
CGGCGGAGTCGTCGATGAGCGCGCGAAAGAGGGTGGCGCGCTCCTGCGCTTCGCGGCGCTCCGTGATGTCGCTGAGGGCGGCGAACAGCGTGGTCGGACGGCCCGCGGCATCGCGCTCGGTCTCGCCACGGAGCCAGACCCAGCGGGTGCCGCCCTGTCCGTCGCGGAGCCGCAGTTCCACGGAGAGCGGCGCATCGCCTTCGAGGTGGTCGGCGAGTGCGGCCCGCGCGAGGGGGATATCGTCGGCGAAGACGCGCTGGAAGAAGGCGGACTCGGCATCCGTGGCGTTGGCCGCGGCGAGCCCCGCGAGCTCGAGGTAGCGCGGGGAGACGTACACCGAGTCGTTGCTGAGGTCCCACTCCCAGATGGCGTCGTTGGTCGCGCGAATCACGCGTGCGTACCGGTCCTCGGTGCGCCGTCGGTCGGTGTCGGCCCGTTCACGTGCGCGCACAAGTTCAAGCCGATGCTCGCTTGCGACGAGTTGGCGGCGCTGGGTGAGCGCGAGGGCGCTGGAGCCGGTGACGAGCAGCAATAGCAGGAGCAGTGAGACGAGCCGCACGGCGGTACGCGCGGCGGGCGCGGCGACCTCAGCCCGATTAACCTTGGCAATCAGGATCCACGGCGTGCCGGGCACTCGGGCGGCCGCGGCGATGACCGGTACGCCGCGATAGTCCACGTCCTCCAACTCGCGCGCGCCTTCGCGGATGGTGCGGCCGACGAGACTGTGCCCGACCGGTACCCGCAGTCGCAGTGCGGCGTCCGCGCGGTGCCGTAGCTCGTTCAGTACGACGGCGGAGTCGCCTTCCTCGCGCCAGAGCACAAACTCCGCGGAATTGAGCCGCAGCGGTCGCTCGTTGACCAGCGGAAAGAGAGCGCGGCGGGGATTGATGCGGAGGAGCAGCCACGTGAGCTCTCGGCCTTCACCAAGTGGAATCCAAGTATCGATCGCCAGCGTGTTGCCGTAGCGCTCAAGGTCGTCGCTCTGCACGTTGCGCTGGCCCGCGTTGATGAGTTCGCGCAGGCGGACGGCCGCGCCCACGGGTTCGACCGTCCGCGGCTCGAATCGGACCGGCGTACCCGCCGCGTCGTAGAGCGCGGCGGCGGAGTAGCCGTCTTCAAGGACAAACGCCGCGAGCCAGTCACGACCGGTCGCGGATCTGCTGTGCAACGCCGCCGCGGTCGGGGCGTTGAACGGAATGCGGTCAAAGGCTCGCACAGTGCTGAGGTAGCCCTCGCGCCACGCGGCAATCTGTGCGGCTTTCAGGTCGACGGCGAGCAACAGGGCCTCGGCGCTCTCGCGGCGCGACCGCGAGACCTCACCGACGTACCAGTACAGGCCCGCGCTGACGAACACGGTCATCAGCAACGCACCGAGGAATAGGAGCGGCCCACGCGAGGCCCGTCCAGACTCGTCCTCGGCATCCTGCTGGAGGAGACTCAGGGGCCAAAGGGTGACTCCCGACACCAGCACGCCGGCCGTGGAGAGCACGGCGAGGAGCAGGGCGGTGGGCGCAGCGACGGGGATGACACGGGTACCGTAGAGCGGCGGGGCATCAAGCGCGTAGCCCTCGAGAATGGCCGCCGCCACCAACAGTGCCGCGAGGTTCAGCAAGGCGGCGAACTGTGGTCCGCGTCCCCGCAGCGAGCGAAGCAGACACGCTGCAGCGATGGCGATGACGAGGGCCGCGGTGATGGCGCCCATCCGGCCGAGCGTGACTCCGCCGAGCATCTCGGACGTCCCCGAGAGCCAGCGTTCCAGCGGCAATTCGACGATCTCGTACTCGCGGAGCAGGGCCTGCACGGCGAGGGCAATGACGAGAGCATCGAGGCCGAGACACAGCGCGCGTGTCGCCCGCGTGGCGGGTCGAATCGTGGACGCCCACGTGACAGCCGCGAGCAGCGCAACGACGAAGCCGGTCAGCGGCGCGATCGGGACCCAGTCCGGTGCCAGTCCAAGCCACGCGGTGCGTCCGGTGGCCCAGGCCAGCATCACACCGACCCCTGACACCGCCGCGATGACGGCAAGCAGGCGGGCAACTCGGTCGGCGACGAGTTGAGCGCGGGAACTCATCTCGGGGGGAGAATGCACCACAAGGTCGGAATAAGGTACCGCTCAGGGCGGGGGCTGGACAGGCAGAGGACAGGGATCAGGGGTCGCCGCTGGCGGCCGACCATCCGGGACCCGCAGATTCTGACTATGACTACCC
>CAYPYY010000248.1:0-2206 GCA_964414995.1 uncultured Gemmatimonas sp.
CCTAGGCCATTCCGGACGCCCCGCCCAACCCATCCTCACTCGCGCCAAGGACAGCAAGCGTCGTCTTGCCGCGCGCGCAGATGCGGTCGCCGGCTCTGGCCAAGCGACGTGCACCCGTCGAACTTGAGTGGTACCGGGCGGCGACTTATGCGACGCCTGTGCGTGTCCCCTTTTGTGCCGATTGCATGCGCCGCCTCGCTCTTTCGTGGCAAACAGTGACTCGACGTGCCAGGCACGGCCTCGTGCTCAGCCTGCTCGTCGGTCCGCTCCAGAGCCGTGCGCAGGAGGCGGAGGCGCTCCGCGAGCGCACATTGGCGCTCGACAACGATTACTTCGTCTTCGCGCGTGATCCACGGGCGCGTTCCGACGACAACTACACCCACGGCATCACATACACGTACACCGCAGCTATGCCGCGCATCCTGCGAACCGCTATCGCCTGCGGTCCCGGTGCCGTCTGTCCGCTCCGTGTATCCGTCGGGCAATGGATGTTCTCTCCGGTCAATGAGGCGGCGGACCCGCTTCCGGGCGAACGTCCGCACGCCGGCTTCCTGTTTCTGTCGACCGAAGCACAACGAAGGACCCCGGCGACGCAGATGGGCGTGAGTGTGATCCTCGGTGTGACCGGGCCGCCATCCCTCGCCGAGGCGACACAGCGCGCATTCCACGCCGCCGTTCCGGGCTTTCGAGAACCTCTGGGATGGGAACATCAGCTCCCGACAGAGGTGGCCGGCAGCGCTGCCGTTTCGCTCGCGTCACTGCGGTTCTTCGGCGATCGAGAGCGCTTCGGCTTGCAGATCGTTCCCGGTGCGGCGGCCGAGGTGGGAACGCTACGAGCAGCGGGCCGCACCACGGTGAGCGGTACGGTGGGGTGGGGTGTCCACCATCCGTGGGTGTCCGTATCGTCCGCGCCCGCCGGCGTCTATGCATTTGGCCGGGTGCAGTATGAGTACGTCGCGCGTTCTCTCTTCTTGGATGGCAGTACCTTCACGGAATCCGTGCGTGTGACGCGCACCCCACTGATTCGCGACCTGCAGTCCGGCGTCGGCTTGCGGTTCGAGAAGCTTCTTTTCGAGTACTCGGTGACGACGCGCTCGCGAGAATACCGCACCGGCCCCGCGAGCCATTCGTTCGGGCGCATGTCGGTGTCGTGGGGCAACTATCGCTGAGCTGGACTTAGGAGCGTGCGTCGTCGCGGATTCACTCCGGTCGGCCTAACGTGGGCTTCTGCTGCGGACACTCCATATAGAATGCGCGGGCGCAGCCCGCGCTACCAAGTGCACCTGTCGGCAGCAAGCGGCGTTATTGCGCGTCACGGGCTCGCGGGAGCACCGCGCCATCGGCGCGCGCTGGTGGAGCGGCGCGCGGGGACGCCAGCTGCGCGTGGCGACCGTGGCCGGGTGTAGGTGCGCACCGCGCGACCGGACTACCGCGCGCAGTTCCCCTGCAAGTGCCGTTGCCCTACACGAGATCTCGGCGCCGCGAAGCCACGTGGTCGCAATAACGTAAGCTTCTGCTGTGGACGCTCCCATAATGCGGCCGCGCAGCGGCCGCTACCATAGCGTGGATGTCAGCCACCAAGCGTCGTTATGCCTCAAGCGCGCCGGCGCCGGCGGCGCGGGTCACTGTGGAGATGCAGGCAGCCGCGAATGACGAGCGCCGTCTCGGTGACGCGATAGTAGAGCGCGTACGGGAACCGGCGGACGAGCAGGCGGCGCAAGTCGCGATGGACGGCCGGCCCCGTTTCGCTGAACTGTTGTAGCAGCGCGAAGGCGACGTTGAGCTCCGCGCGGAACTGCTCGCCGAGTCCCGGGAGCTGGCCTTCGTAGTGATCGTACGCGGCGATGACGTCGCGCGCGGCGGCGGGGGTGAGCCGGAGCTCGCGACTCACGTCCTGGGCTTCAGCCGCTGTTGGACGGCGTCCCACGACTCGGTCGCGTCCTCGGTGGCGTCCCCGAGGCGGCGATCCAGTTCGTCGCGATGCCAGTCGGGCACGGGGACGGAGTCGGCCGACTGCGCCAAGCTGTCCCAGATCTCCTCGACGAGCGCGAGGCGCTGGGCCGGGGGGAGGTCAAGAATCTGCTTGAGGAGGGGCGCGGTCATACTTGGAAGGTGGGCGTCTCTCGGTGCGCTGACAAGGGTGCCGCAGCAGGCATAACGTGGGCTTCTGCTGCGGACACTGCAATAGAATGCGCGGGCGCAGCCC
>CAYPYY010000249.1:0-2194 GCA_964414995.1 uncultured Gemmatimonas sp.
TTCTGCTGCAAGCGCTCCCATAAGATGCGGTTGGGGGGCCGCGGCAGTCCTTCACATAAGGTGAAGCCGTGGCCCCCCAACCGCTACCGCATCTGCGCTTGTCGGCAGCAAGCGTCGTTATGGCGCCTGCCGGCGGAAGCGCGCGGTGAGCGCGGCGAGGTCCGGCCACCCATAGCCGCCGTGGAACTCGCCGGACGCTGAGAGCAGCCGCACGGCCCCGAGCTGCTCATAGAAGCCGTTCGTCGCGCTCTTCGCATCGCCGAAGAGCAGCATCGAGGGGACGCCGCGCTCGAGGAAGCGCTCGGCGACGGCGAGCACAAGCCGCCGGCCGAGGCCGCGACGCTGCACCTCACGGAGCAGATAGATCTTGTTGAGCTCGCCCGCATATCCGGGGACGCCGCCATCGTGTGGGCACCCCGCGGCGAAGCCGACGAGCCGCCCATCGGGTGCGTCGAGGCCGAGGACGAAGCGCTGCGCGTGCGTCGCACCGAGGAGGTCGGTCCATTGTTGGAGACGGAGGGCGAGGGAAGGCCCGCCGCCGTGCGGCGCGTGCGTCTCACGGAACGTCGCAACGTGGAGCGCGGCGAGGGCCGGCGCATCCGTCACGCTCAGATCACGAAGGACGCATTCCATGGACGCGCTCCGGTCGCCATAACGTGTGCTTCTGCTGCAGCCACTCCATAAAATGCGACCGCGCAGCGGGCGCTACAATACCGTGGCTGACAGCAGCAAGCCTCGTTATCGCGCTTCGCCCGGAAGCCGCCTGGGGAAGCGCATCGTCCCGTGAAAGACGGTCAGAATTTCGACGACGGCGTCGTGCCGCCGGTAGACGAGGCGATAGGGGGGCAGCACGAGTTCCCGCAGGTCCGGAGCGCGACGCTCGGGCACCATTCGTCCGGAATCAGGGAAGTGCCGTAACTGGCCGACGGACTCCCAGAGCCGGGCCGCCACCTCGCGCGCGACGGTTGGTGAGCTGAGGGCGATTTGCGCGTGGATGCCGCGGAGGTTTTCGAAGGCGTGCTCAGTCCAGCGGATCTCAATCACAGGCCGAGGCGCCGCTTGACCTCTTCATGGCTGAGCGTCCGGCCGGCGTCGGCGTCCGCGATGCCGCGTTCGATCTCGGCGAGGACGACCAGACGTTCGATAGCGTCTTCGACGGTGGCGTCATCAGGCAGCTGCTCAACGGCCTGACGCAACAAGACTTTGGCGGTTGACTCGACCACGGCACGCTCCTGAGGAGATACCCGAAATCTAGCCCAAGGAAGCCTGAGAACGCCACGGACCGTCGGCGGTCGCGATAACGTGGGCTTGTGCTGCGGACGCTCAAATAGAACGCAGGCGAGCGGCCGCGCCGTACCTCAAGGTACGAGAGAGCGCGGCCGCTCGCCTGCCTCAGTAACGCGGCCGTCGGCACCAAGCGTCGTTAGCCGGCGGCGCGGCTAGTGCCAGGACGGCTCCGCCTCGACGGTGTCGATCCGCGCACGTGCCGCTGACGCGCGCCCCCGCGCGATGAGCCACCCTTTGCCGCTGTTCACGTGAGCAATGGCAACTTCGAAGCTGTCCGGAGCGAACCAGCGGACGTGATTCAGGTCGACGTCGCAGTCGCATCCGCCGCCGTCCGCAATGCGGAGCACGGGGCGGAGCTCCGGAAAGGTGCGGATCATCGCGAAGGTGCCGGTTGGGTCGCTGCCGGCGTACGCGATGAACCGACCGTCGGGGGAGGCGAGGATATCATGCGCGACATACCAGACGTCGTCGGGAAGCGGCAGCGAGTCGACGCGTCCGGTGGCGAGATCCCAGCGCGCGAGCAGCCGCGTTGCTTCTTCCGGCGACGTGGGATGCCACAGTAGCCCGATGAAGGATCGGTTGCTCGCGAGTGTAGGGAGAGGCTCGATGACGTGCGCTATGTCACGCGAAACGGAGTCCGCGGTGAGTCGGACGCGATACACGCGCGAGGAATCCGCCATGAGGTCCCACGGTGGATACACGGTGGCCGAATCAAGGAGGACGACGGGACCCTCTGGGCGCGCGGGCGATGTCGGTGCGCACGCCATGCAGGCCACGATGAACCACGCACAACTCCAGCGAATCGCTCTATGCACGGCTCAAATCCGTCCTCGTCCGGCTAACGTGTGCTTCTGCTGTGAACGCTCAAATAAGAAGGGTTTGGCGGGGCCGCCGCATCCAGCCTAGG
>CAYPYY010000250.1:0-1693 GCA_964414995.1 uncultured Gemmatimonas sp.
CGGCGCTCGGGCAGGACATCAACGACGCGCTCTGCGAGGAGATCACGCGCGCCATTCTCGCGAAAGCCAAGCAGTACGGCTCGTTCGTGCGGCTCGATATGGAGAGCTCCGCGTACACGCAGCGCACGCTCGACTTCTTTGCGCAGCGGCTCTACGCGGAGTTCCCGGACAACGTGGGCATCGTGCTGCAGAGCGCGCTGCGGCGCACGCTGGACGACGTGGAGTGGGCCATCGGCAAGCAGTGCCGCGTGCGCATCTGCAAGGGCGCGTACCTCGAGCCGGCGACGGTGGCGTTCCCCGACAAGAAGGACGTGGATGCGAACTACGTGACCGCGATGCAGCGGCTGATGGAGCGCGGACGCTATCCTGGTCTCGCCACGCACGACGAGACGATCATCCGCGAGGCGGTGCGCTATGCGCGGGAGAAGGGCATTGCGGCGGAGCGCTTCGAGTTTCAGATGCTCTACGGCGTGCGCCGCGACCTGCAGGAGCAACTCGTGCGCGACGGCTGGCGGATGCGCGTGTACGTGCCCTTCGGGACGCAGTGGTATCCGTACCTGATGCGGCGCCTCGCCGAGCGCCCGGCCAACCTCGCCTTCATCACAGGAAACGTGGTGAAGGAGATGGTGCGCGGCCGCTGATGATGATCGCCCCGCGCCGATGAGTCGCTTTCTCCCCGCCGACCACTCCAAGGGTGACGAGACGACCATCGGCGGCTACGAGGCCGTGCACGCGCGGCCCGCGTCGTTCGACGCACCCGACGGCTTCTCGTACTCGGTCGCGATGATCGCCGACGCGCTAGGTGACGACGCCCGCGGCGCGTTCGGCGCCTACCTGATGTTCCTGCGCTGGCGTCGCATTGGCGAGGAAGGCGTCGAGGGTCACGTCGAGACCGACTTCCTCGAGTTCGGCGCCACCCGCGCCGACGCGCTCGCGGCGCTCGGTGCCTGGCCGATTGCGCGTGCCGCCGAGCTGCTCGCGGGCGAGCTCGCACTGCGTGAGCCGCCGACCTTCGACGAGGACGGCGACTCGTGAGCGCGCGCGAGGGCATCGTCATCGAGGGCACCGGCGGCGTGTGGCAGGTGCGTGACCACGACGGGCAGCAGTACGCCGCGGCGCTGGCCGGCCGGCTGAAGCAGGAGGAGCGCGCCAAGGTCAAGCTCGCCGTCGGCGATCACGTGACGATCGAGCCCGAGGAGCGCGGGCAGGGCTGGCGCATCACGGCGATCGCCGAGCGGCGCACGGTGCTCTCGCGTCGCGAGCCCGGTGGCCGGCACGGCGAGCGCATCGTGGCCGCCAACGTGGATCAGGTGCTGGTGGTCTTTGCCGTCGCCAAGCCGGAGCCGCACATCCGGATGATCGACCGCTTTCTCGTGGTCTGCGAGGCCAACGACCTCGAGGCGCACGTGGTGTTCAACAAAGTGGATCTCGCCGCGGACGAGGTGGTGATTGCGTCCCTCGCGGCGCCCTACCGTGCGGCGGGCTACGCCGTGCACCTCACCAGCGTGAAGCGCGGCGACGGGCTCGGCGAGCTACGCCAGGTGCTGCACGGCCGCGTGACCGCGGTGACGGGACCATCGGGCGTGGGCAAGTCGTCGCTGCTCAACACGCTGCATCCGGGAGTCGCGCTGCGCACGGCGGAGATCTCGGAGTCGGTCAACAAGGGCCGTCACACGACGGTGGGCGCCAAGCT
>CAYPYY010000250.1:1703-2190 GCA_964414995.1 uncultured Gemmatimonas sp.
AAGCTCATCGCGCTCCCCGATGGCGACGACGGCTACCTCGTGGACACGCCGGGGCTCCGAGAGGTGGGGATGTGGGGCCTGCCGTCGGAGTCGCTGGACCAGTGCTTCCCCGAGTTCCGCCCCTTCCTCGGCACCTGCCGCTTCCAGGACTGCAAGCACGATTCGGAGCCGGAGTGCGCCGTGCGGCGCGAGGTCGGGGCCGGCGCCCTCGATGCGGGCCGCTACGAGAGCTACCTCAAACTCTTGGCGGAACTCCATCTGTCAGAGCGAGTACGCTAGGCGCCACGCGTGGAGCCGGCGACACACCCTGAGGACAGATGCGTCACCTGATTTCCGTCACCGCGCTCAGCGCGGGCCTTCTCTTTGCCCCACGGCTCGAAGCCCAGGCCGGCCGCTCTCTCTACGACGAAGGAATGCGCCTGATGCAGCAGGGCAAGCACGCCGACGCCGAGAAGCGATTCGAGCGCGCGATCGAGCGCGAGCCGAA
>CAYPYY010000251.1:0-2171 GCA_964414995.1 uncultured Gemmatimonas sp.
CCCGAACTCGACCTGCGTTGGACCTCGGCGGACGAGGGCCGCACGTGGACGCGCGAAGTGGACTTTGGCATCGAGAAGCGCATCGGCGCGCGCACGTCGTTTGAGGTCGCGATGGGCTACACTCAGCGCGTCCTCGACGCGCAGTGGGTGGGGAACGCGGGCGCCGCCCTCAGCGACACCACGCACTTCACCTTCGCGCGGCTCCGTCAGGACGAGTTGGATATCACCACGCGGGCCAACGTCACACTGAGCCCGACGCTCTCGCTGCAACTCTATGCGCAGCCCTTCGTCTCCAGCGGCGCATTCACGAACTGGCGCGAGCTCGCCGACCCGCAGGCCAAGGACTACGACGCGCGCTTTCAGCCCTACGGTGGCGGCGCCAACCCGAACGGCTTCAACCAGAAGCAGTTCAACTCCAACCTCGTGCTGCGCTGGGAGTACCTGCCGGGCTCTGTGTTCTTTGTGGTGTGGCAGCAGGGCCGCGCCGACTCGCGGAACCCCGGCAGCTTCGAGCCGGGGCGTGATCTGCGCTCGCTGTTCGGGACGCACCCGGACAACACGATCCTGGTCAAGCTGAGCTACTGGTTCAACCCGTAGAGCAGGGAAGGGCCGCGGGCTACGGGCGCTGCTCAGTCCTCGCTGACCGGCGGCCCGCCCGTGCGCGCCACCTGATCCGCCTTCACGTTCCCCGCGTTGAACCGCTTGGCCGCGCCGAGGATCTTGTCGAGCGTCGAGTCGAAGTCGGGATGCTTCTCCTTCACGAAGCGCAGGTGGTTGATGCGCGCCACCACGAAGGCCTTGAGGTACGGACTCTCGAGCCCGCGCGCCTTGAGCGCCTTCACCGCTTCGTTCACGTACTCGTTGAGTTCGAGCAGCTTGGCCGCGCGTTCGCGCCGCTCGGCGAGCGCCGCCGGTAGCTTGGCGCTCGAGAACTGGTCGATGCGCTTGAGAATCGGATGGTACGCCCCACCCGAGAAGCGCCCGTTCTGCATATAGCAGAGCCCCAGCGTGATCAGCGCCGACTCCTCAAACACTTCGGCGTACGACTTCTCGCTCCCCGCATCGAGTGCCGCCAGCGCTTCGGCCAAGCGCGCCACCTCGAGCGAGCGCTCGCGCAGGTTGTGCGCCTTCTCCGTGTTCAGCGCGAGGATGCGGTGCGCGACCTCCGGCTCCGGCACCACGAGCGCGGTGATGGCCTTGGCGCCGAGCTGACGCATCGCCCCAAGCCGGTGATGCCCATTGGGCGTCCAATACTGTCCGTCCTCGGCGGGCACCGCGACAATCGGATCGAGGAAGCGGTCGAGCTTGTCAATCGCGTCGGCAAGCCGCGCGACGTGCGTGTCGGAGAGATCGCGCTGATACGGCGTCGGCGCGACCGCGTCGATCGGCAACGCCGCGAGCAGTTGCCAGCGACTCCCCAGCGGATCGCGATAGGTGGCGAGCACCTCGCCCCCATCGGCGGCTACCCGCCGCGCCAGCGCCTCGACCGCCGCCGGCACCGCCGCCCCCGTCAGCCGCGTCGCATCCAACCCGCGCGACTTCGCCGCCCCCGCCTTCTTGGACTTCTTGGCGGCCCGCTTCTTCTTCGCCGTAGCCATAGAGAAGAATGTGTCCCAAGCCACCAAACTCTGCCACCCACGGCCGTTCACTCAGTACTCAGTACTCACCACTCACCACTGCAGTTGTCAGTAATGAGTTTGAGGTTGTCAGACGCCGCCGCTCCCGCCACACTCTCCCGCCCCCGTCCCGCGCCCTCTATCTTTCCCCTATGTCCCGCCCCATCCGCGTTCTCGTCGCCAAGCCCGGCCTCGACGGTCACGACCGTGGCGCCAAAGTCGTCGCCGCCGCCCTGCGCGATGCAGGAATGGAGGTCATCTACACCGGCCTCCACCAAACGCCCGAGATGATCGCCTCCGCCGCGGTCCAGGAGGACGTGGATGTCGTCGGCCTGAGCATCCTCTCCGGCGCGCATATGACGCTGTTCCCGCGCGTGCTGCAGTTGCTGCGCGAGCAGGGCCGCGACGACGTGCTGATCACCGGCGGCGGCATCATCCCCAAGGAGGATATGGCCGCACTCGAGGCCCAGGGGATCGGCAAGCTCTTCGGCCCCGGCACCTCCACGGGCGAGCTGGTCGAGTACATCCGCACCTGGTTCGCGGCGCGGCAGCAGC
>CAYPYY010000252.1:0-2154 GCA_964414995.1 uncultured Gemmatimonas sp.
CAGGCGATTGGCGCGCAGGCGCAGAACGCGAACGTGGTGCGGCAACCGTTTATGGCGCGCCGCATCAAACAGGAGTTCGAGACCGCGGTGCGGCTCGACCCAGACTTGCTCGACGCGCGCGATGGCCTGATCCAGTTCCACTTGATGGCACCGGGCGTGATGGGCGGCGATCCGGCCGAGGCGCGACGCCAGCAAGCCGAGATCGCGCGCCGCAATCCGGTGCGCGGGCATATGGCGCAGGCCAACATCCATTGGCGATCCCGCGACACCGTCGCTACCGAGCGCTCGTTGCGCGCCGCGGTGGACGCCGCACCGGACAGCGTGGGTCCAGTGGTGATGCTCGCCCAGCGGCAGGCCGCGTGGCAGCGCACCGCCGCCGCGTTCAACACGATCGAGGGATTCCTCGCACGGAAGCCGGAAAGCGTGCCCGCGCGCTATCAGTACGGCCGCCTTGCTGCGGTCACGGGCCAGAACCTGCCGCGCGCCGAGCAGTTCCTGCGCGCGCTGGTGGATGACACCTCGTGGCAGCCGAGTCAGTGGGCACCCTCTCGCGCCGCGACGCACGCGCGGCTCGGCGACGTGCTCCGGCGGCAAGGAAAGAAGGACGAGGCGCGGTCGCACTACAACACGGCGCTCTCGTTAGACCGCAATCTGACGATTGCGCGCGACGGGTTGGCGGCGCTGAACTAGCTGTCGGTACGCGGAAACACGCGAGGGGCCGCGCCAGGCGCGGCCCCTCGCGGCGCTCAGGGACTCAGTCGTTCGATCGTCCACCCGCCCGCACCGTCGGGCCGATACCGGAACCGGTCGTGCAAGCGGCTCTCGCGTCCCTGCCAGAACTCAAACGAAGCCGGCGCAATGCGGAACCCGCCCCAATGCGGCGGCGCCGGCACCTCGCCGGGATACTGCGCGGCCAGTGCCTCGTGCCGCGCCTCGAGCGATTCGCGTGACGGCAGCACAGAACTCTGCGCCGACGCCCACGCGCCGAGCTGACTCCCCCGCGGCCGCTGCACGAAATACGCCGCCGACTCCTCCGCACTCACTCGCGTGATCGGCCCCGACAGCCGCACTTGCCGCTCAAGCGGCCCCCACCAAAAGCACAGCGCTGCCTGCGGATTTGAGGCAATCTCCAACCCCTTCACAGATCGGTAGTCGGTAAAGAACACGAACCCGGCGGATGTGGCCTCCTTGAGAAGCACCATCCGCACATTGGGCACCCCCCGCTCATCCGCCGTCGCCAGCGCCATCGCGTTGGGCTCGTGCACCCGCGCTTCCTGCGCCTCCGCAAACCACTTGCGGAACTGCACGAGCGGATCGGGATGCACATCCTCCCGCTCCAACCGAGCCCGGCGATACTCCTCCCGCAAGTGCGTGATGTCCATAAACGACAGATGTAAGGTGTGAGGTGTGAGATGTAAGATGCCTCCTCACCCGCGCACCTTCCAACCTTCCCGTCCTCCCCCCGCTCCTCGCTCCTCGGCCTTGGGTTCCCAACCGGAACCTTTGCGTCCGGCAAGGATTCGTTGCACGTTCCGATGATGACCGAACACGCCCTCCCCGAGTCGGCGGCCCACGAGGCCTTCTCCACCCTCGCGCTGACCGCGCTCGACGACGTCTACCGCTTCGCCCGCTCGCTCACCCGCGACGAGTCGGACGCCGAGGATGTCGTTCAGGAGACCTATCTCCGCGCCTTCCGCAGCTGGACCACCTTTGAGCCCGGCACGGATGTGCGCCGCTGGCTCTTCACGATCGCGCGCAACGTGTTCCTGCGCTCGCGCGAGCGCGGCCAGCGCGAGGTGACGCTCGACGACGACGCCTCCGAGGCCGTGGATGCCACGCAGGCGACCGAGGGCTGGCTGCGGCGCGGGCTCGATCCCGTGCTCGCCCGCACCGACGTCGCCAAGGACATCCAGGCCGCGCTCGACGAGCTCCCCGAGACCTTCCGCAGCGTGGTTGTGCTCGTGGACCTCGAGGACCAGTCCTACGAGGACGCGGCCGCAGTCCTCGGCATTCCCGTCGGTACCGTGCGCTCGCGACTCTTCCGCGGGCGCAAACTCCTGCAACAGCGTCTCATCCTGCACGCCGAGGATCTGGGACTCGCCCCCACCACCGGTGACGACCGGAGCACGCAATGACGCTCGACCCCAATTCCCC
>CAYPYY010000253.1:0-2086 GCA_964414995.1 uncultured Gemmatimonas sp.
GGCCGGGATGCGCGGCGGGCTGATGTCGCTGTTCTCCACGCATCCGCGCACGGAAGATCGCGTGGCGCGCTTGCAGGCGATGGCGGTCTAAGCGCTAGCGGATACCGCGCGCGGCGAGCAGCCGCGCGACCGACGCATCATCATCGGCGAAGGGGAGCAGCGAGGCGAGTACCTTGGCCTCGCTCTCCCCTTCGACTGCCATCAGGGCCGGCGGAATGCCGCCCTCATCCTCGCGCGGCGTCCCGATGCGCCGGTCCACTTCGATCACCGCGGCGACGGCGCCGGGCGTGCCCGCCGGCACGCGGCGAATGCGCACCACGGGGCCATTGGCCATCCGGCGCTCGTACAGGACCGACGTTAGGTCTGGGCTCATCTGCGCTAATGTCGCGTGCGCGACGGCCTACGTCCACGCCCCGCGTTGCCCGCGAGCCTAGGGCAGGCCCTTCGCGTCAACGCCGGAGCGCGGAACACCGCTCGCGCTGCAGTGTAGCCAAGCCTACTTTTGCCCAGTCTTTGGCCGAGGGGGTTCGCAATGGCAAGGCTCGCGGTGCCGCTCCTGGCGATGATGGCCATCGCCGCGCCCCTCTCGGCGCAGACACGCGTCTCCGGCGTGTTGTTCGACTCGCTGCTGACGAACCGCCCCGTCGCCGGGGCGCAGGTCACGATGACCGGCTCCGCCCTCGTCGCCCTCACGGACGCACGAGGGCGCTTCTCGTTTGAGGACGTGCCGGCCGGCACTCGTCGCCTCGCATATTGGAGTCCGCAGCTCGATTCCCTCGGGCTGCCGCCGGTCGTCGTGGATGTCGAGGTCGCCGAGGGCCAGCACCTGCGCAACGTGCGGCTCGCCGTGCCGTCGTCCCGCGCCTACGAGCGCGAGCGCTGCGGGCGCGAGATGCGCGCGGAGGAGGGCGTGCTGGTGGGCGAAGTCCGTACCGTGCGCGGTGCGGTGCTGCCTGGCAGCACGGTGACGGTGAAATGGGTGGAAACGCACATCGCGCCGGGCTCGATGGAGCGCTTCGACAAGTCCGCGCAGGTCGTCGTCTCGGCCGACGGCCGCTACGGCCTCTGCGGTGTGCCGCGCGGTGGCAGCTTCACGGTCAGCGCGCAGGCGCCGGACGGGGCGACGAGCAGCGAGCTGATGGTCGCGATGTCGGCGCCGGTGCAGGTGCGCGACGTGGTGCTCGCGGAGACGCCGCAGCCCGTGCCGCTGCGCGGGCGCGTGCTCAACGCGCGGGGGCAGGCGATCGAGGGCGCGCTCATCACGCTGGGCGTGGAGGACTCACTGCTCGCGCGCACGGACGCCGAGGGCCGCTTCGCGGTGAGCCTGCCGGCGGGGAGCGCGCAGATGGCGGTGCGCGCCATCGGGTTCCATCCGGTGCTGGTCGACGAGAGCTTCAGCACCGACGGCTCCGAGGGCAGCTCGCGGGAGTTCACGCTCGAGGCGCTACCGCCGATCCTCGCGCGGGTCGAGGTCACGGGCAAGGCGCTGACGCTCGCGGCCTTGGAGTTCGAGCATCGCAAGCGGACGATTCCCGGTGGATTCGTGGACGACCTCGCCTTCGACCAATGGCGGCGAGGCGGCGGTCGCGTCACGCCCACGTGGATCTGGCATCACCTCAAGGTCGGCTGGGTGGACTACGGCCTGAACATCCGGCAGGGCTTTGGCTGGTGCACGCCGAGGTTCTTCATCGACGGCAACCTCGCGCCGCGCGAGGAGTTCCTGATTCGGATGCAAGACGCGATTCGTCTCGAGATCTACCGCGCGACGCTCGCGCCGCCACGCTTCACGGACTCGACCGGCTGTGGCGCCGTGGTCGTCTGGACCTGGGAGTAGCATAGTGCCGCCGCGCCGACCCCCGGCGCGGCGGCAAGGTTCAGCCCGTCGGTGGCGCCAGTCGGTGGAACACCGCCTCAGCCACCTCGCGCCCGCCCTTCAGGTGCTCGACGACGATGCGCTCGAGCAGCTCCGGCGTGACGCCCGAATACCAAGTGCCTTCGGGATACACCACGACGATGGGCCCGCCCGTGCACACGCCGAGGCAGGGCGCCTCGCTGCGCTTCACGCGCGTGGGCCCGAAGAGCAGGT
>CAYPYY010000254.1:0-2073 GCA_964414995.1 uncultured Gemmatimonas sp.
GTCCAGCAACGCGGCGCGCGCGACGAGCCAGGCGTCGATGTCCGCCCGCTGGGCGTAGAGCGTCTGCCAGCGCGCCTTCAATCGCTGCCGAAACGCCGGATCCACGAAGAGGCGCTCGATCCAGGCGCCGTTGCGCACCTTCCAGCCCTCAGGGCCGGCGTCCCACGGATAGTTGCCGAACGCGAGGTCGAAGTCCCAGAGCGGACCGACCGTGATCCGACCGGTCGGCGCCTTATAGACGAACGTCGAGTTGAAGAACGCGGCATCGTTGTTCTTGGCGAGCTCCTGGACGAGGAACCAGTCAATTGTTGCGTCCACGTTGAGGTAGGCCGCGTAGCCGGTGTCCGGATGCGCGAATCCCTCGCCGTAGAGCACTTCCTCGAGACGCAACAGTTCGGCCTCGACCTGCGCGCGCTGCGCGGCGGTCGGTGGGTCTGGCTGCTTGTAGACCCAGACGGACGGGATCGAGTCCGACTGCATCGACCAGGCATCCAGGGCCGGCGAGCGGAAGTAGGTCTCGCTCGGCTCGACGCGCGGCAGGTTGACCACTTCGAGAAACCATCCTGCACTCGTGGCACGGACCCGCGCCGACGACACTTCGACGTGGTCGCAGAGCTGGTAGGCGCCTTGCGGGGCGCCGTTCAGAATCAGTTCGACCGAGCGGCAGCGCGGTGTCCACTCGATCGCACTCATCCGCGCGCCGAGCTCGAAGGCCAGCGCGTTGCGCAGCAGCGTGAGGTCCCAGTAGTTCGCCAGCAGCGTGAAATCCCGGTCGGCGGGGATGCCGAGCAGTGAGGCGCTCGTCACGAGCTTCAGGCGATACGGCTTCTTCGGTGCGCCCCAGGTCGAGTTGCCGCGGCCGCGAATCTGCGTGGCGACCGGCGCCATCGTGAATGCCGGCGCCTGCTTGCCGCCGTAGATCGCGATGGTGGCATCCACGTAGTTCTCGCGGTCAAGAATGGGCGCGCCACCGGCCGTGGTGACCGTCACGACCGGCAGTCCGGAGAGCACCACCACGCGCACGACCACGCCGCGTGTCTGCCCGGTCGCCGAGGTCAGCGTGTACACCACGTCGCCGGTGAAGTCCTGCACCGTCACGCCGCTGGTCTGCGGCTGCCCCGCGACCAAGAGCCGCGACCCCGATTCTCCGAGCACGAACCGCGGCACGAGCGCGCGCACGTCAGCCACCACCGGCAGCACGAGCGTGACCGTATCGTTCGCAATGACGCCGGCGACGTCCGCGCCGAGCGTAGGGTGGTCGGACGCCGCGAGGGAGAACGAGACGAGCGTCGGCTCCACGGGATCCACCGGCGACGTCGTCGGCTCGCACGCGCTCAGCGTGAGTGCGAGTGCGAGGGCGAGGCCGCGCGTGACGGCGAGTGGGCGGGGCGCAGGGGAGTGCACAACGGAAAAGTGCGCCGCTGCCGTGCGTTTCGGCACCCACGAGACGGGACCGTGACGTTAATTGCGCAGCGCATTATCTTTCGCTCGCGGGGCGTTAGCTCAGCTGGGAGAGCACCTGCTTTGCAAGCAGGGGGTCGCCGGTTCGATCCCGGCACGCTCCACTTCGGTCCTCGGGTCGCCGCGACATCGCGCGTGGCGGCCCGTCCCTTTCTCCTCCGGTTTTCTGTCGATGACTCTGACTGTCCCTGCCGTTGGCGCCCCCGCTCCGGGCTTCACGATGAACACGACGAGCGGCGCTGAGATCTCGCTCGATCAGTTCAAGGGCAAGAAGCACGTCCTGCTGGCGTTCTTTCCCTTGGCGTTCACGTCCGTCTGCACGGCAGAGATGTGTGCCTTCACCGAGGACTACGCGGCGTTCGAGAGCAAGGACGTCGCCGTGATCCCGATCAGCGTGGATGCGGTCCCCTCGCTCAAGGCGTTCAAGAAGTCGCTCAATGCCACCGTCGAGTTCGCCTCGGACTTCAAGCGCGAGGTCTCGCGCGCCTATGGCACGCTGCTCGAGCACACGTTCTTCTCGAACCGCGCCTACTTCCTGATTGACAAGCAGGGCATCCTGCGCTGGGCGCACGTCGAAGACACGCCCGGTCAGCGCCGCGAGAACGCGGAGAT
>CAYPYY010000255.1:0-2059 GCA_964414995.1 uncultured Gemmatimonas sp.
ACAACTCACGACTCACAACTTCTGTTCATTCCCTGAGGTGCTCGAGCGCCTCTCTGAGCTGGTGTCTCGCCCGGTGGATGTAGGTCTTCACCGTGCCCAGCGGCAGGTCGAGCGTGGCAGCGATCTCCTCGTAGCTCCTTCCCTCGACGTGCCGGAGCATTATGCAGTTTCGGTACTCGGGCCGTAGCTGGCCGATGGCTTCTTCGATTGCCTCGCCGAGTTCGCGCGAGGCCAGTTCGTCGAGGGGGGACTCCGCCTGGTCGGAGAGCTCGATGCGGGAGCTTTCGACCTCGTCGACGGTGACGGCGTGCGGGGAGCCGTCCATTGAGACCGTGTCGAGTTGTCGTCGTCGCAGGTGATCGATGGCGACGTTGTTGGCGATCTTGAAGAGCCAGCTCGAGAACTTGAACTCAGGCCGGTACTTGTCGAGGTGGTTGAGCACCTTGATGAACGAGTCCTGCGCGAGATCCTCGGCCACGGTGCTGTCGCGAACCATCCGATAGATCAGCGAGAACACGGGGCGTTCGTACCGGCGAATCAGCTCGCGGAACGCGGGTTCGCGTCCCTGCTGCGCCAGCACGACGACGTCGGCGTCGGGGAGATTGGGGAGATCGAGCGCGGGACGGGCCATTTCGCAGAGAGGAAACTTGCCCGAGGTAGGCGGTGCGGGCAACTTTCGGTGCTATGACGACAGCGCTCGACGACGAGGCGCGCGAGGCCGATGCCGCCGCCGAAGGCGCGTCGGAGAAGCGCGGGTACGTGCAGCGGATCTTTTCCGAGATCGCGCCGCGCTACGACCTGTTGAACCGCCTGCTGTCGCTGGGCATCGACCGGCGGTGGCGAAAGGTCGCCCTTGAACGTCTCGGGTGGCGGCTGGCGCCGATGGGCACCTACCTCGATCTCTGCGCGGGCACGCTCGACGTGGGCGCGGAGCTGAGTCGCCAGAAGGGATTCGCGGGGCGCATCATTGGCGCCGACTTTGCGCAGCCGATGCTGCGTGCGGGCGTGGGCAAGGCGCCGCGCGCGACGCTGGTGCCGGTCGTCGCGGACGCGCTGGCGCTCCCGATCCGGAACGATGCGCTCAACGGGGCGATTGTTGCCTTCGGCATCCGCAACGTCGCCGACCTCGGCGCCGGCCTGCGCGAGGTGCATCGCGTGCTGCGGCCCGGTTCGCGCTTTGTCATCCTCGAGTTCTCGACGCCGCGCGTGCCGCTGGTGCGCGCAGCGTACCTGTTCTACTTCCATCGCATCCTCCCGCTGATCGGAAGGCTCATCAGCGGGCATCGCACGGCCTACACGTACCTGCCGCGTTCCGTGGCCAATTTTCCCGAGACGCGGGCGCTCGCCAGCGCGATGGCGCACGCCGGATTTCGCGAAGTGCACTGGCAGACGCTGACGTTCGGTATCGCCGCCGTGCACATCGGCACCAAGTAGTCACCCAACTGACCCCTCGTGACCCAGACGCTCGACACGCTCCAGGAGTTCATCGCCGCCATCGAGGCGGCCGGCGAACTCGTCCGCATCAAGCAACCCGTCTCCGTGCACCTCGAGATGTGCGAGATCGCCGACCGCGCAATGAAGCGGCCGGGCGGCGGCCCCGCGTTGCTGTTCGAACATCCGGTGCTCCGCGACGGGAGCAAGTCTGCGTATCCCGTGGCCATCAACCTGTTCGGTTCGATGTCGCGAATGGCGTTGGCGCTCGGTGTGCAGCGCCTCGACGAGCACGGCGACCGCATCACCAAGCTGCTGGACCTCAAGGTGCCCGAGGGATTTCTCGGCAAGCTGCAACTCCTGCCGCGGCTGCTTGAGGTCGCGAAGTTCCCGCCGCGGATGGCGTCAGGTACGCCAGCGTGCCAGGAGATCGTGTGGCGCGGCGACGAGATCGACCTTGATCGCCTGCCCGTGCTGACGACCTGGCCCGAGGATGGCGGGCCGTTCATCACGATGACGGCGGTGGTGTCGAAGGACCCGCAGCGCGGCATCCGGAACGTCGGGATGTATCGGGTGCAGCAGATGGGCAAGCGTCACGTGGCGATGCACTGGCAGCGCCACAAGACGG
>CAYPYY010000256.1:0-2053 GCA_964414995.1 uncultured Gemmatimonas sp.
GCGTGCGTGTGGTCCGGCGTGGAGACCGTGACGGCGTCAATGTTGTTGCGCTCCTTCTCGAGCATCTCGCGGAAGTCCTTATAGCGCCGCGCGCGCGGAAACTCGCGGAACGCGCGCTCGGCGGAGCGCCAATCCACGTCGGCAAACGCAACGAGCTCCTCGGTGGCGACGCCACGCACGTCGCTGAAGCCCATTCCGCCGACGCCGATGCAGGCCACCCGCACCTTCTGCGACGGCTGCGCCCCGAAGGCGTCGAGCGAATGAAGCGGGCGCGGAATGGCGGCGAGCGCGCTGGCGGCGGCGAGTCCGCCAATCAGGCGGCGACGGTCCGGCGAATGATCACGCGACATCGATGGTCCTCAGGCGGTGGTGGTGCTGTTGTGCTGGCGGAACAGCAGGAGAAAGAGCACGAACACGGCGGCGGCCCCGTAGGCGGGGATGGGCCAGATCGCGCTCCAGTCGTGCGTGGTGACGTTCGCAACGTCGTCCACGCGCGCGTAGCGGTCCACGACCCAGCCCGACGCGAACGCGCCCACGAAGTAGCCGAGTCCGTTGGTGACGAAGTTGACGAAGCCCTGCGCGGCGGCGCGAATGCTCTCGCCCGCACGCTGGTCGGTATAGATCTGGCCGGCCACGAAGAAGAAGTCGTAGCAGACGCCGTGCAGGATGATGCCGGTGTAGATCATCCACATTCCGGGACCGGCGTCGCCGCCCGCAAACGCGAGATAGCGCAGGGCCCACGCCGCCATTCCCACCAGCATCACCACCTTGATGCCGAAGCGCATCAGGAACACTGGCAGCGCAAGCAGGAACAGGATCTCACTCATCTGCCCGAACGTCTGGATGAACGCCGCCTCGGGCACGCCGATCTCGTTCAGGTAGAGGTTCGTGAACGAGTAGTAGAACTGCAGCGGAATGCAGAGCAGGAAGCTGCCCAGCGTGAAGATCAGGAAGTCGGGAAAGCGGAGGAGCTTGAGCGCGTCGAGCCCGAAGGCGTAGCGGAAGCTGAACGGAAGCCCCGCACCCTTGGGCGGCGTGTCCGGCAACAGCAGCGAGAAGACGCCGAGGGTCACGCTCGCCGCGGCGGCAATCTGCATCGGCAGCGCCTGGGCATCGGCCTTGAGCACCTTGCCCACGAGCACGCCGGCCACAATCCACCCCACCGTGCCGAGCACGCGGATGGCCGGAAACTCCTTGGCCGGATCCTTGATGTGGTGGAACGCCACCGCGTTGCTCAGCGAGAGCGTCGGCATATAGAGCAGCGCGTACACGATCAGCAACGGATAGAACGTGGCGAAGCTCTCCTGTGCGCTCACGAGCCACATCACGACGCCGCCGGCGATGTGCAGCAGCGCGAGCAGTTTCTGGCTCGCGAAGAAGCGGTCGGCGAACATTCCGATGACGAGCGGCGAAATCAGCGCCGCGACTGCCGTGGCGCCATAGGCCGCACCGATCTCCTGTCCGCTGAACCGCAGCGTCTGGCCGAGGTAGGTCCCCATCGTCACGAACCAACTGCCCCAGACGAAGTACTGCAGGAACATCATCACGGAGAGGGCGCCCTTGATCACGGCCGCACCTCACGGATGCGAATGTTCCGGAACGACACCACGTCGCCGTGATCCTGTAGGCCGATGTGGCCGCGCCGCGCGACGCCGTACTCGCTCCACGCGGCGAACTTGGATGCCAACCCGCGCCGCATCCAGTCCGCCGAGCCGGCTTCGTACTCAACGACCTTTACGCCGTTCAGCCAGTGCTCCACGCGATTGCCCATCGCAACGATGCGCACGCGGTTCCACTCGCCGACGGGCCGCGTCACGTCCTGCGCGGGCGCGTAGAGGGCGTAGTTGGCGCCGGCGGACGTGAGCGTGTTCTTGCCGTCGGCGTGACCGGAGTTGTCGAGCACCTGCATCTCCGGTGCGTTCTCGTAGATGCGGGGGGTGTGCTCGTTGGCCCAGTAGAAGATGCCGCTGTTGCCGCGTGGGCCGACGCGCCACTCGAGTTCGAGCTCGAAGTTGGAGAAGCGGCGTCGCGTGACGATGTCGCCGCCGCCGCG
>CAYPYY010000257.1:0-1996 GCA_964414995.1 uncultured Gemmatimonas sp.
GGCGCTGCGCGCCAATCGACGTGAGCGTGTCTGTGGTCGGCGCGATGGTCGTCGCGACGATTGCTGCGGAGCCCGTGGCAGTCACGGCGAGCGGCGACCCGCTGAGCCCCGCCGAGGTCGCCGTCAGCGTCTGCGTTCCCGTGGAGAGGCCAAGCGTCCAATCCACGCTCACGAGGCCGTCAGCGTCGGAGGTGTCGGCGCTGGCGCTCACGCTACCGACGGCCACGCTGAAGCCCACGATCACGCCGGCAACACCGTTGCCGTAGCCGTCGGTCACGCGCAGCACGATGGGTTCCGCTAGCTCCGCGCCCGGCAGCGCGACTTGGCCGCCGCCCGACGCTAGCGCGATGGCGGACGCCGCGCGCGGCACGATCGTGAGCACGGCCGCGGTGTCGGGGAACAACCCCGGTGCCGTCACCCGCAGCCGATACGTGCCGGCAAGTGTGAGGCGATAGTCCTCAAAGCGCGCCGTTCCGTTCACAGCGCGCACACGCGACAAACCTGTGATGGAGGCACCAGCCGGCGCGGCAGCGAGCTCCAGCGAGACCGAATCCGAGTACGTCGTGTCGCGCGCGCCACCGGCCGTGCGCGCCTCGACGCTCAGCCGCGGCAGACTATCGCCCGCCTGGTGGATCGAACCTGGCTCCTCCGTGATCACCAGCGACACCGCGTTGTTGGCCGTCGCCGTCGCATTGACGTTGAGCGCGGTCGCCCCAGGGCTGGCGAACGACGCAGACTGCGCGCCGGGATAGCCCAGTGTCCACGTAAAGGCGGCCTCACCGCTCGTGCCCGTGAGGGCGCTGTCGGGCGAGATGCTGCCTTCACCCGTCACCACGCCGGCAACGATCCACACACCGACCAGCGGCTGCCCATCGGTGGCAAGCACGCGCACCACCACCGGTTGCGGCAGCTCGTCCCCAGCGAATGCCGATTGGCCACCCCCGCTCACCAGCGCGACGCTGGACGGGCGAGGCAGAATCGTCAGAAACGTTGTATCAGACGCCGCGCCCGACGGCAGCTCCACGCGGATGCGTGCCGCCCCGCGCGACGGCAGCGTCGTGCCGGCGCCGGCGGCCGGACTCGTCACCACAGCGCGCGTCCGGTCGAGCGACGAAAACACGAGCGGCACGCCCGAGAGCGCGTTGCCCTGCCCATCGCGCGCCACGGCCGACACCGTGAAGACATCGCCGGAGGTGAGCACGATCGAGTCCACATCCACCGTGACGCTCGCTGCGTTCGCGCCGGGCCCCGTGTATGTGAGCGCGACGGGGACTGGCGAAGGCGGCGGTGAGCCCGGCGCGCGTACCTGCGCCATCACCTGCACGGGGCCGCCGCGGAAGACCGTGTCGCCCGCGGCATTTACGTACGCCAGCGTGAGGGACAGTGCCTCACCGCTGCTACCTGCCGCCGACGACAGTGCCACGCGCAGGTCGAGGGCCATCGAGTCCGCGTTCGACGGGAACGCGACCATCGTGTCGAGGGCGATGCTCGTGTCTTCGCGGCGAAACACCACGCGCACGCGCTCAAAGGGCACCACCGAGCCCGCACCCTGCGCAACCGAGGCCAGCGGCCCAGGGAAGATTGAGACGAAGGACAGCCCCGTGGCGTAGCGCAGGCCAGACTCGGGGCCCGTGATCTCGCGCCCGCACGAGAGCAGCGAAAGCGCGAGCAACAAACCACCGGCCGCGAGTGCCCGGAATGACAGGGGTCGCTTCGAACGCAACATCACAGGCAAGTTATCGCCCGGTACCGCGTCAAGAAACGGCCTATGTCACAAGTCCAATACGTTCTGGCGCACGGCGCCGACTCAGGGCACGACGAAGATCACCGGCCGCGGATAGAGCGAGGCCCGTCGCTCACGGCGGCGTCGGCGGTCGCCGCGCGGGCCGATCGCCGTTATCCATATCGGAACGAATCAGCCAGCGCCCGTCGCCTCCACGCTGCAACGTGAGCGTGAACTTGCCGACGTCAGCCGGCGTGTCGCCATAGCGATACG
>CAYPYY010000258.1:0-1995 GCA_964414995.1 uncultured Gemmatimonas sp.
GCGCAGGCCTTCTTCGCCGAGTCGGTGCTGGGGCCGGTGCCGATCGTCGGAGCCGTCGGTATGCTGCAGTTCGACGTGATGGTGCATCGGCTCGAGAACGAGTACGGCGCGCCGTGCACGCTGGAGATGCTGCCCTATCGGTTCCCGCGCTGGGTCACGGGGCCGGAGGAGACCATCCGCCGTCTGGGCGAGTCGCAGGACCTGACGCTGCTGACCGACGCCAAGGACCATCTCGTGCTGGTGTTTCGCGACGAGTGGCGGCTGCGCTGGGCGCTGGAGCGCGGCGCGGAGCTAGGACTGACGTTCCACACCGAGGCGCCGTAGGAAACGCACGGTCGCCGGCTACGGCGCGCCTCACGGGTGGCCTAGCTGCGCGGTGCCCGCACGAGTGCGTTGAGGTCCTTCTGCTCCAATACGCGCTTCGCGCTGCCGGACTTCGCGAGCGCGAGCATCGCGCGCCCGAGCTCCTCGGTGGTCGTGACGGAGTCCGGCGCGAGCAAACGCAGCAGCGGAAACAGCGGACCAGAGATCGCGTAGAACGCGCGGTACAGCGCCGTGCGCGACCGGATCCCGTGCAGCGGCTGGATAAACGCCGGCCGCACCGCGTACGAGAGCCGGAACGGCATTCCGAGCACCGCGTTCTCCGCGGCGCCCTTCACGCGGGCCCACATCACGCGGCTCTTGCCGCTGGAGTCGGCCCCCGTGCCCGACACAAAGACGAACGTCATTCGCGGATTCCAGCCGACAAGCTGGCGCGCGACCTGCACGGTGAGATCGAGCGTGACGCGGCGGTAGGCCTCCTCGCTCATCCCGTTCGACGACACGCCGAGGCACCAGAAGCACACATCCGTGCGCGTGGCGAGCTCGCTCAGCCCGTCCAGCGCGGAGAAGTCGCTGACAACGTGCTCGGTAAGCTTGGCGTGCTGCACGCCGGACGCGCTGCGGCCGACGAGCACCACTTCCTTGATGGACTCATCGCGCAGGCACTCGCGGACCAATCCCTGGCCGATCATCCCAGTCGCACCGAAGACCATCACGCGCATTGCGGGTTCGACTCTCGGGAAGGGTGCGTGGGTGCCGGGCCGGTTCAGCGCGCGATGTCGAGCACGGCGAGCTCGCGGGCACCCTTGCGGAGCAACATCCAGCGGCCGCGTACGGCGCCGTCGGCGGCTGCGTGTGTGGCATCGGCAGCAAGCTTGACCCCGTTCACCGACACCGCGCCCTGCTGCACCAGCTTGCGCGCCGCGGTCTTGGACAGGGTGAACGCCGTCGCCAGCGCATCCACGACGTTGACGCCTTCTGGCTCCACGCGCAGCGTCACCGACGGCATCTCCGCGGCCAGCATCGCGAACACGTCGTCGGCGAGCGACTCCACGGCCACCTTCTTGTCGAAGACTGTGCGCGAGACCGATTCAGCCGTCGCGGCCGCCGCAGCACCGTGAATCAGCGTCGTGACCTCGCGTGCGAGCCGCTTCTGCGCGCCGCGCTCGTGCGGAGCCGCCCCGTGTGCCTGCTCTAGCGCCTCAATCTCCTCACGCCCTAGCAGCGTGAACGTCCGCAGCAGCTTTCCGACGTCCGCGTCCTCGGCGTTGATCCAGAACTGATAGAACTTGTAGACGCTCGTGAGCCGCGCATCGAGGTACACGGCGCCCGCCTCGGTCTTGCCGAACTTCTTGCCCTGCGCATCCGTCAGCAGCGGGAACGTGAGCCCGTGCGCCTCGCCGCGCGTCGTGCGCCGGATGAGTTCCGTGCCCGCGGTGATGTTCCCCCACTGGTCGCTGCCGCCGAGCTGGAGCGAGACGCCGTCCTTCGCGTGCATCCGCGCGAAATCGTAGGCCTGGAGCAGCATATAGCTGAACTCCGTGAACGAGATGCCGGTCTCCATCCGCGACTTCACGGAGTCCTTCTGCATCATCCAGTTCACGGTGAAGTGCTTGCCGACGTCGCGCAGGAAGCCGATCAGGCTCTCGCCGTGCAGCCACTCGGCGTTGTTGC
>CAYPYY010000259.1:0-1952 GCA_964414995.1 uncultured Gemmatimonas sp.
GTCCCACGCGGCGGTCAGCGCGGGTTCGGCGGCGGCGAAATCAAAGTGCGTGGGGAAGTCGGGCGTGGTCGGTTCGGCCATCCCGGAAAGTTAGCGGACCGCGAGCCTCTGCCGCACCCGCGTCACACCCGGTACGCCGCGCGCAATCGTGACCGCGTGCGCGACCTCGCGCGCCTTCCGCACCGTCCCCGTGAGCAGCACCTCGCCATCGTCGTCCGATTCGATCTCCACGGCGCGCTCGGCGAGTACGGGATCGTTCAGGAAGGCCTCCAGCACCCGGGCACCGATCTCGTCCTCGCTCTCGCCGTCGTCGTCCGCGCGGTCGTCATCGTCGTCGAGCGTGGCGCGGGCGCCCGCGGCCGGTGCGTCGTCCAGATCCTCCTCGTCCCAGTCGTCGTCAATCAAGTCGTCGGCGACGGGGGCGCGTCCGGAGCCGCCGGCGAACGCGTCGCGGGCCTCCAGTGCCGCCTCCACGAGCGGCCCCCACTGCGAGGCGACCTTGGACACCAGCCCCCGAGCCCGTCGCAGAAACTGTCGCGCGTCGGGGCTGCGGCCGCTGTACTTCTCGGCCAGGAGCACGCCCGCGGTGAGCCCCAGCGCCGCGCCGGCCAGCGTCCAGAGCAACCATCGCTCGCCCGATGCCTCGTCCTCGACCTCGATCACTCGCATTGCGTGCAGAGCAGGGGGTGGTTCGCGCTTGGCGGCTCTCCGCGAGCGCGGCTAACTTGAACGTGTCCGCGCGCGCGCGACGGGGCAAGCGGTTCCGTCGCGGCACTTGCGCCTCGCTCCGACGCAATCCGCAATGTCTGTCACACCCGACTCCCCCCGCAGCGATGCCGACGTGCGCCTCTCGTGGCGCAACGGCGCGCTCTGGACCGCCTTCCTGGTGACGCTCGTCGTCGGCCTCGTGCTGGCCGCACGCTTCGGCGGTACCGCGCCCACGCTGATCGAGGCGGTGCGAGCGTGAGCGCCGTGGCTGACCTGCTGGTCCTGACGCTCCCCGACGGGAAGACGCGCGAAGTCGCGCCAGGCACGCTCGCGCGCGAGGTCGTGGCGAGCATCGGGCCGGGACTGCTGAAGGCGGCCATTGCGGTGGCCGTGGACGGCGAGATCCAGGACCTGATGACGCCCATTCGGCGCGGCGGTGCGTTCCAGGTGCTCACGGACAAGGATCCGCGCGCCCTTGCGGTGCTCCGCCACTCCGGTGCGCACATCCTCGCGACGGCGGTGCGTCGCCTGCGCCCCGACGCCAAGATCGGCTTCGGCCCCGCGATTGACGACGGCTTCTATTACGACTTCGAAGTCTCGAAGCCGTTCACGCCGGAGGACCTCGACGCGTTCGAAGCCGAGATGCACAAGGTCGTGGCCGAGAAGTTCGCGTTCGTTCGCGCGGAAGTCTCGCAGGCCGAGGCGCGCACGGTGTTCGCGGACGACCCGCTCAAGCTCGAGCGCCTCGAGGACTTCACCGACCCGAACGAGGTCATCTCGACCTACACGGACGGACCCTTCGTGGACCTCTGCCGTGGTCCGCACGTGCCAGACACCTCGTACCTCAAGCACTTCAAGCTGCTCTCCACTGCCGGCGCGTATTGGCGCGGCGACGAAAAGCGGCAGATGCTGCAGCGCATCTACGCCACGGCCTTCTTCAAGAAGGAAGAGCTCGAGGCGCACCTCCACCGCCTCAGCGAGGCCAAGAAGCGCGACCATCGCGTCCTCGGCAAGCAGCTCGACCTGTTCCAGTTCTTTCCGCACGCGCCGGGCGCCGCCTTTTGGACGCCGCGCGGCACGACGCTCTGGAACACGCTCGAGGCGTTCGTGCGCGAGCGGCAGATGAACGACTTCCTCGAGGTGCGCACGCCGCTGCTCTACACCAAGAAGCTGTGGGAGCAGTCGGGGCACTGGGGCAAGTACCGCGAGAATATGTTCCTCGTCTGGGACAAGGAGCAGGCCGA
>CAYPYY010000260.1:0-1925 GCA_964414995.1 uncultured Gemmatimonas sp.
GCACGCCCGCGGAGGTGTTCGACGAAGCTGTTGCATTGATTGCCTGAATTCATCAGACCGGGGACGCATTGGCGATAGACTATGAACTGTTCGCCGACGATGAGGCGTACCTCTTCAGCGTCGTGACAGAGCGCTTCGCTCGTCAGGGCTGGCTCGGTGCGCTAGACGTCATGGCCATCGCAAACTGGAAAGCGTCCCGCGCACGGATCCACTTCGCACGGCGCATCGTCACCCAGAGCGGACAGTCACTCGAGGAAGGTGCGCGAGCGCTCACGCGAGCCATCGCCGCCGCGGACACCGACGAGAGGCGCTTTCGTGTCGTCTGCGGTGACTGGGGATTCCCCCTCCCCACCGGCTCGGCGCTGCTGACGGTCCTCTATCCCGACAGCTTCACCGTGTACGATGTTCGCGTGTGCAATGAGTTGAGCGCGTTTCACTGGCTTGGCGCGCGCACTCGCATCGAATCGCTGTGGGAGGGCTACCTGGAGTTTGCCGCCGCGGTCCGCGCAACAGCGCCGGTCTCACTTACGCTCCGCCAGGCAGACAGGTGGTTGTGGGGACGCTCGCGGCATCGCGACCTCGAGAAGCTCGTGCGCTCAATCGGCGACGGCCACCAGCTTCGGCGGTCCGCAAAGTGACGTCTCCACCAGAAGAGATCTCCATCCTGTGTCCCGGCTGCGGACATACGTACAAGACGTTTTGGCGCCCCTCGCTGAACTTGTCTCTAGAATCGTTCAGCGAGGAATACATCAAGCAGGTCACGACTGGCCGGTGCCCGCAATGCGCGCTCGTAGTCGACCTCGACGCGCTGATCGTGGACGAGGACGGATCGTTTCGCGCTCCATAACGCAGCTTGCTGCTGATGGCCGCGGGTAAGGATGGGTTTGGCGGGGCCTCCGCGATGACCCGGGCTTGTTGCGGAGGCCCCGCCAAACCCTTTTTATATGAGCGTCCACAGCAGAAGCACACGTTATGCTTACCGAGGAGGCATCGCGAGATGGCAAGCAGCAGACGCGTGCCCGTTTCCATCGCGCCGGGTGCTGCCATACCGGCAAGCATCGCCGAGGAGCTCGCGGGCCTCGTGACGCTTGGCGACGTCATGAAGTGGGGCTTCGCGCAATCCCCGCCACGCTCGCCCTCCGAGATCGTGACGCAGGACGAGTACACGCACGACGTCGTGCTCCAACTGGAGCCAGACTGCTATCTCGTCTTCGACACCACGTGACTCGGCTCCGTGACGGCGGTCGCCGTCTGGAGCAAGCAACCGACGGCACAGGCCATGCTCGAGGCCAGGCTCGCGCGCGGCTGGACGGCCACGCCGACCGCGCTCAAGGATGGCGAGCGCGTCCTCGGGTTTGCCGCGTGCGTGGTCTCCGCCGAACATCGACATCCGCGACCGGAAGCATAACGACGCTTGGTGACTGACGGCCGCGTTAGTGAAGCAGGCGAGCGGCCGCGCTCAGTCGTACCTTGAGGTACGGCGCGGCCGCTCGCCTGCATTTTATGGAAGCGTCCGCAGCACAAGCACACGTTATGCTGAGACTCACGCACCGCGGCCACCGACAGCGCACGGCCAGGGTGCGTACAGGTGCTGGGGGAACGGCAACTGCCGATTGGTTGGTTTGCGATCCGCGCGCGGCGCCGCACTCGGCCCGTGGTCGGCGCCGAGTGGCCGGGCTCGCGTGGCGAGCCGATGCTGGACCGCGTGCGGTCCCGTGCGCTCGCCCCGGCGGCGCCGGTCGGGCCGCGCGTGACCGACGGCTGGCGCACGAAGGGCGCGGTCCAGCATAACGCTGCTTGCTTCTGACAGCCGCGTTATTGAAGCGGGCGCTACGCGCCCGCATCTTATGGAGCGTCTGCAGCAGAAGCCTACGTTATACCGAGCCGTGCAACCGGACGGCTCTTGGGCTATCTTCTTTCGAGGC
>CAYPYY010000261.1:0-1920 GCA_964414995.1 uncultured Gemmatimonas sp.
TCTCCATCACCGACGGCCAGATCTTCCTCGAGTCCGACCTGTTCTTCGCCGGCGTGCGCCCCGCCATCAACGTCGGCATCTCGGTGTCGCGCGTCGGTGGCGCCGCGCAGACCAAGGCGATGAAGTCCGTCGCCGGCCGTCTCCGCCTCGACCTCGCGCAGTACCGCGAGCTGGAGGCCTTCGCGGCCTTCGCCTCCGACCTCGATGCCGCCACCAAGAAGCAGCTCGAGCGCGGCGCCCGCACGGTTGAGATCCTCAAGCAGGGCCAGTACCAGCCGATGGCGTTCGAGTCGCAGGCGATGATCATCTTCGCGGTGACCAACGGCTTCATCGACGACGTGGACGTGGCCAAGGTGCGCGACTGGGAGGCCGGCTTCCACGCGTATATGAAGGCGCAGTTCCCGCAGGTCGGCGACGCGATCCGCAAGGAGCGCGCGATCTCGAAGGAGACGGAAGCCGAGCTCCGCCGCGGCATCGAACAGTACAAGGCGAGCCGGGCCTAACGCGTGGCCAAGGGTCGCGAACTCAAGGGCCGCATCAAGTCGGTCGAGAACACCCGCAAGATCACGCGGACGATGGAGATGGTCGCCACGTCCAAGATGAAGCGGGCGGTGGATCGCGTTGTGGCCGCGCGCCCGTACGCGACCGCGCTCGGTGACGTGATCGCGTCGCTGTACAATCCGGATCTCGCCGAGCGCTTCCCGCTGCTCCGCCAGCCGGCTGCGGAGAAGAAGGCGGCGCTGGTGCTGCTCACGTCCAACCGCGGCCTCGCCGGTGCGTTCAACGCGAATCTCATCAAGGAGGGGCGCGCCACGCTCGCCCGCCTCGAGGCCGCGGGCACGCAGGTCGAATTGCACGTCGTCGGTAAGAAGGGTCTCGGCTTCTTCCGCTACATCGGACGCAGCGTCACCGTGCAGCGCACGGACATCACCGACCGTCCCACAGCCGCCGATGCGGCATCGCTCGTGGACGACCTGATGGCGCGCTTCGTCGCCGGCGATCTCGATGCGGTCTACGTGGTCGGCTCGCGCTTCAACTCCGTGCTCTCCACGCCGCCCACCACGCAGCGCGTGCTGCCGGTGACGCCGCCGTCGGCCAAGGGCGCGCAGAAGGACTACCTGCTGTATCCCTCGGCCGAGGCCATCCTCACCGAGTTGCTGCCCTCGTACGTGCGCAATGCGGTGTACCGCGCGCTCGTCGAGACCGTCGCGGCCGAGCAGGCTGCGCGCCGCACGGCGATGAAGAACGCCACCGACAACGCCGGCGAGATGCTCACGCTCCTCCGTCGCACCTACAACCGCGCCCGCCAGGCGCAGATCACGCAGGAGATCGCCGAGATCGTCGGCGGTGCCGCTGCGCTCCAGGGCTGATTCCAATGACTACAGCTACCGCTACCCTCCCGGGCAAGATCGTCCAGGTCATCGGACCCGTCATCGACGTCGAGTTCGAGGCCGAGCAGCTGCCCGAGCTCTACAACGCGCTCGAGATCAAGGCCGTGACGGACGCCGGGCAGGCCGTCCGCGTGGTCGCCGAGGTGCAGCAGCACATCGGACGCAACCAGGTGCGCGCCGTCGCGATGAGCTCCACCGACGGCATCACGCGCGGAATGCCCGCGCGCGACACCGGGGCCTCGATTGCCGTGCCGGTGGGCGAGGCGGCCCTCGGCCGCATCCTGAACGTGCTCGGCGAGCCGGTGGATATGGGCGCCGAGATCCCGGCGTCGGTCGAGCGCTGGCCGATCCACCGCAAGCGCCCGGACTTCGTGAACCTCGAGCCCAAGACGGAAGTCTTCGAGACGGGCATCAAGGTCGTGGACCTCATCGCCCCCTTCGTGAAGGGTGGCAAGATCGGGCTCTTCGGCGGCGCCGGCGTGGGCAAGACGGTCGTCATTCAGGAGCTCATCAACAACGTCGCCAAGGC
>CAYPYY010000262.1:0-1909 GCA_964414995.1 uncultured Gemmatimonas sp.
ATCCGCATCGGGTGCACTCCATTGGGGGGTGGATCGTACAGCCCCGCAATTTACCCAGCGCGCTCGGTGATTTTAACCCCGCCCCTCGCGGATTTCCTCTGCTGAAGCGCCCCCTAGCGGAGGTGGTCGGCGAGGAACTTCGCGATCCGCTCAACCGACTGCCGTGCCTCCGGCACATACGGCACGAACAACTGCCAGTCGTGCCCCAGCCCGTGCTGCGGGACGAACACCACCGACACCCCAGCGGCGCGCGCCCGCTCGACGAGGCGCCTCGCATCGTCCCACAGCACCTCGATGTCGCTCGACTCCACGAGCAGCGGAGGAAAGTCACGCAGGTCCGCATAGAGCGGCGACAGCAGCGGGTCGTCGAGCGGAGCGGCACCCGCGTACAGCACGAACGACTGCGTGCGATGGCGCAGCGAAAGCAGCGGCTCCGACCGAGCGTTCGTCCGCAACGAGTCGGAAGCGTCCGTCATATCGGTGAGCGGGCAGATCAACGCGGCCGCCGCCGGCATCGTACGCCCGGCGGCCCGAAGGCGCTGCATCGCACCGAGTACCAGCGCCGCGCCGGCCGAGTCGCCCGCGAGTGCGATGCGCGAGAGTGCGAAGCCGCTGCTCTCGAGGCGCCCGATCGCCTGCACGACATCATCCAGGCCCGCCGGAAACGGGAATTCCGGTGCGAGCCGATAGTCCAGCGAGAGCACGCGCACGCCGCTCCGCGCGGCCAGCCACGTCGTCAGCGCCCGATGCGTGCGTGGCGACCCCGCGATGAACGCTCCACCGTGAACGAACAGCACGGCACGGTCGGTCGGCGCCCCCAGCGGGATCGCCCATTCACCCGGAGCCTGCGCATCCCGCGACGACTCGACGCGGACGCCGCGCGGCGCGGCCGCCGGCAGCAGAAGACGCGCCGTCATTGCCTGCCGGATCACCCGCAGATCGAACGGCGACTGATCCAACCGACGCTTCACCAGCACGCGCATCGCCAGGTTGCCCAATCGCGCCTGCAGGGATGGCACGCTAGCGCTCTACGATCAGCGTCGCCGTCGCCGCATCCACCTGCCAACGCGCGCCGCGCAGCAGCTCGCGCCCCTCGCGGCTCTCGAGCGCCACCGGCGGTCGCCCCACCGTCGGCACGAGCAACATCCCGGGGAACGTGAGCAGAAACGGAACGCGCGTCGCGTTCGCTGCGACCGCCATCGGGTTGGGCGCGCGCCCTAGCGTCAGCTCGAGCCGCCGCTCATCCACCTGCGGATGCAGCGCCCAGAGCACATCGAGCCCGATGCGCACGCCGTCCGGCGACATCAGGGAATCCACGCGCACCTCGCGCTCGCCCAACTCGCGCGTGCCCACGCGAAGGGCCGCGAGCCGCCGACCGCGCAGCGCGCGGTCCGCGAGCATCCGGCCCACGACAACGCCGCGCACACGTGGGTCAAACGTCGCCGTGACGTCCTCGGAGCCGAGGCGCAGCGGAAAACTGAACAGTCCTTCCGTCGCTGGCGTGATGCGCAGCGTGACGACCTCACCATCGGGCGCGGCCACACGGTACGGCGCAATCGCAAACAGCGCGCGCTGCGCTGCGCCGGGATCCGCGCCAAACCGCACCGCCTCTTGAAACAGGATCTCGGCGATCCGGAATCGTCCGCGCGACGCCAGGTACACGGCCAGCGCCCCTCGCGGCTCGGGTGCGCGCGGCCGCGCATCAGCCGCGGCGTAGAGCGCCTGCTCCGCGGCGGCGAGCCGCCCCACTGCAAGCATCGAGTCGGCGCGTGAGGGCGCCGCGGGCTCGCCACGCTGCACGCCTTGCCCCTGCAGGCTGGTCGCCAGCGCCAGCACAGACAACGTTGCACGCATCAGCCGCATCACGGCCGGACGCCCGCGCACTGCGGGCCGCACCCTAGTTGATCGC
>CAYPYY010000263.1:0-1898 GCA_964414995.1 uncultured Gemmatimonas sp.
GCCTGTGGCGCCGACGCCCCCTCCGGCGCCCGCCGCGCCCGCGACGCCTGCAGCCGCTGCCCCGGCACCTGCGGCGCCTGCCCCCGCGGCCCCGGCACCTGCGACGCCGGCACCCGCCGCCACGCCGGCGGTTCCCGCTGCTCCCGTCGCGGCGCGGCCCTCAGCTGGCGTCCCCACGCCGTCCGCGGGAGCGAAGCCAGGGACTCCCTCCGCGGGCACGCCCGGCAAGCGCCCCGTCAATCCGTTTCTCGCGAACGATCCGAACCTCAAGGCCCGCCGACTCGCGCGCGCCCTGGTGTCCGATATGATTGCGTACCTCCCGGACAAGCGGGAGCAGGGCCTGCGCGAGGGGACGCTCAAGGCGCTCTTCAAGGAAGAGATCAAGAAGAGCTATGAGGAGTACGTGGATCAGATCGGCAAGGAGTTCGCGGATTCGACCACGCATTTCCAGGAAGCGCTGAACGACCTGCTCGCCGGGGGCCAGAAGCTGTTTTAGCCGCGGTGAGGGGTGCGCGAGGGCCGCGCCTGCCACTAAGTTTGAGCGAGAGTCGCGAGCCGTGTGCGCCACGCGCCACACGGCTCGCCTCGTTTCCTCCCCTGGCCCCCTTATGGCTGACACCGCGCTGTTGACCTCCCTGAAGCACGACGAGTCCCGGCTCGAAGAGCTCCGGAGGTACCTTTGACCTCGAGCGCAAGCGGGAGCGCCTGAGCGCGCTCGAGCGCGATATGTCCGACGCGAACTTCTGGAATGCACAGGAGCGGGCGCGCGGTGTCGTGCAGGAAGTGAAGACCCTCAAGAACTGGATCGAACCCTGGGACCGCCTGATGGGGCGGATCCGGAGTGCGCGCGAGCTCGAGGAACTGCTCCTCCTTGAGCCGGACGCGGGGATGGAGGCCGACGTCGCCCGTGAGGCGGCGGCGATTCGCGAGGAGACGGACGCGTTCGAACTGCGCTCGTTGCTCCAAGGCCGCGACGACTTCCGCGATGCCCAACTCGAGATCAGTGCCGGCGCGGGCGGGACCGAGGCGCAGGACTGGGCCCAGATGCTGATGCGGATGTACACGCGCTGGGCGGAGCGGAAGGGATTCTCCGTCGAGATTCTCGATCTCTCGGAGGGGGAAGAGGCCGGCATCAAGGGGGCCGTGCTCGAGATCAGCGGACCCTACGCGTTCGGCTTCCTGCGACCCGAGATCGGCGTGCACCGGCTCGTGCGCATCTCGCCCTACGATGCGAACGCGCGGCGGCACACGAGCTTTGCGTCCGTGTTCGTGTATCCGGTCGTCAACGAGGAGATCAATATCGAGATCCGCGACGACGACCTGAAGATCGACGTCTACCGCGCCTCCGGGGCGGGCGGGCAGCACGTCAACAAGACGAGCTCGGCGGTGCGCATCACGCACCTCCCATCCGGCGTGGTGGTGGCGTCGCAGCAGGAGCGGTCGCAGTTCAAGAACAAGGCGACGGCGATGAAGATGCTCAAGAACCGCCTCTACAACCTTGAGGCCGAGAAGCAGGCGGCGGCGAAGGCGGCGCTCGACGCGACCAAGGCCGACGTCTCGTTCGGATCGCAGATTCGCAGCTATGTCTTCCAGCCGTACACGATGGTGAACGATCACCGCACGGAGCTGAAGCTGACGGATATCCAGAAGGTGATGGATGGCGGCCTCGATCCACTGATCGAGGCGTATCTCAAGCAGCAGGGTGCCCCGGGGGACGCGCGATGAGTGACGATCTCAATCACGTCCTGCGCGCGCGGCGCGAGACGTTGGCGCGCCTCGAGGCGATGGGGGTGGCGCCGTTCGCCTATGGCTACGAGCGCACTCACGGCTGTGGCGCGGCGGTGCCGCTGCTCGGTGATGCCGAGGAAGGTCCCGTCGTTCGCGTCGCGGGTCGGCTG
>CAYPYY010000264.1:0-1886 GCA_964414995.1 uncultured Gemmatimonas sp.
AGTCGGAGCTGATTGCCGGCACGCACGGTCGCTCCATCTGGGTCGTGGACATCCTGCCGCTGCAGCAGCTCGCCAACGTGAGTGCGACGGCGAGCGCGCATCTGTTCGCGCCGCGCACAGGCTATCAGTGGGGCGATTCGCCGGTCGAGGGGCAGTCCACGGGCAACCTCGTGTTCCAGGCGCCGAGCCCGGCGTACGGCGCTGACATCTGGTACCGCGTCACCAAGAACGTCGGCCCGGTGCGCGTGATCGTACAGGACGCCAAGGGCGACACGTTGCAGACGCTCACCGGACTCGGAATGCCCGGCCTGCATCGCGTGACGTGGAACTACAATGGCCGTCCCGCTCCGCGTGCAGCGTTGCGCGGCGCCGCGCTCCGTGACTCGATCGTCGCGGCGCGCCGGATGAAGGTCGTGCTCGACTCGGTGGAAGCCGAGGGCAAGATTCCCGCTCCGGCGATGCAGATGCTGCGCCGCTCACTCGAAGGCGGCGCGACCGGAATGCAGAACCTCGCGCGGATGTTCGGCTTCGGTGGTGGCGGTGGCGGACCCGGGCAGCAGCAGCCGGGCCGTTGGGTCGAGCGTCCGGCTGAGTCCTCGCCTCCGCCGCCGCGCGGTGGGGCTGGCGCGCCGGGCGGTGCTGGTGGAATGATGGGCCTCGATCAGAACGAGCTGTTCGCGATCGTGCGCGCCGCCGGCGTAATGCAGGGTGGCGGCGGGGGCGGTGGGTTCGGCGGTGTGCCGATCGCCGAGCCCGGCGACTATCTCGTCTCGATGACTGTGGACGGCCAGACGTACCGTCAGACGCTCCGTGTTGAGCGGCGCGTGGGCGGTGCGGGCAGTGGTCTGCCGTTCGAAGTCGAGGAGATGCTGCGCGAGTACAACCGTTGGCTGCGCGCGCAGCGCTGAGGCGCGACTAGCGCAGCTTGATCACGACCGGGGCGGTCTCGATGGCCGCCCGGTCGACCGCGCGCACGGAAATGCGATCGGCAGTGGCGGGCACGGTCATCTCGCGGACGGTTCCGCGGAGCACCGTGCTCGACCACACACCATCGCCACGGCGCGTCTGCACCACCCACCACTGCGGCGACTCGCCGCCATTGGCCGGCGCTACGCGCGCCGTGAGCGCGCCGTTCGTTGCGCGCCGCAGCTCCACACGCGGCTCATCCACCTGCGGCACGTGCAGCCACGGCGAGGGCGGCACGAGCGCCGGCGCCACGTACACGTGGCGAGCGAGCCGCGTGGCCAGCGAATCGCGATCCTCCAAGAACACGCGCGCGGAGAAGTGCACGTTGCCGCTGGCGCGGTCTTCCGCACGCGTCAGGCGGATTTGCTGTTCGATCTCCTCCGAGCGCCACGACGTGCGCGAGCGCTCGCCCACCTTGCTCGTGTAGTTGCCCGGCCAGAGATGCCGGTTGAACGTGTTCTGGTCGGCCCACCAGCTGAGCAGCACGGAGTAGTCCTGACCCGGCTGCCCCGCCGGCCAGTACAGCTGCGGCGAGAAGTAGTCGAGCCATCCCTCCTGCAGCCACTTGCGCGCGTCAGCGTAGAGCTCGCTGTAGGCGTCGAATCCCGTCACGCTCTCCGGAAAGCCGGGACGCCAGATGCCAAACGGACTCACGCCGAACTTCACCCACGGCTTCACCTCGTGGATGCTGCGATACAGTTCCTGGACGAGCGCGTTCACGTTTTCGCGGCGCCAATCGTCGCGCTCGAGTTCGCCGCCGCCCATCTGGTAGCGACGGTACGTCGCGTCGTCGGGGAACGGAATCGGCCGGCCGCGCCGATCCTGCTCCTTGTACGGATAGAAGTAGTCGTCAATGTGCACGCCATCGATGTCGTAGCGCTTCACGACGTCGAGAATGACGCGAATCGTGTGCTGCCGCA
>CAYPYY010000265.1:0-1881 GCA_964414995.1 uncultured Gemmatimonas sp.
GATCTCCGCGAGGAGAACGAGCGCCTGCGACGCACCGTGCAGCAGACGGGCGAGATCGTCGGTGCCTCGGCGCCAATCAAAGCGCTGGTCGAGCAGATCGCACGCGTGGCCGGCACGCCGGCCCGCGTGCTCATCACCGGAGAGAACGGCACGGGCAAGGAACTCGTGGCCCGTGCCATCCACGCGCAGTCCACGCGAGCCAAGGGCCCGTTCGTCGAGGTCAACTGCGCCGCGATCCCAGCCGAGCTGATCGAGAGCGAGCTCTTCGGGCATATGAAGGGTTCGTTCACCGGGGCGGTGCAGGACCGCGCGGGCAAGTTCGAGCAGGCCGACGGCGGCACGCTGTTCCTCGATGAGATCGGCGATATGTCGTTGGCCGCGCAGGCCAAGGTGCTGCGCGTGCTGCAGGAGGGGGAGGTGACGCGCATCGGCGGAGCGAAGGTCCGAAAAGTGGACGTGCGCGTGGTGGCGGCGACCAACAAGGTCCTGCCCGATGAGATCGCCGACGGCCGCTTCCGCGAGGACCTCTATTACCGACTCAACGTCGTGCCGATCGTGGTGCCTGCGCTGCGGGAACGTCGGGACGATATCCCAATGCTCGTGGAGCACTTCATCCAGCGTCTCGCGAAGCACAGCGGCTTGAGCGCCAAGGTGGTGGACGACGCGGCGATGGAGCGACTGGCGGCCTTCGACTGGCCGGGCAACGTGCGAGAGCTGCGCAACACCGTGGAGCGCCTGCTGATCCTGGCGGCGGGCCCGCGCATCGTGCGTGCCGACGTCGAGCGCCTCACCGGAGCACGCGCCGGCGAGGGCGGGGCGGCCATTGGCACTCTGGAGCAGTACGCCACGTACGAAGAGTTCAAGCGCGCGGCGGAGCGAGCGTACCTGCTCGTCAAACTGCGCGAGCACGACTGGAACATCGCGGAGACGGCGCGGGCGATCGATATGCCGCGCTCCAACCTCTACAAGAAGATCGAGCGCCACGGCCTGGCGCGGGGGCAGGGATGAGCGAGCGCGACTGGGACGCGGAACTCCGAAAGATCGACGAGCAGATGGCGAAGTCGGCCGGCAAGCCCGCGCCGGCGCCGAGTCCGGCGGCCCCGCAGGCCTCCTCGGCCGCCGCGCCTCGCGCTTCCGTCCCTGCGCTCGGCACCATCCCCGGCGGCAGCGCGCCCACGACGACCGGCTGGGGCGTGTACCTCCGCCTCACGCTCTCCGTGGCCGTGGGTGTGGGCATCATCTTCTGGCCCTACGTCGCCCGCTGCGGAATGGGACTCGCCGCGTACCTCGGCGCCGTCGGCGCCGTGGTCGTCAGTGGCGTGTGGTCGGCCGTCTGGACGTTCCGGCATCGCGCAGCGCGCGCGCACGTCCTCTCGCTGCTGCTGGTGCTCTGGGGCCTCGTGCTCGCCTCGCTCGACGTGCTCCCACGCATCGGGTACGCGAAGCCCACAACGGAACATCCGGCGACCTGGAGCTGCAGCTAGGCGCGGACGCCACGCGCCCGCCGCTAGGCCGGCCGCTCCAGACGCATCACGAGGCAGTCGTCCTCGCCAAACGACCTCCGCTCGACCGCGGCGAAGCCCAGCCGCTCGTAGAAGCGGATCGCATCTGTATTGGTAAACAGCGGATCGATGATGATCGCGCGCACGCCTTCCACCGCGAAGCACCGGGCGATGGCTAGCTCCATCATTTCTGTGCCGTAGCCGCGTCCGCGGTACTCACCCTCGCCGATCCAGATGTCGATTGCCCGCAGACCGTCGGGGACATCGCCCCAGTAGTGCGACTCTTCGAGCCGGGGATCGATGATCTGAAGAAACCCGATGGGTCGCCCGTCCACTTCGGCGACCAGTTGCTCGCGCCAGGCCGGCCGGCGCGCAAGCT
>CAYPYY010000266.1:0-1866 GCA_964414995.1 uncultured Gemmatimonas sp.
ATCGGAATGTGTGTCGCACTCTACGCCTCGCTCGAGTCGCGACGCCGCGAGATGGCCATCCTCCGCGCCGTCGGCGCCGGTCCGCGCACCATCGTCGCGCTGCTCGTGGCGGAGTCGGCGCTGCTCGCGTTTACGGGTGCGATTGTCGGCGTGGCCCTTGTGTACGCCCTGCTGGCGCTCGCCGCCGGCCCCATCGAGGCGCAATACGGCCTCGCGCTCGCGATGAAGGCACTCGGTGCCACCGAGTGGCGCTACCTCGTGCTGGTCGTCAGCGCCGGCACGCTCGTGGGCGTAATCCCCGCAGTGAAGGCGTATCGCGCATCGCTGGCCGACGGATTGGCCGTGCAGTTCTAAGCAGTCACCTCCCCTCTCTTCTGGAGTGCCCGTGTTCGCTCGTGCTCTGCTCGTAGTCGCTCTCGCCGCCCCCTTGCTCGGCGCCCAGCAGCGCGCCGGCCAGGCCCGTCCCCCGATGGGCACGCGCAACCCGATGGCGGATCCCATCCCGCTCGACACCACGCCGTCGTACATCCGCCGCACGCCGGTGGACAATCCCATCATCCGCCGCATCTGGGACGAGGGGATGAACCGCTCGCAGGCGATGACGCTCGCGCAGCAGTTGATGGATCCGATCGGCCAGCGCCTCACCGGCTCGCCGCAGTCGGACCTCGCGCAGGAGTGGGCCGTGCGCACGTTCACCGGCTGGGGCGTGACGGCGCGCCGCGAACGCTACGGCACCTGGATGGGCTGGGAGCGCGGCGTCTCGCACGTGGATCTCATCGCGCCGCGCGTGCGCTCGCTCGAGGCGATGGCGATGGCGTTCAGCCCCAGCACCGGCCGTCGTCCGCTCGAGGGCGCGGTGGTCGCGTGGCCCGAAGGCGTCACCACCGCTGAGCAGTTCGACGCCTGGCTGCCCAACGTGAAGGGCAAGTTCTTCCTGCTGAACGTGCCGCGGCTCTCCTGCCGCTCCACCGGTCAGTGGGCGGAGTTCGGCACGCCCGAGGAAACCGACCGCATCCAGAAGGCGCAGCAGGATCTGCAGCTCGCGTGGAACGACCTCAACATCGCGATGGGCGCCGGTCGCAACGTCTTCCTCAAGCTGCGCGATGCCGGCGCGCTCGGCGTGCTCACGCACACGCCGTCCAACTACCCCGGCATCCAGAAGGTCTTCGGCTCGCCGAACAACTCGGTGATCCCGTCCTTCGCCGTCGGCTGCGAGGATTACGGCCTGCTCTACCGTCTCGCGCGCAACAACCAGGGCCCGCGCGTGCGCGCCTCGACCGACAGCCGCCTGCTCGGCGAGCGCCCGGTGTTCAACGTTGTCGCCGAGATCCGCGGCAGCGAGAAGCCCGAGGAGTACGTGCTCCTCTCGGCGCACTTCGACTCGCACTCCGGCGCGTCGGGCGCAACGGACAACGGCACGGGCTCGGTGACGATGATGGAAGCGCTGCGCATTCTGCGCACGGTGCTGCCGAACCCAAAGCGCACGATCCTCGTGGGCCTGTGGAACGGCGAGGAGCAGGGCTTGAACGGCTCGAAGGCGTTCAGCGAGGATCACCCCGAGGTGGTCGCTGGACTGCAGGCGCTGTTCAATCAGGACAACGGAACGGGCCGCATCGCGCAGATGAGTGCGGGCCCCTTCCCCGGCGCAGCGCGACGACTCGAGCAGTACCTCGGCCAGATCCCCAATGAGATCACGCGCAACATTCGGTGGACACCGACCGGGCCGCAGGGCACGGGCGGCACGGACCACGTGAGCTTTGTGTGCCACAAGGCCCCTGGCTTCAACCTCGGCGCGCTCTCGTGGGACTATTCGTTCACGACCTGGCACACCGATCGCGACACATTCGACAAGGTCGTCGAGAGCGA
>CAYPYY010000267.1:0-1826 GCA_964414995.1 uncultured Gemmatimonas sp.
GGCGGATGCCGAAGGAGATTCTGCCCGCGGTGGACGAAGGCATTGTCGTCGCGGCAATCCAGCTCCCCGAAGGCACGAGCATCGAGGAGACGACGCGGCAGGCAGCGCGCATCGAGCAGGCGGCCCGCGCGCTGGGCGCGCAGGGCGTGTATGCGCGCGTGGGCATCGCGACAGACGAAGAAGTGCTCTCCGGCGCTGAGCCGGGCACCTCGGCGACGGCGCAATTGCTCATTCCGGTGCCCGCGCGGTTTGAAGCCGCGGACTTCGCGTCGCAGTTGCGCGCGGCGGTGCCCGACCTCGCCTCGGGCGGCCTCCTCGCGCTCGACCTCGCTGGCCAGTCGGAGTTCGGCTCGCTGATCGGACGCGAGGGACGCCTCGTGCGCGTGGAAGTGAGCGCGCGCAACCTTGCGGAGAGTCAGCAGTGGGCCGACTCCGTGCGTCGGCGACTGCAGACGCTGCCGACACTTTCCGACGTGCGCGATGCGTACAGCACGACGCAGCCGCAGGTCGAGGTGCAGTTGGAGCGCACGCGGCTCGCCGAGCGCGGTATTCCGGTGCAGTCCGTGTTGCGCGCGCTGCAGGGCGCGCTGGGCGGTGTCGGCGCGAGCGAGCTCCGCGAGACGGACCGTCGCACGCCGATTCGCGTGCGCTATGCGGGCAACGCAAACGAAGATCTTCAGGTTGCGCTGGCCACGCCAGTGAATGGTGTGCCGCTGAGCCAACTGGTGACGTGGCGCGAGGTGCGGGCGCCGATCGAGGTGGTGCGAGTCAATCAGCGGCCCGTCAGTCTCGTGGAGGGCTTGATCGAAGAGGGCGGCACCGCGCGCGCTTCACAGGACGTGCAGGACCAGCTCGAGGCAATGTCGCCGCCGGCGGGACTCACCTGGGCCGTCACCGGCGCCGACGTGGAGCAGCGCCGCACGACGGAGCAGTTGGGCTTGGTGGCGATCCTCAGCGTCGCACTCGTGTTCCTCGTGCTCGCCGGCGAGTTCGCGTCGTTCACGATTCCGCTGGTGGTGATGATCACTGTGCCGCTCGCGGCGGCCGGTGGATTCCTGCTCCTGTGGGCCACGGGCCAGAGCATCAATGCGGTGTCGTTGATCGGCATCGTGGTGATGATTGGAATGGCCGACAACGAAGCGGTCGTGAAGCTCGACGCCATCCGCCGCTTCCGCGAGCAAGGCCTGAGCATTCACGACGCCGTGTTGGCCGGCGGCCGCCAGCGGTTGCGCGCGATCACGATGACGTCGCTGACGACAATCTTTGGCGTGCTGCCGCTTGTGTTTGGCTGGGGCAGCGGCGGTGCGCTGTATCAGCCGCTGGCGTCCGCGGTGATTGGCGGTGCCATCAGTGCGCAGGTGGTGACGTTCTTCCTGCTGCCGGTGGCGTACGCGCAGTTGGAGCAGTGGAGTGAGCGTCGCGCGGCGCGGGCAGCGTCGCTGGCCCTCGCCGAGGACGTCGCTTGATTCGCTGGGCCGTGAGCCGACCGGCCGTTGTCTGGGCCGTAGCGGTCGCGATCTGCCTTGGCGGCGCCGTGAGCTTCACGCGGCTAGCGTTGGCCACGCGCACGACCGTTGAGTTGCCGCGGCTGCAGGTGTCGTCGACCTGGCCCGGTGTCTCCGCGGAGTTGGTGGAGATGTACATCTCGTCGCCGATCGAGGAAGCGGCGCAGGGTGTGCGCGGCGTGCGGAAGACCAGCAGCGAGTCGCGCGATGGCGTGTCGCGACTGACCATCGAGCTCGATGCCAAAGCCAACGTGCAGCTCACGCGCCTGGCGATCCTCGAGCGACTCGAGCTGCTGCGCGCCGACCTGCCGTTGGGCTCGA
>CAYPYY010000268.1:0-1817 GCA_964414995.1 uncultured Gemmatimonas sp.
TTCAGCACCTATGACGAGCCCTCTGGACCCGGCGTTCCACGGACTGGCGACCGCGTTGGCCGGCGAGTTCGCCATCGAGAGCGAGTTGGGCCGCGGCGGGATGGGCGTCGTCTTCCGAGCTCGCGACGTGATGCTCGATCGCGTGGTGGCGCTCAAGGTGTTGCCCCCGCGTCTGGCCGACGACGGCGAGGTGCGCACGCGCTTCCTGCGCGAGGCCCGGATTGCCGCGCAACTGTCGCACCCGAACATCGTCCCGGTGCATCGCGCGGACGAGCGGGGCGGGTTTGCGTTCTTCGCGATGCAACTCGTGGACGGCGAGACGCTCGGCGCCCGTGTGCGGGATCGCGGGCGCATCCCCGTGCCGGAGGCGATCCGGCATTTGCGTGAAGTGGCCTGGGCGCTCGCGTACGCGCACGCGCGCGGCGTCATCCACCGTGACGTCAAGCCAGAGAACATCCTGATCGAGCGCGGCACCGGACGCGCAATGGTCACCGACTTCGGCATCGCCCGACACACGGCCGCCGTCGGTCTCACGGCCGAGGGCCACGTGGTCGGCACGGCGCACTATATGAGTCCGGAACAGGCGCGCGGAGAGACTGTGGACGGGCGCTCCGACCTGTACGCGCTTGGCGTGCTCGGCTACCTGCTGCTCTCCGGCCGACTGCCGTTCGAGGGCGACAACGGCCCGTCAGTGCTGGTCGCGCACCTCACGCAGATGGCGCGGCCGCTGGCTGCGGTGGCGTCCGACATCCCGGCGCCGATTGCCGCCGTCATCGATCGCTGCCTCGCCAAGGATCCCGCCCACAGATTCGCCAACGGCGAAGCGCTGGCGGATGCGCTGCAATCGGCGCTGGTGGCCGCCGAGGCCGCGGCCTCACCGACGGTCAGCGGCCCTCAACGCACGCTCAGTGAAGACGCGGCGCAGGCCGTGTGGAAGCGCGCGGCGCAATTGCAGGCCGAGGCCGCCGAGCGGCTCGAACGAGAAGCCAGCGCCGCCGCCGCGCGCGCCACGGCGCAGGACGCCGCCACCGACAACCCGTCGCTCTCGCGCACGTACCGGCTGCGTGACGTGGAGTCGGCGGCAGTCGAGGCGGGGATCTCGCAACGCTTTGTTGCGCTCGCGCTTTCCGAGATGTCGCCAGAGCCGAGTGCCCCGGCGCTGCCTCCGCGCGTAAGCCAGCGCCTGGAACGGGTCGGTGACGCGATGCTCGGCGGCCTGCAGCACTCGCTGTCGGTGAGTCGCGTGATTCGCGCACCCGCGCGCGACGTGCTGCGGGCCATCGGCCGCACCTGCCAGGACGTTCCGTACCGGATGCAGCTCCGCGATCAGATCGGACCGCATCCGCTCGACGGCGGCATCATCGTCTTTAAGGCGCCCTCCATCGATTGGTCCGGTCAGGTCGGATATCCGTTCAACTGGCTTGTGTATGGACTGGGAGCGGAGGAACTGCGCCTGACGCTGCGCGCCGTAGACGCGCAGACCACCGAGGTCACGGTGGTGACGGACCTGCGGCCCGGCTTCGCCGCAAATGTGTGGGGTTACGGGTTCCTGAATGGCGCGGCGGTCATCGGGGGCGGCATCCTGGGCGCCGTGGGCGCGGCGATCGCGCTGCCGATGGCGGGCGCGTTGATCGCGATTCCTGGTCTCGTCGCCGGAATGGCGACGTGGGGGCTTGGGACCTCCGCGTCGCGCGCGTTCTATCGCTGGGAAGGGCGGACCGCGAACAAGGAACTCGACGACCTCTTGGTGGCCGTCGAGGCCCGGCTGCGCACGCGCAACCTCTTCGAGGAAGACCCGCCCGTGTTGCCGCCACCCC
>CAYPYY010000269.1:0-1799 GCA_964414995.1 uncultured Gemmatimonas sp.
CATAACGAGGGTGTAGAAAAAGCCCCCGCGCTCGCCAATGTGGATACGGAACTCTTCCCGGCGTCGCGGGTTCGCCTCGCAGAGAATGTGCTGCCGGTTCCGCCCGCTGTCGAGACCCCACCATGGCCCGCTACAAGTACATCGACACCCAGCCCAAGCTGCTCCCTGTTGATCTCATCGGCCAGCTGCTGCCGGGGACCTTCGAGTACGCCCTGCACCATCTTCTCGAGCACGAGCTCGACCTGTCGCACTTCGACGCCCGGTTCCGAAACGATGAGACCGGCGCGCCCGCCTATCCCCCGGCGCTGCTGCTCAAGGTCGTGCTATTCGCCTACGCGCAGGGCATGGTCAGCAGCCGCCAGATCGCGCGCGCCTGTCAGACCCATGTGACCTTCATTGCGCTGTGTGGCGATCAGGCCCCACACTTCACCACGGTCGCCAAGTTCGTCAGCACCCTCGGCGCGGACATCACCCGCGTCTTCGCCGCCGTCCTGGCGGTGTGTGATCAGCAGGGCCTGATCGGCCGCGCCATGTTCGCGATCGACGGGGTGAAGCTCCCCAGCAACGCCTCCAAGCATCGGAGCGGCACCCGGGCCGATTTCGCGCGGCAGGCCGCCAAGCTCGAGGCCGCAGCGACCACGATGCTCCAGCGCCACCGCGCCACAGATCAGCTCGCTGCAGAACCTACGGAAGCTGCGAAGACCGTCGCGCGGGTGGAGCGGCTCCAGCGGGATGCCAGCAAGATTCGTGAATGGCTGGCCGCGAATCCCGAGGATCGCCGTGGCGCGCGTGGCGCCGTGCGAAAGAGTAACCGCACCGATAACGACAGCGCGAAGATGGCGACGAGCAAGGGCGTGATTCAGGGGTACACGGCCGTCGCGGCCGTCGATGCGGCGCACCAGATCATCGTCGAGGCGCAGGCGCATGGCACGGGCTCCGAGCATGAGCTCCTGGTTCCGATCGTTGAGGCGACGGCCGCCGTCCGTGCGCCGGACACGTTGATCACGGCGGATGCAGGCTACCACAGCGAGGCGACTCTTGCGCAACTCGCCGACCGTGGGATCGACGCGCTGATCGCGGATCGGGACATGCGCCAGCGCGATGCGCGCTTCGCGACCCAGGGCCGGTACCGCACGCTCCCCGACCCGCTCCACGACAAGTCGGCCGGACCGCGCCGCGCCCCCGTCTTCACGCCCGAGGACTTCACGTATGATCCCGTCGCCCGCACCTGTATCTGTCCAGCCGGCAAGGCGCTCTATCGCAAAGGGCGCGCGAACGTGACCGGCGGCTTCGTCGGCGAACACTTCCGCGGCGCGAAGCGTGACTGCGGACCCTGTGCGCTGCGCGGCCAGTGTCTTCGCACGCCGGACACCACGCCCGTGCGCAACGTCGCCTTCCTCCGCGGCCGTGTCACCGCCGCACCGCGCAACTACAGCGCCGAGATGCGTACGCGCCTCGACAGTCCGATCGGGCGCGCGCAGTACGGACAGCGCTTCGGCACGGTGGAGCCGATCTTCGGCAACCTCAGAGCCAACAAGCGGCTGGATCGCTTCACGCTGCGCGGTCGGGTGAAGGTCGACGCGCAGTGGAAGCTCTACTGCTTGGTGCACAACATCGAGAAGCTAGCGCACGCGGGCTACGCCGCCTGAGGGCTGCGGGAGGCGCCGATGCTCGCGCCGAGAAGCCGATCTGCGGTCGCGTACGACCTCGTTGTCGCTGGCACTGGCTTCGCGACGATCAGCACGCGCTCATCGCGCGTCTGGTGGCCTGAAATCGGCTTATTCTACAGCGTCAACGTC
>CAYPYY010000270.1:0-1789 GCA_964414995.1 uncultured Gemmatimonas sp.
TGCGGCCCGTCGCGGCGGCGCCAGGGTCCGATCACAAACGCGATGTGGTTCACGTACAACGGCGGCGACGGCTTCGTCACCGCGCAGGACCCGACGGACCCGGACATCATCTACGGTGAGTCGCAGGGCGGCAATATCGGACGCTATCAGGTGTCGGCCGGCCAGCGCACCGCGTTCCGAAAGCCGAACTACCGCGATCGCTATATGTGGTGGGAAGACAGCATTATGACCGTGCGCGGCGACACCACGCGTCCGCTCACGCCCGCCCAGCGTCGCACGATCGACGGCCTCCGCGCTCAGCAGCGCGCCGACTCCGTTGCCGAGAGCCCGCGCTGGAACTGGAACACGCCGTTCTTCCTCTCGGCCCACAACCCGAGCATCGTCTACATCGGCGCGAGCCGCGTGTACAAGTCGCTCAAGCGCGGCGATGAGATGTTCCCCATCTCGGGCGATCTCTCGTACGCCGACACGATGAAAATTCGCGTGTCCACGGCGAACACCGGCACGACTGGCGGCATCACGCGTGATGCGACCGGCGCCGAGACCTTTGGCACGGTGGTGTCGCTCAACGAGTCGCCGCTCAAGGCGGGTTACCTCTACGCCGGCACGGATGACGGCCGCGTGTGGATGACGACGAACGACGGCGGGGCGTGGACGGAGCTCACGTCGCGCTTCGCGGGTGTGCCGGCCGGCACGTACGTCTCGCGCATCGAGCCGTCGCGCCACAGCGTGGACCGCTTCTACGTCACCTTCGACAACCACCGTCGCGGCGACTTCACGCCCTATGTGTTCGTGACGGACAACGGCGGACAGTCGTTCCGCTCGATCGCCGCTGGCCTGCCGCGCGGTGCTGCGGACTTTGTACACGTGATTCGTGAGGACCTGCGCAACGCCGACTTGCTCTTCGTGGGCACGGATGTGGGCGCGTACGTCTCGGGCGATCGCGGCACGACGTGGCAGAAGTTTATGACCGGGTTGCCGAACGTGCCGGTGCACGATCTGCAGATTCACCCGCGCGAGTCGGAGCTGATTGCCGGCACGCACGGTCGCTCCATCTGGGTCGTGGACATCCTCCCGCTGCAGCAGCTGGCCAACGTGAGTGCGACGGCCAGCGCGCATCTGTTCGCGCCGCGCACGGGCTATCAGTGGGGCGATCCGCCGGTCGAAGGCCAGTCCACGGGCAACCTGGTGTTCCAGGCGCCGAGCCCGGCGTATGGTGCGGACATCTGGTACCGCGTCACCAAGAACGTCGGCCCGGTGCGTGTGATCGTACAGGACGCCAAGGGCGACACGTTGCAGACGCTCACGGGCCTCGGGATGCCCGGCCTGCATCGCGTGACCTGGAACTACAATGGCCGTCCCGCTCCGCGTGCAGCGTTGCGAGGCGCCGCGCTCCGTGACTCAATCGTCGCGGCGCGCCGGATGAAGGTTGTGCTCGACTCGGTGGAAGCCGAGGGCAAGATTCCCGCCCCGGCGATGCAGATGCTGCGCCGCTCGCTCGAGGGCGGTGCGACCGGAATGCAGAACCTCGCGCGGATGTTCGGCTTCGGTGGCGGCGGTGGCGGACCCGGGCAGCAGCAGCCGGGCCGTTGGATCGAGCGTCCCGCTGAGTCCTCGCCTCCGCCGCCGCGTGGTGGGGCAGGCGCACCGGGCGGTGCTGGTGGAATGATGGGCCTCGATCAGAACGAGCTCTTCGCGATCGTGCGCGCCGCCGGTGTGATGCAGGGCGGCGGCGGCGGTGGGTTCGGCGGTGTGCCGATCGCCGAGCCCGGCGACTATCTCGTCTCGA
>CAYPYY010000271.1:0-1786 GCA_964414995.1 uncultured Gemmatimonas sp.
GGCTTCACGCCGATCGAGTACCCGCACATCCGCCCGATCAAGATCTACCGACAGTCGTCCGCATACTTCCGTGCCGTCCCACTGGTGGTGCCGCGCGGATTGCGCGTGGCCTACGTGACCGGCGTGTCCGACGCGATCGCGCCGGTGCTTGGGCAGCTCGAGATTCCGACGACAGTGATGACGGCCGAGCAGGTCCCGTACGCGGACCTCTCGCAGTTCACGACGATTGTGATCGGACCGCGCGCGTATGAATCGAGTCCGGAACTTCGGGCGGCCAATGCGCGCTTGTTCACGTGGGTGCGCAACGGAGGCACGCTGGTGGTCCAGTACGGCCAGTTCGAGATGCAGCAGCCGGGGATGATGCCATTCCCGGTGGCCTTCTCACGTCCGGCCGCGCGTGTGGCCGATGAGCGCGCGGAGGTCCGTGTGCGCGACGCGCAGTCGCGCCTGCTGCGCTGGCCGAACCGCATCACGACGCGTGACTGGGAAGACTGGGTGCAGGAGCGCGCACTCTATATGCCGACGGCGATCGACCCGCAGTATCGCACGCCGCTGGCGATGAACGACGTGGACGAACCGGAGCGACTCGGCGCCATTCTCGACCTGCCGTTGGGCCGCGGCCGCTATGTGTACACGTCGCTGTCGCTGTTCCGACAGATTCCCGGCGGCGTTCCAGGCGGTGTGCGCGTGTTCGTGAACCTGCTCGCTGCTGGCGTCCCGGAGCCTCCGCCGCCGCCACCGAGACGCTAGGTGTGACGACGCAGCGCACGCGGGTCGTGATCGTCGGCGGCGGGTTCGGCGGCCTCAACGCCGCCCGCGCCTTCGCCAAGGCGCGCGACGTCGAGGTCCTGCTGATCGATCGTACCAACCACCACCTGTTCCAGCCGCTGCTCTACCAGGTGGCCACGACGTCGTTGGCGCCAAGCGATATCACCGCGCCCATCCGCTGGGTGCTGCGCGAACAACGCAACGTGACGACGCTGCTGGGGACGGTCGAGCGCATCGAGCGTCGCAACCGCGCGATCCGTGTGGTCGGCGAACCGGAACCGATCCACTACGACTACCTGATCGTCGCGCCGGGCACGCGGCACAGCTACTTCGGCAACGATGCTTGGGAGCGTTGGGCACCCGGCCTCAAGAGCGTCGAAGACGCGCGGCGGATTCGCAAGCGGTTCCTGCTGGCGTTCGAGCGCGCGGAGTGGGAAGACGAGGACGTCGCGCGCAAAGCGCTCCTGACCTTCGTGATTGTCGGCGGTGGTCCGACGGGCGTCGAGCTCGCCGGCGTGTTGCCCGAGATGTGCCGCGTGGCGTTCCGTCCGGACTTCCGGCGCATTGATACGTCGATGGTGCGCGTGATCCTCCTCGAAGGTGGGCCGCGCATCCTGCCGGCGTTCCCCCCATCGCTCTCGGAACGCGCGCGCCGCGACCTCGAGAAGCTCGGCGTCGAAGTGCGCGTCAACACGATGGTCACGAGCATCACCGAGTACGGTGTGCACATCGGTGACGAGTTCATCCCGACGCAGTCGGTGTTCTGGGCGGCAGGCAACGCGGCGTCGCCGCTGGCGACGTCGCTGGAGACGCCGCTGGATCGCGTGGGGCGCGTGCTCGTGGACCAGACGCTGGCGCTGCCCGAAGACCCGCGGGTGTTCGTGATCGGCGATGCGGCCGCCGTGAAGCAGCCCGACGGGCGCTGGGTGCCCGGCGTCGCCCCCGCGGCCAACCAGATGGGCAAGCACGCGGCCAAGAACGTGTTGCGCGCCGCGGCCGGCCAGCCGCTCGAACCGTT
>CAYPYY010000272.1:0-1732 GCA_964414995.1 uncultured Gemmatimonas sp.
CGAGGGCGGCGGTGCGCGTTTCCTGGAAGGAGAGTTCCGGGTGCTGATGGATGTCACGGCGCCAGGCGACGACCTTGGGCATCACGGCGGGGAGGCGTTGCTCGACGGCGCGCATCAGGTCGGAGGGAGCGGCGGGGCGCTGGGCTACGAGCGGCGCGGCCGGAAGGCAGAGCGCGAGGGCTGCGAGAGCGTGGCGGGCGAGGGACAAAGACGGACTCCCAGAGGAGTGTGGAAACGAACGGTGAGATTCCGCAAATCTGCGCCTGCGGCAGTGGAAGATAACGCCGGTGCTTGGCTGCCCGTTCAGGCTCGGCGTGACGCGCCCTCGGGGCAGCCCAATCCCGCGTGGGCTCATTCGAATCCCAGATCTCCGGGCGCGTCCGCCGTCAGTAGTCGCATCAGACGAGGGTTGATAAACAGCCGCTCGCGTCCGGCGGCCACCTCCTCGAGAACGCCGGCCGCGACGAGCGCGCGCAAGTATCTGGCCGCGGTCTGCCTGTGTCCGATTCCGGCGTTCACCACGTTACCGATGCGGCAGTATGGCTGTACAAACACCAGCTCGACCAGCTCGCGGCTGTAGACGGCGGGGACCGCGCGGCGCACGTAGGCGGCCGTCGCCGTGAGCAGTGCTTGCACTGCCGTCACCCGCTCTGTGGTCCACCGCGCTGTCTCGGTCACTGCGGTCAGCACATACAGAAGCCAGGGCTCCCACGCGCCGCGCGTTGTGACGGCGAGGAGCAGCCGATAGTAGTCGGCCTTCCGCTGGATGATCGCACGGCTCAGATAGAGCACGGGAAGGTCGAGCAGTCCCTGGTCCACTAGGAACAGCAGGTTCAGGATACGGCCGGTGCGCCCATTGCCATCGCCGAACGGGTGGATCGCCTCGAACTGGTAATGCCCAACCGCCATTCGAATCAGGGGGTCGAGCGACTGCTCGTCGTGGAGGAACCGCTCCCAGTTGCGCAGTAGCTCGTTGAGCCGGGCGACGCCTTCGGGCGGCGTGTACACCACGCGCCCCGCTCCCATCGCTCGGAGCGCGGTGCCAGGGAGCCGGCGCACCTCCGTTCGGATGCCGAGGATGGTCTGGCACACGGTCACCGCGGTCGCGGCCGACAGCGGCCGCCGCCTGATGCTCTCCACGCCTCCCCACAGCGCCGCGCGATACCGCAGAGCCTCTTTAGTGGCCGGATCCGCCAGTTCGTCGTGCTCCACCTGCGCGAAGCGGAACAGCGCGTCGGTGGTCGTCACGATGTTCTCAATCTCGGAGCTCGCGCGAGCTTCGAGGAGCGGAATCGTATTGATGAGGATGTCGGCGTTCGGCAGGAGACGGCAGGCCTGCTTCAGCTCAGCGACCGCCGCACGGGCCTCGATGCAGGCCTTGAGCACGCGCCGCGTCTCCAATTCCACTCGAGGCGGCAATGACGGGAGTGCATTGAATGGCTTGTTCGGATCGAAGCGCGACGGCATCGGACCCCCGGTGACCAAACGGGCGGATATGTCGCAGCGCCCGACATATCCGCCCTGACGTGGTGAAAATATGGCTCATTTTCACCACGTCGTCCAGCGACGGCCTAAGCCGCCCCCGTCCACTCCTTGGCCTCGCTCTTGGTCGCCATCGCCAGCGCAAAATCCCGATTCATCGTCTGAATCGCATCGATGCTAATGCCCTTCGGGCAGGCCGCCATACACTCGCCAAACAGCGAGCACCCGCCAAACCCCTCAAGATCCATCT
>CAYPYY010000273.1:0-1665 GCA_964414995.1 uncultured Gemmatimonas sp.
AAGCCCATATCGAGCATCCGGTCCGCCTCGTCGAGCACCAGCACCTCGATGTCGTCGAACACCACGTTCTGCTTCTCGAGGTGGTCAATGAGGCGGCCCGGCGTCGCGACGACGATGTCCACGCCGGCGCGCAGCGCCGCGGTCTGCGGCTCGTATCCGACGCCGCCGTAGACGGACACGACCTCCAGGCCCGTGCCGTCGCCGTACTTGCGCACGCTGGCCTCGACCTGCTGGCAGAGCTCGCGCGTGGGCGTGAGCACGAGGGCGCGCGTGCGCGTGGGACCGCCCATCAGGCGCTCGATGAGCGGAATCGTGAACGCGGCGGTCTTGCCGGTGCCGGTCTGCGCGAGGCCCATCAGGTCGCGGCCCTTCAAGGCCAGCGGCACGGCCTGCGCCTGGATGGGGGTCGGGCGCGTGTAGCCCGCACGGTCCAGCGAGGCCAGCATTGCCTCACTCAAGCCGAGATCACGGAACGTGATCTCGCTCGTGCTCGCCTCTGCCTCGGCCAACGAGGGGGCGACTGCCTCGGATTCGGTGGACTTCCCTGAGCGCTTCGCCTGCTTCGCCTTCGGCTGCTTCGTCGTCTTCTTCGCTGTCATTGCTGCGAAAGCTAGTCCCGGAGGTCCTCAAGCAACATTGCGTTCACGCGTTCGGGGACCTCTTCCATCACCACGTGCCCACCGTCGTGGATCCAGGTGAGGCGCCCCGCGGGGAGTCGCGCCGCCAGACGCTCGGCGTGCTGGGGACGCACCGTGCGGTCGCGCGTGCCGAACACCACGTGCACCGGCATCTGCAGCGCCGCGACGTTGGACTCCTCCCACAGCCCCCAGGAGAACTCCTTGAGCATCTGGAACTGCGCGCGGACCACGTCCGGGAACTGCGTCGGCGCCCAGTACTCGTCCACGTCGCGTTCCGTGAAGTAGCCGAGCTTGCCGTAGACGCGATGCTGCACGAACGCGACGAGCGTGCGCGGGATGATGGCGGTGAGCAGACCGCCGGGCGGCGTGGGGATGGCCGGCGAGAGCGCGTGCCACGGCGGAATGAGCCCGAAGCCCACCGGGCCGAACAGCGTGAGCGCGCGCACGCGCTGCGGGTGGTCGAGTGCAAGACGCGCGACGACCTTGCCGCCCATACTCTGGCCCACGAGCGTCGCGCGGGCGATGCCGAGCGCGTCGAGGAGTTCGCGGAGCACGGCGGCGAATCGCGAAATCGTGTACGAGCCCGGATCCGACGGCGCGGACGACAGCCCGTGGCCCGGCAGGTCGGGCGCGATGACGCGGTAGCCCGCCTGCGCGAGCGGCAGAATGTTGTGCCGCCAGAGGTAGGCGGTGACCGCCCAGCCGTGCACGAGCACAACCGGCGGTCCGCTCGCGGGACCCGCCTCGAGCACGCGCAGCGTGAGTCCCGAGGGCAACGCCACGTGACGCACCGCGATCCCGGCGACCCCCGCCGGGAACCACGCCTCCGGTGCGAGCCGCCCGCTCAAATCAGCTTGATCGGCCGCCCAGCGAGCCGCGCAATCAGCCCGATGCGGAACGTGACGTCACACCAGCGCTCTTCACCGCCGTGCGCCACCTCGAGCGGGAACATCGGCCACACGTAGGGATCGCTGCTCTTCGGCATCGCCAGTCCCTTGTGCGGATGCCACACGCCGTCGCGCCCGCA
>CAYPYY010000274.1:0-1664 GCA_964414995.1 uncultured Gemmatimonas sp.
ACGGGGCTGCGGCAGCGCTTGTTGCGAGTCTACGCGGGAGGGGTGTGATGGCACGACGAGCGATCATTCTCGTGCTCGATGGCGTGGGCATTGGCGAGGCGCACGATGCAGCGGCGTACGGCGACCAGGGGTCGCACACGCTGGGCAACGTGGCGCGCGCAGTGGGCGGGTTGCTCGTGCCGAACCTCGCGAAGGCGGGGTTGGGCAAGATCGCTCCCATTTCGGGTGTACCGTCGAGCGAGACCGCGCGCGGCGCGTACGGACTCTTGGAGCCGCGCAGCGCCGGTAAGGACAGCACCACGGGGCACTGGGAGATTGCCGGCCTGCACCTCGCGCGGCCGTTCCCGACCTATCCGAGCGGCTTCCCGAGCGAGGTGATTCTCGAGTTTGCGCGGCTCACGGGCCGCGGTGTGATCGGCAACGTCGTCGGGAGCGGCACGAAGGTGCTCGATGACTTCGGCGCCGTGCATCAGCACAGCGGCGACTGGATCGTCTACACGTCGGCCGATTCGGTCTTTCAGGTGGCGGCGCACGAGGGAGTGGTCCCGCTCGAGGAGCTGTACGCGGCCTGCGAGACGGCGCGCAAGATGCTCGTCGCGCCGCACGACGTGAGCCGCGTGATCGCGCGGCCCTTCGTGGGGACGCCGGGGGCGTGGCAGCGCACGGCGAATCGCCGCGATTTCTCGATCGCCCCACCGGGCGAGACGCTGCTGGACGCCCTCGAGGCGGCGGGCATCCCCCGCACGGGCGTGGGCAAGGTGGACGATCTCTTTGCCTGCCGCGGCCTCAAGGGCGGGCATACCGCGGGCAACGCCGAGGGAATCGCCCGCATCCTGGAGTGGCAGCGCAGCGGCCCGGATGGGTTGTTGTTCGCCAACCTTGTAGATTTCGACCAGGCATATGGGCACCGGAATGACGTCCCGGGGTTCCATCAGGCGTTGCGAGAGTTTGACGCAGCGCTCCCCGAGATCACTGCCGCCCTGCGCGAGGACGACCTGCTGTTCATCACGGCCGACCACGGAAACGACCCGACCACGCCAAGCAGCGACCACGCACGTGAGAACGTGCCGTGTTTGGTGCTGGGTGCGCGCGTGCATCCGGTCGCCTTGGGTCGCCGCAGCACCTTCTCCGACCTCGGCGCCACGGTGGCCGAGTGGCTCGGCGTCTCGTTCCGCGGCCGCGGCACGTCCTTCCTGCCGCAATTGATCGGATGAGCGGTCGGACCGTGCCCCGTGAGGAGGAACTCGTCGCGCGCGCCCGCGCGGTCCAGGCGCGCGCGTATGCGCCGTACAGCAAGTTCAGCGTCGGCGCGGCGCTGCTCTGCGCCGACGGCACGGTCGTGGACGGCTGCAACGTCGAGAACGCGTCGTATCCCGCGGGCACCTGCGCCGAGCGTGTCGCGCTGGGTGCGGCGGTCGCGGCGGGGCGTCGCGAGTTTGTGGCCGTTGCGATTGCCACCGACGCCCGCGAGGCGACGCCGCCCTGTGGCATCTGTCGTCAAATGTTGGCCGAGTTCGCTCCGGCGCTTGAGATCGTCGCGGTGACCCGCGACGGGGCGCGCGCCCACTGGACGCTGCGCGAACTCCTGCCGCATCCCTTTACGCCTTCTCAGCTCCATTCGTGATGTTTCGTCGTTCGTTCCGCCCGTTGCTCCTGCTCGCGCT
>CAYPYY010000275.1:0-1659 GCA_964414995.1 uncultured Gemmatimonas sp.
GCGGGCTGCGCCCGCGCATTCTATTGGAGCACCTGCAGCAGAAGCTCACGTTATATCGACGGTGCGCGTTCGGAGAGCAATGAGGCCTTGGGCACTCACGCTGGCAGTAGCTTTGGTCTCAGGCTGCGTACGCGGCGCGTCTGACGCAGCCTCCGAGCGCACCACGCAGTTCACCGTACCGGTCGATACGCCCTGGAGCGCCGCGAGCGCCGTCTTCACGCGCCCGGCTGACATGGTCGTGCTCGCATCCGGCGCGCTTGCCGTGATCGAGTACGCGCCGTCCTCCATCGTCGTGGTCCACCCGGATTCCGGCGCGGTCGCGAAGCGCCTCGCGAGAGACGGCAGTGGACCGGGCGAGCTCAACACTCCTATCGGGTTGCTCCGCATTGCCGACACGCTGGTCACGCTCAATTCCGGCAATCAGCGCGTTGAGCGCTACCGCACTGACGGCACAGCCCTTTCGGCGCGGCGCGCACCTGTCGGGTTTGCGCTCGGGCGCCTCGCATTCACGCCCGATGGCGGCATGCTGCAGCCGATGTCTGGCGCCGACTCGACGTTGCTGCGGGTGCTCGACGCCGATGGCGAGCTTGCCCATCGCGTGGGGACGCCCCGCGCGCCCTTCACCCGCACGTGGGACGTCCCCGCGTACCGCGCACTCGCGGAGGAGCTGCTTGTGCCGGACTACTCCGCGAATAACGTCCTTGCGGCCGCCACGGCAGACTCCGTGTACTGGCTCGCCTTCGGCGCGTTTCCGGAGATCGTGGCCTTGCGGGCGTCGGGGGACACGGTCGCGACCTTCCGCTTGCCAGACAGCATCGCAACGCCCATCCTGCTCGACTATCGCGAGCGCAATCGCGTCGAGACGGACCCCCGGCGTTTCCATCAGCTCTCGTACTTCACGGACCTGCGCATTCATGGGCCGTACGTCTGGGCACTGCTTCGCTCGCCGCGGGACGGAGATGCGCGCACGCTCGTGCTGGATGTCGCGGGAACACTCGTCGCCGACATCACGTTCGTCGGCGCGTCCGACGTGTGGCGCGTCGCACCAGACCTTGCGAGCGGCGTCATCTACCTGTCGTCGGCGAGTGCTTCCGAGGTGTATCGAGCGCGTCTCCCATTGATCCTGAGCCGATAGCCGCGATATAACGACGCTTGCTGCCGACAAGCGCGGGTGCAGTAGCGGTGGTGGGGCCGCTGCTCCACTTTATGGAAGGACCGCAGCGGCCCCACCACCGCATTTCATGGGAGCGCTTGCAGCAGAAGCACACGTTATACGCATCCGGGACGGTCCTGCCCGTGCTTGCGTTCTGTATATGTCTGGCATATACTTAGGGCATGCTGGACCTCGCCGCGCTTCTCGCCAACGTTGAAGGCTTCGAGTGGGACGCCGGGAACACCGAGAAGAACGTCCTCGGCCACGGCGTCTCTCGGGGCGAGGCTGAAGAGATGTTCTTCGTCGCCCCGCTGGTCCTGCTCGAGGACGAGAAGCATTCCGCCAGCGAGCGGCGCTTCCTCATCTTCGGCCCCACCGGATCAGGGCGGCTCCTGACCGCCGCCTTCACCGTCCGCCGCAAGCTCATCCGCATCATCTCCGTCCGCGACATGAGTCGCCTGGAGCGCCGCCGCTATGTCCAAGCCCGCTAAGAAGCTCAAGGCCGT
>CAYPYY010000276.1:0-1635 GCA_964414995.1 uncultured Gemmatimonas sp.
GCCCGAGAAAAGTATCCGTGTCGCAGCGGAAGTCAAGCGGGAGCAAGCAGTTGCGAGGAGTGCGCGGCGCCGACACGCCGCCCGTTGGCGCAGACGACCGTCCCTTGACCGGAGTAGGCGCGTAACCTCTTGCAGAGAAAGAACTTGACTAAATCCACACTCGCCACCGCCGTCCTCATCGGCTGCGCGGCGCTCGCCGTTCCGACAGTCTCGCCCGCCGCGCAGGTCCTCAGCGCCGCCGATTCGGCCGTACGCATCGAGCGCTGGAGCGAGGACCTGCGTGTGCTCGCCACGGAGCTCGAGCGACGGCACGTCGATGATTTCGCGCGGAAACCCAAGCGGGAGTTTCTCGCCGCGCTCGACTCCGTGCGTCGCGTGATCCCGCACCGCGACGATACCGACCTCACCCTCGCCGTCGTACGGCTCGTGGCCAGCCTCGGCGACTCGCACTCCACGTTCAGTGCCGACTTCGCCGCGCTCGGATTCCACCGCCTGCCCATTGCGCCGTTCTGGTTCGACGATGGCGTCTTCATCCGTGACGCCGACAGCACGCTCACCGACTTGATCGGCGCGCAGATCCTCGCCGTGGGCGCCATCCCTGCCGACAGTCTGCTCGCGCGGCTCACTCTCTTCATCGCCGCGGACAACTCCGAGGGGCTGCGCCACGCGGCGCCCAGCACCTTCGTGATCGCAGAGGCGCTGCAGGCCGTGGGTGCAACAAGCGCACGCGAGCGCGTGTCACTGCGCGTGCGCCTCCGCAGCGGCGACGTGCGCACCATCCACGTACCATCGCGCCCGTGGCGCGAGCCGGTCGCCTGGTCGCTGGGCCGCTTGGTTCCGCTCGACTCCGCCCCGCTCTACCGCCGTCACACCAACCGCGCGTACTGGTTCGAAGTCCTGCCGGCTGACTCCACGCTCTACATCGCATACAATCGCGCGACGGACGATCCCGCAGATCCGATCGAACCGTTTGCGGAACGGGTCGGGCGCGCTGCGCGCGAGCCGGGCATTCGCCGCGTCGTCGTGGACTTTCGCCTGAATTCGGGCGGCAACTCGGGCTACTTCCGCTTCATCGAACGTGAACTCGTCGCCGCACGCGACGCTCGCCGAGATCTGGTCCTCGTGGGTATCATCGGACGCCGCACGTTCTCGTCGGGACTCTGGAACGCCCTCGGCTTCAGGCGCAACACAGCCGCCACACTCTACGGAGAAGCGACCAGCGGGAAGCCGAATCACTTCGGTGAGGTCCGACAGTTTCGGCTCCCGAACTCCGCGCTCGCCATCAACTACTCCACGCGCCGCTGGCGCCTGCTGCCTGACGAAGATCCACCCACGCTCGCACCGGATATCGCGGTGCCGGTCCTGGCATCGGACTACTTCGCGCTTCGCGACGCCGTCCTGCAGCGCATCCTCGGCGCGCCGCGCTGACTGGCCGCGGACGTGACAGTGCGGTACGCTCTAGGGGTAGTGGCACCATCCAACCACCTCCGGAGCCTCCGATGCGACGCCGTTCTCCCTTTATTGCCTTCGCCCTCATTACCGCGCTCACGGCGCTCGCGCCGCTCAGCGCACCGCTGGCTGCCCAACAGGGCTTTATGGCCGTGATGCACCGCGACATCAACGACGTGCAGAAGA
>CAYPYY010000277.1:0-1605 GCA_964414995.1 uncultured Gemmatimonas sp.
GCTCGGCGAGCTTCTTGGACAGCGCGACGAACTCGTCGTTGCGGCCCACGAAGTCCGTCTCGCAGTTGAGCTCGATCATCGCCGCGACGGTCGCGTCGGCGTTGGTCCAGATCACGATCTGGCCCTCGGACGCGGCGCGGTCGGCGCGCTTGTCGGCCTTGGCGATGCCCTTCTTCCGGAGGATGTCCACGGCGGCGTTCATATCGCCGTTGGCCTCCTCGAGGGCCTTCTTGCAATCCATCATCCCCGCCCCGGTACGGGCGCGGAGCTCGGCGACATCCTTGGCACTGATCTGTACGGCACTCATATGACTCTCAGGGAAGAACTTTCAGGTGTGGAATCGCCGCCGGGAGCGACTTGCGGGCACTCTACCGGCGGCGAAGGAAAGGTACTGCTCAACACGGCCGCATTCCACGGCCCAGGGGCCGCTTACTCCGCGGCTTCGTCTCCACCTTCGGCGGCGCCTTCCGCCTCGTGGGGAGCGCCCTTCAGGCGCGCAGCAATCGCCTCGGGCTTGGCGCGACGGCGGCGCGGACGGCCACCGCGGCGGCCCCGACGCTCATCGCTCTCCTTCTCGGTCCCGCGCTCCGACGACCACGTGGTCGCCTCGCCCGGCTCCTCGACTTCGTTGCGCACCGGCGCCTCGCGACGGGCCTCGGCGATCGCATCCGACAGCGCCTTCGTGATCAGCTCCACCGAGCGGATCGCATCGTCGTTGCCGGCGATCGGCACGGTGATGAGGTCCGGATCGGAGTTCGTGTCGCAGATGGCGATGATCGGGATGCCGAGCTTGTTGGCCTCGTCCACCGCGATGCGCTCCTTCTTGGCATCGATGACGAAGAGCAGGCCGGGCAGGCGCGTCAGCGACTTGATGCCCGCGAGGTTCTTCGAGAGCTTGTCGCGCTGACGGGCCATCATCAGCTGTTCCTTCTTGGTGTAGTTCTCGAACGACCCGCCTTCCTGCGAGCCCGCCTCGAGTTCCTTCAGCTTGCGGATCTGCTTCTTGACCGTGGCGAAGTTGGTCAGCAGGCCGCCGAGCCAACGCTCGGTGATGTGCATCGAGCCGGACCGATCGGCCTCAGCCGAGACGATCGCCGCGAGCTGCTGCTTGGTGCAGACGTAGAGGACCTGCTCCCCGCGCAGGACGACCTCGCGCGCGAGCTTCTTGGCGAGCTCGAGCTGCGCCAGGGTCTTCTGGAGGTCGATGATGTGGATCCCGTTGCGCTCCGCGAAGATGAAGCGGCGCATCTTGGGGTTCCACCGGCGGGTCTGGTGGCCGAAGTGGACACCGGCCTTGAGGAGTTCGTCGAGACTTGGGCTGGACATTGGAGCTGCTTCCTTGGGTGGTTTAGACGTTGCCTTGCGTCATTGCTCTGGGCTTCACCGCGCCGGGATGGCGAGGAACCGAAGCTGAGCTCGGCTTGGCTGTGAGGTTTTTGCTGCTTACTGCTTACTGCGAACTGCTTGTATTGAGTTATGAGTTGTGAGTTGTGAGGATCAGCAACTACGGTGCGCTACTGATTCTCACGACTCACGACTCAATACTCACAACTGCAGTAGCCAGTTTAGCGCTTCGAGAACTGGAACCGCTTACGAGCCTTCGGA
>CAYPYY010000278.1:0-1596 GCA_964414995.1 uncultured Gemmatimonas sp.
TCTTACCGGCCATATTCGGGCCCGTCAGGATCATCATCCGCGCGTCCGGCGCGAGGGTGACGTCATTCGGGATGAACTGGTCGCGCGGCATCATTCGCTCCACCACCGGATGCCGGCCCCGCTTGATCTCCAGCACGGCTTCGTCGTCCACGACGGGGCGCACGTAGCCCTCACGCGCCGCCACGTCTGCCAGCGACGCGAGCACATCAAGCTGCGACACTCGCGAGGCGATGGCCTGCAACTGCGCAATCGCCTGCCCCGTCTCCGCGCGCAGCGCCTCGAACACGCGCCGCTCGAGCGCTTCAATGCGCTCGGTCGCGTGCAGCACCTTTTCCTCGAACTCCTTGAGCGCCGGCGTCACGTAGCGCTCCGCGCCAGTGAGCGTCTGCCGGCGCTGGTAGTCCGCAGGCACCGCATCCCGGTGCGCGTTCGTCACCTCGATGAAGTAGCCGAACACCCGGTTGTATCCGACCTTGAGCGACCCAATGCCGGTGCGCGCGCGCTCCTCGGCTTGCAGCGCCGCAATCGCGTCCTTACCGCCGTTCGCCACCGCGCGCAGGTCGTCGAGCTCCGCGTCCACGCCCACAGCAATCGTCTCGCCCTCCCCGAACGCGAGCGGCGGTCGGTCGACCAACGTCGTGCGAATGCGCGCCGCGAGCACCTCCGCGTTGTCCCACGCGTCCGTGACGCTCGCGAGCAGTCCCTGGCGCGTCGTCCGCGCGACCGCAGCCAGGACAAGCGGCAAGCGATCCAGCGAATCCCCCAGCGCGCGCAGTTCGCGCGGCGTGGCGCGCTGCGCCGCCGCCTTGCCGGCCAGGCGCTCAACGTCACGCACGCCGTCCAACGCCTCGCGCAGGGCGCTACGCGCCGGACCGTCGTTCACCAGCGACTCAACGGCATCGAGTCGCGCAGTGATCGCCGGTACCGACGTCAGCGGCGCGAGAATCCATTGGCGCAGGAGCCGCGCGCCCATTGGCGTCTGCGTGCGGTCGAGTACGCCAAGCAAGGTGCCGGCCGTTTCCTCGCCGCCGCGGAGCGATTCCACGAGCTCGAGGTTGCGCCGTGTCATCTCGTCGAGCGGCATCGTGCCGCCCGGACGCTCCACGCTCGGCCGCGCGAGATGCGGCAGGCCAGCGGGCTGCACCTCGCGCAGATACCGCAGCAGCGCTCCGGCCGCGCCGATCGCCGGCAGGTCCTGTGCACCAAGCCCGAAGCCCTCCACCGACGCCACCGCGAACTGCTGCGCCAGCGCGTCCGCTGCGCGCTCGTGATCGAACTCCCACGCCGCGCGCGCCGTCACCAGTGCGCCCAGTGGTGTCCCGAGCGCATCCACGGCCTCGTGGGTCGCGCCGCCTTCGGTCGACGGCACCACCAGTTCGCGGGGCGCGAGACGCGCGAGCGCGGCGTCGGCGTCGCCGCGCGTCGCCGTGATCAGCCGGAACTCGCCCGTCGAGAGGTCCGCCGCCGCGATGCCCACCAAGCCATCGCTCGCGCGCACGGTCACCGCGCAGAGAAAGTTGTTGCGCGTCGCGTCGAGCAGGTCGTCGCTGAAGGCCGCGCCCGGCGTGATCGTCTCGATCACTTCACGGCGCACGA
>CAYPYY010000279.1:0-1596 GCA_964414995.1 uncultured Gemmatimonas sp.
TCGTGCGCCGTGAAGTGATCGAGACGATCACGCCGGGCGCGGCCTTCAGCGACGATCTGCTTGACGCCACGCGCAACAACTTTCTCTGCGCGGTGACCGTGCGCGCGAGCGATGGCCTGGTGGGCATCGCGGCGGCGGATCTCTCGACTGGGGAGTTCCGGTTGATCACCGCCACACGCGGCGACGCCGATGCCGCACTCGCCCGTCTCGCGCCTCGCGAACTGGTGGTGCCGGCGACCGAAGGCGGCGCGACGCACGAGGCCGTGGATGCGCTCGTGACACCGCTTGGCGCGCTGGTGACGGCGCGCGCGGCGTGGGAGTTCGATCACGAGCGCGCGGCGGACGCACTGGCGCAGCAGTTTGCGGTGGCGTCGGTTGAGGGGTTCGGTCTCGGAGCGCAGGACCTACCGGCGATCGGCGCGGCCGGTGCGCTGCTGCGGTATCTGCGCGAGGTCCAGCCCGCAGGCCTGCCGCATCTGGCGCGGCCGAGCGTGGAACGCCCGGGCGGCACGATGCCGCTCGACGAGATGACACGGCGCAACCTCGAGCTCGTGGAGTCACTCCGCGGCGGCGAGGAAACGGCCGGCACGTTGCTTGGCGTACTCGATCGCACGCAAACGCCGATGGGTGCGCGGCTCCTGCGCCAGTGGATTCTCGCGCCGCTGACGTCGGTGCCGGCGATCACTGCACGACTCGATGCGGTGGAGTCGCTGGTGAACGACGGTCCGGCGCGTAGCGCCCTGCGCGAGGCATTGGACGGCGTGCGCGACGTCGAGCGCCTGGCCGGCAAGGCGGCGGCGCAGCGCGCGACGCCGCGCGAACTGCGCGCGCTGGGGGATTCGCTGGATCGCCTGCCGCTGGTGCTGGCCGCGGTCGCGCGGACGACGCGCCAGGGACTGCTGGCGAGCGTCACGGACGCGTGGGACAACGCGGAGGTGCTCGCGGCGCGCATTCGCACGACGTTGGTCGACCGACCGCCGCTCGCGTTCGGGGAGGGCGAGACGATTGCTGTGGGCGTGGACGCGGAGCTCGACGACCTGCGCGCGGTGGCGAACGGCGGTAAGGACGCGATTGCGGCGCTGCAAGCCGAGGAGCGCGCGCGCACCGGCATTGGGTCGCTCAAGGTCGGATACAACCGGGTGTTCGGCTACTTCATCGAGGTGACGAACGCGCACCGGGATGCGGTGCCTGCGGACTACCAGCGCCGGCAGACGCTCACTGGCGCGGAGCGCTACGTGACGCCGGCGCTCAAGGAGTTCGAGGAGAAGGTGCTGCACGCCACCGAGCGCATTGAAGCGCTCGAGCGGCGCGTGTTCGAGGCGCTGCGCGCCGAGGCGGGGCAGGCGATTGCGCAATTGCAGGCGATCGCTTCTCGCGTGGCGCAGCTGGATGTGCTCGCGTCGCTGGCGGACGTGGCGGCGCGTGAGGGCTACGTGCGCCCTGTCGTGGACGACGAAGCCGTGCTGGAGATCAAGCGAGGCCGGCATCCGGTGGTGGAGCGAATGATGCCGCGCGACCAGTTCATCCCGAACGACGTCACGCTCGCGCCGGACGCGCGGATGATGATCCTGACGGGCCCGAATATGGCCGGTAAGA
>CAYPYY010000280.1:0-1568 GCA_964414995.1 uncultured Gemmatimonas sp.
CGCAGAGCGCCGTGGTCTCGTCGGGAATGCTCGAGAACGACACCTTGAACGGCACGTTCGCCATCGCCGTGGCGAAACCGAGCGAGGGCGGTGTCGTGTACGCCGGGTTGGCGCCGCGCACCATCAGCAGCTCGATGCCGCGCGTGTTCATCTTCTCGACCAGCGCACGCAGGTCCGCGGCCGTCGCGACGCCATCGAACGACGTCACGGACATCTCCGGATGAATCGTCTTGCCGACGTTGCCGCGCTGCTTGTTGAGCTCGGCCACCGCCGCCGCCAGCTCGCCGGCGTTCGTGGTGTAGCCGCCCGCCATCAGCGCGCTGGCCTTGGCACCGCGGATTTCGTCACGCAGCCCTTCGAGCAGCGCGACCGCGACACCGGCGGCCTCGGCCGCCGCCGCGAGCGAGCCGCGCCCGAGCAGCGCGTTCACGATCGCGAGCTCCGAACCCGCACGGGCCGGGATCCACTGATCCGCGTTGAGACCGGTCAGCGAGCGGCGCGGACCGACATAGATGAAGCGCGGTGCGCCCTCGACCTTGCCGCGCGCCTCGGCGAACGCGAGCTGCTGCGGCACGCTGAGGCCCCAGCCATCGAGGAAGTCCGCGCTGAACGAGACGATGAGATCGGCCGCCGAGAGCTCGTAGTGAGGCCACGACGCACCGTACGCCGCGCGATTGGCCTGCGCCGTCGCCACCGGCGCCTCGGCGTCGTAGCTCAGGTGCGCGGGAATCCCGTAGCCGGCGAGAATCTGATCGAGCAGCGCGGGGAAGGACCCCACCTCGTGCTGGTTAATGAAGGCGGCACGCAATCCGGCGTTCTTGGACTTCACCTCGCCCAGCTTCTGCGCGAGCGTCGCGATGGCCTCGTTCCACGTCGTGGGGACGAGACGGTCGCCCTCACGCTTCATCGGGCCGCGGAAACGGTCCGGGTTGTACAGGGCCTGCAGGCTCGACTGGCCACGCGCGCAGAGTGCGCCGCGGTTCACCGGATGCTCGGGGTTGCCCTCCGCCTTGATCGCGCGCCCATCGCGCACTTCCACGATGAGTCCGCAACCGGCGGCGCATTCGCGGCAGGTGGTGGCGTAGTAGTTCGAGACGCCGGGGACGGTGTTGTCCGGCGAGACGAGATAAGGAATGAGCTTCTCGACGTCGCCCGTGCCGCACCCGACGGCAGCGGTGGCAGCAGTCGAGACGCCGAGGACCTTGAGGAACTCGCGGCGCTTGACGCCAGCGCGCTCCTCGAGGGCAGCCTTGGTGGCTTCCGTGGTGTTCGGAGTCATCGCGGTCTTAGTAGTGGCAGGTGGCGCAGTCGTACGTCGCTTTCTTGCGCGGAAGTGCAAGGGTGGCGGAGTCGGGCTCATAGCCCGCAGCACGCATTCCTTCGGCAGGCGAGTAACCGTTCACGTGGCACTGGACGCACCAGCCCATATTGAGCGACTGCGCCTGGAACACCTGTGGCATATTGTTGACCTGGCCGTGGCAGGTCTGGCAGGTCACGCCCGCATTCACGTGGCGCATATGCGGGAAGTGCACGTACTCCGGCACCTTGTGCACGCGCACCCACGGCAC
>CAYPYY010000281.1:0-1564 GCA_964414995.1 uncultured Gemmatimonas sp.
TGCACCGGGCGCGGCTGATGCTGCAGAAGGCCCTGGAGGACCTATGACGGACACACGCCATCCCGAGTGCGCCGAAATCCTCGGCGAGATCTCCGCCTACCTCGATGGTGAACTCGAGGCCACGCGCTGCGCGGCGATCGAGGCGCACTGCGCGACCTGCCCCGACTGCGCCGCCCTCGTGGCCGGGTTGCAGCGCACCATCGGGCTCTGCCAGGGGGCCGCCGCGACCCCGATCCCCGACGCGGTCCGCGCCCGCGCGCAGGCCAGCATCCGCGCGCTGCTCAACCGCTGATCGCCCGGATCGCGGCGCGCAGCACGTCGGCCGAATGGGCCAGCCGCTCGCGCTCCGCATCGTCCATCTCCGGTTCGAGGACGGTCGTGGCCCCGCCCGTGCCGACGACCGCCGGCAGCGAGAGCGCCACGTCGGTCAACCCGCTGCACCCGTCCTGGACCCTCGACACCGTCAGCACCCGGTTCTCGCCCCGCAGGCACGTTCGCAGCAGCGCCGCCGTGACCGTGCCGATGGCGTGGTTGGTGGCCCCCTTCCGCTTGATGATCTCGTAGGCCGCCGTCCGCACCTCGTCACCGAGCGCCGTTTCCTTCGCCGGCTCCCAGGCCGGCCAGCGGCGCAGCGGGACGCCCGCCGCCCGCGCGCTGGACCAGAGCACCACCTCGGAGTCGCCATGTTCGCCGACGACCTGGGCGTGCACGGAGTTGGCCGCGACGTTCAGGGTCCGCCCAATGACGTGGCGCAGGCGTGCCGTATCGAGCATGGTGCCGGTGCCGAGCACCCGCTCCGGCGGGAGGCCGGCTGCCCGCGCCACCTCGAACGTCAGCACGTCCACCGGGTTGGTCACCACGACGACGATGCCCCGGTAGCCCCGAAGCGTCGCGGCAATCCCGCGGACGATGGCGGCATTGCCCTTCGCCAGGTCGAGGCGCGACTGCGAGGCCGTGCCGCTCTTCCCCGCGGCGATGACCAGCGCGTCGGTCTCGCGCACCTCGTCGAGCGAGACGCACCGGACGACGGAGCGGGGCAGGTACGCCATCCCGTGCGCGAGGTCCATCGCCTCGCCCTCGGCGGTCTCCTGGCGCGCGTCATGGAGCAGCAGTTCCTCGCTGATGCCCGAATGGAGGATGGAAATGGCGGCGCTGGCGCCTACGCGCCCCATGCCGATGATGCCGATGCGGGTCGTGATGGCCACGGCCGCATTGTAGGCGAACGGCGCGCGGGGGGCGGCGAGGCGCCGACCGTTCAGCTGGCGACCGAGCGCGGGAGCGGACGCGCGGCGGCCCCGCGCGCGCCGGGCAGCCGCACCTCGATCGACGTGCCCTCGGTCGTCGACTCGGCGACACGGATGGCGCCGCCGAAGAGGCGCACGACCTCGCTCGCGATCGACAGCCCGAGCCCCGCGCCGCCGGTCCGGCGGTTGCGGGAACGGTCGGTGCGATAGAAACGCTCGAAGACCCGTTCGCGATCGACGGGAGCGATGCCGAGCCCCGTGTCCGCGACCCGCAGCACGGTGGTCGCCGCGGCCCAGTCGCCGGCACCGGTCTCGTCGAC
>CAYPYY010000282.1:0-1517 GCA_964414995.1 uncultured Gemmatimonas sp.
ACGCGAGATGCGACGCGAGGTGCGTGAGAAACCGCCCCGTCGTGAACCGGTGGCCGCCGACCTCAACGGGATACGGCAGTGCCAGCCGCGCGTCGTCGAGCGTGGCGATCGTGCTGTCCACCGCGGCAATCGTGCGGTCGATCTCCGCGGCGAGTTCCGCGCGCGAGGCGTCGCGGCGCGCGAACTCGGCGTCGCGGTTCCGCACGTAGCTGCTGCCGCCGAGCACCGTGCCGACGAAGTGCTGCAGGTTGCCCACGAGATGCAGGGCGAGCGTGCCTCCGGTGTTGCTGATGCCGGGAATCGGCTGCCACAGCATCGCGTCGTCGGGATAGGCCGCAATCTCGCGTGCGAGTGCGCGCAGGTCGCGCGTGAGTACGAGGCGCAGGTTGGTGGATTGCATCAGTGGCTCCCCATCGGTGACGCGTGATCAGTGGCGTTGCAGGAAGGCGAGGAGGCGGGCGTTCACCAGCGCCGTCTGCTCCAGATGCGGCAGGTGACCTGACGAGTCCACCGGGACGAACTCGGCCTGCGGGATGCGCGCGGTCACGTCCGTGTGGCGCTCGAAGGGTGTCGTTTGATCTTGCCGCCCCCAGAGGAGCAAGACCGGGGTGCCATTGGAGGCGATGGTACCGTAGAGGGCGGGAAAATCGACGCGCGCGGACGCGAGCCCAGCGCGGCGCAGCGCGCGGCCGAACCCGCGGTACCGCATCTGCGGCCGATAGCGCGCCTCCCAGTCGGGAAAACGCTCCGGATGCAGAAAATCTGTGGGCTGCCCGGCCGGCATCGTCGGCACCACGGTCGTCTGCCAGATGAAGTTGCCCACGACGGGCATCGAGAGCACGTCGGGCAATGCGCGCGCACGCGAGACGGGATCCACGAGCACGAGCGTCCGCACGCGCGTCGGGTGCTGTGCCGCGAACCACGCGGCGACGAGTCCGCCAAACGAGAGGCCTGCGATGTCCACCGGCCCGGCGATGCCCAGTGAGTCGAGCAATTCCGTGAGCTGCGCGTCGTGCGTGGGCGGATCGTACGCGACATCCGCGCGTTCGGACCAACCGCGACCGATGAGGTCGTAGCGCAGCACGCGGTACCCGTTCGCCGCGAGTGCGATGAACGTGGAGTCCCAGATGTAGGACGGCACGGAGAACCCGTGCACGAGCACCACAGTGCGACCGCTGTCCGGTCCGGCGAGCTCGTAGTGCGTGGCACCGACCGACGTCTCGACAAACCGCCCCGGCGCCGCGGCCCGAGCGGCGGCATCCAGCGTCGCACGCTCGGGGTTCTTGAGCAGGTACCAGGCGCTCGGGAGCACGGTCACCGCGGTCACGAATGCGGCAAGGACAATGGCAATTCGGCGGCGCATAGGCGAGAATGTACCATTATGACGACTCCACGGCCGATCACCGTGCGCGCCACCATCGGGCGCTCCGCCGCCCAGGCGTGGCACGCCTACACTGACCCTGACGCCATCACGCAGTGGAACTTTGCGAGCGATGACTGGCACTGCCCGAGCGCGA
>CAYPYY010000283.1:0-1512 GCA_964414995.1 uncultured Gemmatimonas sp.
TCTGCGCGGTGAAGGGCAACACCAACGCGGCGAGCGATGCCGGCGTGGGGGCGCTTCTCGCCGAAGCAGCGGCGCGCGGCGCGGCCTACAACGTGCGCATCAACGTCACCGCGATGCCCGACAAGGCGGCCGGCGCAGCGCTCGCCGAGGAAGCGATGCGGCTCGTGCGCGCCGCATCGCAGGCTGCCGCCCGGGCGACCGCCGCCGTCGAAGCGCAGCTCTAGGGCGCGATCAGCGCCGAGCCGGCGCGACGCTCCAAGTCAACGATCCCCAATGCGTGTCCCAGTCCGCGCCTGAGCGGGGCGCGGCTTCCACCACGTGCACCGCGCGCACGTTCCAGAGACCCGCGGCAGTGACCGGGATGCGCACGAGCCCGCGTGCGTCCGTCACCGCAGCAACGCCCGCCTCGCCGTGGCCATCCACGGGTGCGCTGCGCGAAGCCTCGGCCACGGCGTGGTCGGCGTGCACTGGCGCGCCCGCGAGCGGCGCGCCCCCAAAGCGCAGTTCCACCACCACGGTATCCCCGACCGCGAGGCGGCGCGGGTCGGTGCGCATCACGAACTCCAGGGGAAACGCCGCCACCCGATCGTGAGCCGCCGCACCGCCTGCGCCGACCTCGACAATCGCTTTCGCGTACTTGGCGTAGCGCCGCGTCACCGAGTCACGACCGGCCAGCAACCCCTCGCGATCCACGCGGCGCAGGGCGGCCGTGGCACCCTCGAGCTCTAGGTAGCGACGAAACCCCGCCGCCGACTCGCGCACCGCGCGCGGTCCGAGCGCCACGGCAATCACGTACTGCCCGGCCCGCGTCGGCCGATCCCGAACCAGCAGCGAGGGACCAGCCACGGCGAAGCGACGAAGCGCCTCGTCATCGGTCGCCGAGAGCCGCCGTGCACTCACGATGCGGTCCGGCGTCACCGCCACGCGACTCGCCGGAAATCGGCTACTCGTCTGCCCACGCAGCACCAGCTCGTCGCCGAGTTCGACGCGGAACAGGTCGGCCACGAGCCAGAAGTCGTCGGCACGCAGCGGGAGCGCGCTGAGCAGCGCCGCACTCACGACCGCCACGCCTCGCAGAAACGGACGCACCATCGCCTCGCAGTGGATTGAGTGCCGCCAATGTACGCCGTCGACGGCCGCGCCGCCGACCAGCAACTTATTCCAGCGTCGTCAGCACCCGCGGCCCCTCGGCCGTAATCGCCACCGTGTGCTCGAAGTGCGCCGACAGCGCGCCGTCGAGCGTCACGATCGTCCACTTGTCGGCAAGCGTCTTGGTGGCCGCCGTCCCCACGTTCACCATCGGCTCGATGGCCAGCGTCATCCCCGCCTGCAGGCGGGCGCCGCGCTTGGGCTTGCCGTGATTCGGCACCTGCGGCTCCTCGTGCATCACGGCGCCCACGCCGTGCCCCACGAGGTCGCGCACCACCGAGAACCCGCCCTTCGTCACCACCGCTTCTACGGCGTGGCCGATGTCGCCGACGTGGTTGCCGACGACCGCCGCCTTGATCCCCG
>CAYPYY010000284.1:0-1508 GCA_964414995.1 uncultured Gemmatimonas sp.
GTCGCCCCGGTGAAGCCGGCCCCCGCGCCCGCGCCGCGCCCCGACGGCGTGCGCGAGACCCGCGAGAAGATGACGACGCGCCGCAAGCGCATCGCCGAGAATCTCCTCCAGGCGCAACACAGCACCGCGCACCTGACGACGTTCAACGAGATCGATATGTCCGCGGTCTCGGCCGTGCGCGAGCGGATGAAGGAGCGCGTCGAGAAGGAGCACGGCGTGAAGCTCAGCTTTATGCCCTTCTTCGCCAAGGCGGCCTGCCTCGCGCTCAAGGCGTATCCCGTCGTGAATGCGCAGATCGACGGCGACAGCGTCATCTACAAGCACTACGTGAACCTCGGCATCGCCGTGGCCAGCGAGGCGGGCCTCGTCGTGCCCAACGTCAAGGACGCCGATCGGATGTCGATGATCGGCTTCTCCCGTGCGATGAATGCCGTCGCCAAGCGGGCCCGCGACGGCAAGCTCACGATGGACGACCTCACCGGCGGCACGTTCACCATCACGAATGGCGGCGTGTTCGGTTCACTGGTCTCCACGCCGATCATCAACTATCCACAGGTCGCCATCCTCGGCCTGCACAAGATCCAGGATCGCCCGGTCGCGGTGGACGGCAAGGTCGAGATCCGCCCGATGATGTACGTGGCCCTCAGCTACGACCACCGCATCATTGACGGGCAGCAGGCGGTGCTGTTCCTCGTGCGCGTGAAGGAATTGATGGAAGACCCCGCCGCGATGCTCATCGACGACTAGGCGGCGCCGAGTCCGCCGGGGCCTCGCGCATCCCCGGCGGCAGTCCCTGGGGCCAGCGCGCGAACACGCGCAGGCTCTCCGAAAGCGGCGGCTCCAACTCGAGCACGCGAATGCGCTGCGTGTCCCAACCGGCGACGAGCCCGAGCATCGATGACATTGCGACACTCATCGCGAGTTCGGCGCCGCAGCCGGTGGTCACCGACCGGCACGCGGCGTTCAGTGCGAATCCGCTGACCAGCCCAAACACCGCGCCGCGCACCACGCGCTGGCGCAGGCCACTGCCTCGCGACACAAGCACGCGGTCCAGTTGACCGAGCGCGAACGCCTGCGGCCGATAGGCCGCGGGTTTCGGCGCCTGCACCCACACCGACTCGGCGCTCACCGCGAGCAGCTCGCCCACCGTGCGTGCGCTGGTGTCGCGGTGGTGGAGTTGGACGAGGGCGCCCGTCGGGGCGAGCGCGGGGTTGGTCTCGACGCAGCCGACGCTGGCCACGAGGGCCAGCACGAGGACGATCGATGCGCGGCGCATTAGTGCGTCCCTCCGAACCGGCTCGCCCAGAAGTTCTGCTCCATATAGGCCTCGCGTGTCTTGTAGAGCGGCGCCATCCGACGCAGCGCGCGACGCGTGTCCATCATCAGGAGCCGCGCCATCTCAGCGTTGCCCTCGGCGAGCCACTCGCCGCGCATCATCTCGTAGTAGTGCCCCCGGGTCTCGAGAAACAACGCGTACTGCGCCGCGTCGCGCGGCAGGTCATAGCGCA
>CAYPYY010000285.1:0-1500 GCA_964414995.1 uncultured Gemmatimonas sp.
AGGGACGTGGGTAGTTGGGCGCCGAGCGGGGTCGAGGTGACGAGCGCGAGGAGAGCGAGCAGGGCGAGGGCGCGAACGGAGCGTGGCATCGGGGGCTGAGGAGGGTGATGTGCCCTAGAATTGACCGCGCGCACGCAAGTGCGGCAATCCCACCGCGTCAGCGCGGGAGCGTGGCCTGGGTCACACCGGCCCTGCGTGAGGCACATCACGGCCCGTCGAGACCCTCCATCACGCCGTGGAACACTGAGGTGACGCCAACGATACTTCTGGTCGTCATACGCTGGGACCCTCACTTCCACAGGAGACTGTGTACCGATGCTGCATCGCACCCTCGTCACGCTATCGCTGCTTGCCCTTCTCCAGCCGCTCCCGATGGCCGCGCAGGACAGCACGCGGATGTCGCCGGAGGCCGCTGCCGAATCGCGTGCACGCCTGGCGCGCAAGGCGGCGGGCCTCACCATCGGTCCGTGGGAACTGCGCGGGATCGAACCGCCCAGCGGCGTTGACGTGTCTACGCTGCCGATGTTCTACGGCTTTATGCGCCGCGGTCTCGACGCCCGCGTGGCACTCGAGAACGGCGTCGGCGTGTGGCGTCGCGAGCAGGACGTGCCGGCCACCGGCGGACTCGGTGGCTCGGCCGGCGAGAACGTGCAGAGCTGGATCGTCGCGCAGACCACCGCCGTGCGCTATTACCCGTTCACGGATGCCGGCGCCAAGTTCGAGCCCTGGGTCCTCGGCGGCGCGGGCCTGACGCTGGGCATTGACGATCGCGAGACCAGCGGCGGCGTCCTGGGCGGCAGCACGGGTGGCGCGGGCGTGAGCATCGTGCCGGGCTTCTCGTTGCAGGGCGGCGTCGGCGCCGAGTGGTGGTTTGGCGAGACGCTCGCGCTCAACGTCGGGACGCGCTATCAGTGGACGCGATTCTTCGAGAACTTCGGTGGTGCGCGCACGTACCAGGGTCCCGCGATCGAGGCGGGCCTGACCTACAAGTTCCGCTACCGGTAGCGAGGCGTCACGGGGCGTACTGCGGTAAGTACCGCCGCACCTGTTCCACGGGGGCCCCGGAGCGCGCGAGCAACGCACGAATGCGCTGCTCGCGCGCTCCGTCGTTGTGGCCGCTGAGCGCGGCGTCGATCGCCACGGTGAAGCCGACCACCAGCGCCGGATGCATACCGAGTGCGTGGCGAATCGGACTGCGGTCCTGCGCCGTCGCGTGCGGCCCGCGCCAATCGAGCGAGTCCGCCAGCGCGAGCGAGGCGGCAATCCTCTCGGGGATCAGCTGCGCCCCGCTGTCCTCGATCAGGTAGTACGGCCCAGCGAGCCGCGCGACACCGGGACCCGTGGTCGCCGCCTCGCCGAGTGTGAGTGAGGCCGCCAGCGGGCGTTCCAACGCTCCGGAGGCCGCCGCCGCACGCCACTGCGCCACCACGCGGTCCGCCGGACCTTCGCCGGACTCGGCATAGGTCGTGTCTACCTCAGGCATCCGGACGCCGTACCGCG